>NZ_CM145758.1:2470000-2777500 GCF_055635455.1 Paracoccus sp. KKT209
CTCGATCTCCGCCGGTTTCGCGGTATAGGTTTTCATCGGTCGTCCCTTCAGGGTCGTAATCATTCGAGATGCGGGTATATCGGGGATTGCCGGCGCTGCGTCAAGCGCCTCACGCTCCCAATTCCCGAACAATTACAGCGCATTAAAATATAGGTATTTAAATACCGTATCGCACACCCATGGATTCGCGCGGTTTTGGCGGAATCGAATAGGTCATGGAGCAGCGCGCCACCGGCTCGACCTGCCCTTCCGAAAAGATCAGCACCTCGGCGACGGCCAGCACCCGGCCCAGCTTCAGCAGCCGGCATTCGGCCAACAGATCCCGCCCGGCTGCGGGCTTGCGCATGAAGTCGATCGACGCATTGGTCGTCACCGCCAAGGCCACGGGTCCGATCCGCGCCAGGATCGCGCAATAGATCGCCAGGTCGGCCAGTGCGAACATCGAAGGCCCGCTGACCGTGCCGCCGGGGCGAAGATGCTCCTCCTCCGTCACCAGCCGCGCGACCAGCCGCGTCTCCTCGACCTGCTCCACGCGATAGCTGCCGGCCACCTGCGGGAAGTCCCGCGCCAGAAAGGCGTTCAGCGCCTCTGCATCCATCATCACCGTCATGCATCCCCCTGCCCTGTTGTGCCCAAGGCTTTCGCGAAAGCCGCGGAGGATGCAAGCGGCCCCGAAGCCCCGGCGCCTGCAGGATTCAGGAGGCTTGGCCGTTTCGATCCAGCGCCTCGACCAGCTGGACGAAGTGCTCGCCACGCTTCTCGAAGTTCGGGTACTGGTCAAAGCTGGCGGCGGCCGGCGCCAGCAGGACCGTGTCCCCCGCCTCGGCATCGGCTGCGGCGCGGGCCACGGCCTGGTCCATGGTCTCGGCGATCTCGTAGGGGGTCTGGCCGATCTCCAGGGCAAAGTCGCGGGCGGAATGACCGATGAGGTAGGCCTTGGCGACCCGCCCCAGATGCGGTGCCAGCGCGGCGATGCCGCCCTCCTTGCCCAGGCCCCCGGCGATCCAGCGGATGCGGTCAAAGGCCTGCAGCGCCTTGGCGGCCGCATCGACATTGGTGGCCTTGGAATCATTCACAAAGCGGACGCCGCCGATCTCGGCCACGGTCTGGCTGCGATGCGGCAGGCCCGAAAAGCTGTGGAAGGCGGCCTCGATGTCGCGCGGGGCCAGGCCCAGGGCGCGGCATGCGGCATAGGCGGCACAGGCGTTCTGGTGGTTGTGCGCGCCCGGCAGGCCCCGCACCGCGCGCAGGTCGATCGAGGCGGCCTGGCGCCCCTTGCGGTATTCGGACAGGAATCCCTTGCGGGCAAAGACGGACCAAGCCATGCCTTCCAGCTTCTGCCCCGCCGACACGCGGATCACCCGGTCATCGCGCGGGCCCATGGCCAGCTGGTTGGCCAGATACTGGCCCTCGACCTCGTCCACTCCGATGACGGCGCGGTCAGGTCCACCCTCGGCGAACAGGCGGCGCTTGGCGGCGAAATAGCCCCCATGCCCGGCATGCCGGTCCAGATGGTCCGGCGACAGGTTGGTGAAGACCGCGACATCCGGGGTCAGCGCCCGCGCCAGGTCGGTCTGATAGCTGGATAGCTCCAGCACCACCACCTCGCCGTCGATGGCCGGTTCCAGCGACAGCACGCCGGTCCCAATGTTCCCGCCCATCTGCGCGGGCCGCCCGCAGGATACCAGGATATGGTGGATCAGCGCGGTGGTGGTCGACTTGCCGTTCGACCCGGTCACCGCAACAACGCGGGGCGCACGATCAAAGCCCTGCCAGTCGTCGGTGGCATAGCTGCGAAAGAACAGGCCGATGTCGTTGTCAACCGGGATGCCGCGGGCATAGGCCTCTTGGATGACGGGATGCGGGCGCGGATAAAGATGCGGGATCCCCGGCGACACGATCAGCGCCGCGACGCCCTCCCAGCCCTCGTCCCGGGTCAGGTCGACGATGGACAGCCCCTCGGCCGCTGCGGCCTCGCGGGTGTCGACACTGTCATCCCAGACCACGACCCGCGCGCCGCCGGCCTGCAGCGCGGCAGCGGTGGCCTTGCCCGAACGCCCCAGGCCGAGAACGGCGATAGTCTGGTCTTCGACAGCCTGGACAGGGATCATGACGGGCTCCTGATGTCGCGGCCGGAGGCTCTCTGCCTCCGGACCCCCGAGGATATTTGGGCATAAAAGAAGATCAGCGCAGCTTCAGCGTGGCCAGGCCGATCAGGGACAGGATCAGCGCGATGATCCAGAAGCGGATGACGATCTGCGCCTCGCCCCAGCCCTTCTTCTCGAAATGGTGGTGGATCGGCGCCATCAGGAAGACACGCTTGCCGGTGCGCTTGAAGTAGAGCACCTGGATGATCACGCTGAGCGCCTCGACCACGAAAAGGCCGCCGACGATCGCCAGCACGATCTCGTGCTTGGTGACCACGGCGATGGCCCCCAGGGCGCCGCCCAGGGCCAGGCTGCCGGTATCGCCCATGAAGACCGCCGCCGGGGGGGCGTTGTACCACAAAAAGCCCAGGCCACCGCCGATCAGCGCCGCGACAAAGATCAGGATTTCGCCGCTGCCGGGCACATGGTGGACGCCCAGGTATTCGGTAAAGTCGACGCGACCGACCGTATAGGCGATGATGCCCAGGGTGCCCGCCGCCATCATCACCGGCATGATCGCCAGGCCGTCCAGGCCGTCGGTCAGGTTCACGGCATTGGCCGAACCCACGATCACGATCATCGCAAAGGGAATGAACAGGAAGCCTAGGTTGATCAGCGCGTCCTTGAAGATCGGCAGGGCCAGCTGGTTCGTCAGCGCGTCGGGATGCATCAAGGATGCGGCCAGCCCCGCCAGCGCGGCGATCACCAGCCCCAGCAGCATGCGGATGCGCGAACTGACGCCCTTGGTGTTCTGCTTGGTGACCTTGGCATAATCGTCGGCAAAGCCGATCCCGGCGAAACCGGCGGTGACCAGCAGCACGACCCAGACATAGCCGTTGTCCAGCCGCGCCCAGAGCAAGGTCGAGACCAGCAGCGCCGACAGGATCAGCAGCCCCCCCATGGTCGGCGTGCCGGCCTTGGACAGGTGGCTTTGCGGGCCGTCGTCGCGGATCGGCTGGCCCTTCTTCTGGACGCGGCGCAGGTGGTTGATCAGCGGACGCCCAAAGATGAAGCCGAAGAACAGCGCCGTGAAGAAGGCCGCCCCCGCCCGGAAGGTGATATAGCGGAACAGGTTGAAGAGATCCCCGCCCTCGGAGAGGTTGCTGAGCCAGTAGAGCATGGCATTATCCTTTGTCTTGGGCGGCCATGGCCCGCAGCGCCTCGACCACGGTCGAGATGCGCGAGGATTTCGATCCCTTCACCAGCACGACATCCTGCGGTCGGACCAGTTCGGCGGCGCGGGCGGCAAGCTCGGCCGCCGTTTCAGTCCACAGCCCGCGCCGGGCTTCGGGAAGTGCCTCGTGCAGGTGGCGCATGCGCGGTCCGGCACAATGGACCAGCCCCACCGACTGCATCGCGGGGTCATGGGCCACCGCACGGTGCAGCGCGACCTCGTCCGGGCCCAATTCCAGCATGTCGCCCAGGATCGCGACACGGCGTTCGGCCGGCAGGCCGGCCAGCATCGCAAGCCCCGCCGACAGCGAGGCGGGATTGGCGTTGAAGGCGTCGTCGATCAGGCGGATGTCACCCAGATCCTCGACCGCGCCCCGCCCCTTCGGCGGCTGCCACTCCGCCAGCCGCGCCGCCGCCTGCTTCAGGTCCGCGCCCGCCGCCGCAAGGGCCGCCAGCACGCCGACCGCGTTCATGGCAAAGTGGCGCCCGGTGGTGGACAGGGTGAAATCGACGGTCTCTCCGGTGATCCGGGCCTTGCAGGACAGGCGCCCCTCGGCCGGCTGGATCCGCAATGGGCGTGCTGCGCCATGCTCGCCGAACCCCACGACGATGGCGCCCGCCGCATCCGCGCAATCGCGCAGGATCTGGGTCACCTCCAGATCCTCGGGCAGGACGGCCGTGCCGATCGGCTCCAGCCCCTCGAAGATGGCGCCCTTTTCGCGGGCGATGCCCTCGATGACGCCAAAGGCCTCCAGATGCGCGGCCGCGACGGTGGTGATCAGCGCCACATGCGGGCGTGCCATGCGCGACAGGGGCGCGATCTCTCCGGGGTGGTTCATGCCGATCTCGATGATCGCGAAATCGGTGTCCGCCGGCATCCGCGCCAGGGTCAGCGGCACGCCCCAGTGGTTGTTGTAGCTGGCCTCGGCGGCGTGGATACGCCCCTGCCCCGCCAGCGCCGCCCGCGCCATGTCCTTGGTCGAGGTCTTGCCCACCGACCCGGTGATCGCGACAACCCTAGCGCGCGTGCGGGCGCGGCCGGCGCGGCCCAGATCCTCCAGCCCGCGCAGCACGTCTGGCACCACCAGCAGCGGCGCATCGGCGGGCAGCCCTTCGGGAATGCGGCTGACCAGGGCGGCAGCCGCCCCCTTGTCCAGCGCCTGCGCCACGAAATCATGGCCGTCGCGCGCCGCCTGAAGGGCCACGAACAGGTCCCCCGGCACCAGCGTCCGCGTGTCGATCGACACGCCGCCCGCCACCCAGTCGCCCTGCACCCGCCCGCCGGTTGCGGCGGCGGCCTCCTTCGCGGTCCAGAGGCTCATATCCGGCCGTCCAGTGCCGCCACCGCGACCGAGGCCTGTTCGGCATCGTCGAAGGGATAGACATCCTGCCCGACGATCTGGCCGGTCTCATGCCCCTTGCCGCAGATCAGCAAGGCGTCGCCCGGCTGCAGCGCATCGACGCCGCGCAGGATCGCCTCCGCGCGGTCGGCCACTTCGGTCGCCTCGGGACCGGCGCCCTCCATCACGGCGGCGCGGATGGCGGCGGGATCCTCGGTGCGCGGATTGTCGTCGGTGACGATGACCACGTCGGCATGTTCGCGCGCCGCCTCGCCCATCAGCGGGCGCTTGCCGCGGTCGCGGTCGCCGCCGGCGCCGATGATGCAGACGATGCGCCCCATCACATGCGGGCGCAGCGACTGCAGCGCGGCCGTCACGGCGCCCGGCTTGTGGGCGTAATCGACAAAGACCGCGGCGCCGTTCTCGCGCTGCGCGGCCAGCTGCATCCGGCCCCGCACCGTGGTCAGATTGGGCAGCACGCGAATGATCGCCTCGGCCGCATCGCCCGCCGCAAGGCACAGGCCCATCGCGGCCAGCACGTTCTCGGCCTGAAATCCGCCGATCAGCCCCAGCCGCACCAGATGCGCCTGGCCCATCACCGAAAAGCGCAGGTCCTGCCCCGTCGCGTCATAGCGCTGCCCCAGGATCCGCAGCATCGCGTTCTCGCCCGTGCCGACCGTGGTCAGCGCCAGGCCGCGATCCTTGGCGATGTCGGCCATCTGCCGCCCGCGCTGGCTGTCGATGTTGATCACGGCCGCGGCGCCGTCCTGCAGGATGTGGTTGAACAGCAGCGCCTTGGCGGCGAAATATTCGTCAAAGCCCGCGTGATAGTCCAGGTGATCCTGGCTGAAATTGGTAAAGGCCCCCGCCTCGACCTGCACGCCGTCCAGGCGCCGCTGGTCCAGCCCGTGGCTCGACGCCTCCATCGCGGCATGGGTCACGCCCGCCGCGACGGCCTCGGACAGGACGCGATGCAGGGTCAGCGGGTCGGGTGTCGTATGGGCCAGCTTGGCGTGATGATCGCCCTCGACCCCCATCGTCCCCAGGCTGATGGCCTTGTGCCCCAGGGCCTGCCAGATCTGCCGGGTAAAGCTGGCGACGCTGGTCTTTCCGCTGGTGCCGGTGACCGCCACCACATGCTCGGGCTGGTCGCGGAACCACAGGGACGCCGCTCCCGCCAGGGCCGCGCGCGGGTCCTCGGCCACCACCACGGCGCCCGGCCAACCGGCCAGGACATCGGCCGCGATCTCGGCACCCTTGCGGTCGGTCAGCACCGCCGCCGCCTGCATGCGCAGCGCGTACTGGATGAACTCGCCGCCGTGCAGGGCCGAACCCGGAAGCGCCGCGAACAGGTGCCCCGGCTTGACCGTGCGGCTGTCGATGGACAGCCCCGTGATGATCGGGTCCCGCCCGTCGCGCGCGTGCAGCCCCAGCTGCGACAGCGTCACCTCGTCCTTGCTCACAGTCCCACCCGTCATTTGTTCGCGACGAGCTTTATCTCAGCGGCTTCGCCGTGTTCAACACGGGGTTCGAAGCGCGCGGCGATCGTCGGCAGTTTTTCGTCGGTGATCGGCTCCAGCCCCAGCAGCGGGCCCACGCGGCGGATCACCTCGGCCGCGACGGGAACGGCGGTATGGCCGGCGGTGCGGCTTTCCGCACCCGCGCCGATGGCGGCGGTGGGCTCGTCCAGCGCGACGATCAGGACGTATTTCGGATCCCTGGCCGGGAAGACCGAGGCAAAGGTCGCGATCACCTTGTTCTTGTAATAGCCGCCCGAGGCGCGCGGCTTGTCGGCGGTGCCGGTCTTGCCGGCCACCTCGTATCCGGGCACCTCGGCGGCGCGCGCCGTGCCGCGCGTCACGACCTGGCGCAGCATGTCGATGGACATGGCGGCGGCGCGGGGCGACAGCACCTGCTCGCCCTCGGGCCGCTGGCGGCCATGAACCAGCGTAGGCGTCACGCGCTTGCCGCCATTGGCGATGGTGGCATAGGCCGCGGCCAGGTGCAGCGGGCTGGCCGCCAGCCCGTGGCCAAAGCTGACCGTCGCGGCGGTCACGGCGGGCCAGCGCTGCGGCACCAGCGGCTGGCCGGTGGGCGCCTCGACCATCTCGATCGAGGTGGGCACGAACAGGCCCAGCTTGTCCAGAAAGTCCTTCTGCCGCTCGACCCCGATCATCTGCGCGATGCGCACCGTCGCCACGTTCGAGGATTTCACGATCACGTCCGTGGCGCTCAGCTCGCGGCCGTAGTTGTGAAAGTCGTTGATCAGGAACCGGCCGATGCGCATCGGCGCCTGCGCATTGATGCCGCTGGACGGGTTGATCAGCCCCAGGTCCAGCGCCTGCGCGACCGGAAAGATCTTGAAGGTCGATCCCAGCTCGTACTGGCCCTGGACCGCGCGGTTGAACAGCGGGCTGTCGGACGGATCGCCCTTCAGCAGCGGCCGGGGGCGGTCGTTGGGGTCGAAATCGGGCAGGCTGGCCATGGCCAGGATCTCTCCGCTGGCGACCTCCATCAGGATGCCCGTGGCGCCCTTGGCGTTCATCACGTTCATGCCCGAGGCCAGAACGTCCTCCATCGCCTGCTGCAGCGTCAGGTCGATGGACAGCGACAGCGGCGCGCCGTCATTCGCCGGGTCGCGCAGCCAGGCATCGAAGGCCTTTTCCACGCCCGCAATGCCGATCACCTCGGCGCTGCTGACGCCCTCGTTGCCAAAGCCGGAACCGCCCAGGATATGCCCGGCCACGTCGCCATTGGGATAGATGCGCATCTCGCGCGGGCCGAACAGCAGGCCGGGCTCGCCCAGGTCATGGACCGCCTGCATCTGCTCGGGGCTGATCTTGCGCTTGATCCACAGGAACTTGCGGTCGCCGGTAAAGTCCCGCGTCAGGCGCTCGACATCCAGGTCGGGAAAGATCCGCGCCAGGCCCTGCGCCGTGGCGACCGGGTCGACCATCTGGTGGGGGTGGGCATAGACCGAATGCGTCAGCAGGTTCGTGGCCAGAACCCGGCCGCGACGGTCGGTGATATCCGCCCGCTGCGACATGATCTGCGCCGACAGGACCTGTGCGCGCGGCTCGGAGGGCTGGCTGGAGGCCAGGGCCCCCATCCGCAGCCCGACCGTGCCGAAGGCCAGCGCAAAGCAGCAGGCCATCAGCACCAGCCGACCCTCGGCCCGGCGGCGGGCGCGGTCCTGGATCTGCTCGTGGCGCCGGCGGCGGTTCTCGGCCTCGATGTCGTCGGGGTTCTCCCCGCGTTCACGGGCACGAAGAATGCGGGCCAGGGGGCGCAGAGGGGTGCGGATCATGGCTGTTCCTCGGGATTTGCGGGGTCTGTTTCAAATTCGGGCGGGGCGGGCGGCTTGGGATAGTCGATATGGTCCAGGTCGATGAACTGGCCGGTCTCGACCGGCACCAGCTGCAGGCGCTCGAAGTTCAGGTCGACCAGCTGGCGCAGCCTGTCCGGGCGGTTGAGAAAGGCCCATTCGGCGCGCAGCACGCCCAGCTCCTCGCGCAGTCCGGCGATCTCGCGCTGGACCTGTCCCATCTCGCCGATCGAGGCCTGGGTGGCATAGTTCTCGCGATAGGCCCAGAAGGCCAGGCCCATGACGATCAGCACGCAGGCCAGATAGGTGATCGACCGCATCAGGCACCCTCCCGGCCGGGCAGGTGCGGCATGGCCAGGCTGCGCGCATCGACCGTGCCTGCCGGCGCCTCGGTCCGGATGCCGACCCGCAGCAGGGCCGAACGCGCGCGCGGATTGCCCTCCAGCTCGTCCGGGTCGGGGCCGATGGCGCGGCGAAACGGCAGGGTGAAGGCCGGGTCCACCACCTGCGTCACGGGTGCATAACGGTTGCCGCCGCCGCCCGCGTCGGACCGGGCCTGCATGAAGCGCTTGACGATCCGGTCCTCCAGCGAATGAAAGCTGACAACGGCCAGTTGACCGCCCGGCTTCAGCGCCCGCTCGGCGGCGGACAGGCCCGCCACCAGCTGGCCGAACTCGTCGTTCACCCAGATGCGGATCGCCTGGAAGCTGCGCGTGGCGGGGTGGCTCTGGCCGGGCTTCTGCCGCGGCAGGCAGCCGCTCACGACCTGCGCCAGCTGCGCGGTGCGGGTCAGCGGCCGGGCCGCCACGATGGCGCGGGCGATGCGGCGCGAGGCGCGCTCTTCGCCGTAATGATACAGCACATCGGCAATCTCGGCCTCGGTCGCGGTGTTCAGCAGGTCGGCGGCCGAAGGAACGTCGCCCCCCATGCGCATGTCCAGCGGCCCGTCGCGCATGAAGGAAAAGCCGCGTTCTGCCTGGTCCAGCTGCATCGAACTGACGCCCAGGTCCAGCACCACCCCGTCCAGCGGCTGCCCCGCCAGCCGGTCCAGGTCCGAGAACGTCCCCTCGACCAGCCGCAGCCGGTCGCCCCAGGCGCCGCGCCAGTCCTCGGCCATGGCAAAGACCGACGGATCGCGATCGACGCCGATCACCAGGTCGGCCCCCGCCTCCAGCAGGCCGCGGGCATAGCCGCCCGCCCCGAAGGTGCCGTCCAGCCAGACGCCGCGCACCGGGGCGACTGCCCTCAGCAGCGGGTTCAGAAGAACGGGGATATGGGGATCTGCCATCGCTCAGCCTTCCAGCGTCTTGTGCAGGAAGGCCCGCGGGTCAAAGTCGGGACCGTGCTGGGCGGCGAAATCCTCCAGCGCCTGCACGTCCTTGGGCCGCTCTTCGGGGTGGTAGACCTGGATATAGTCGCCGCGCGATTCAAAGATCGTCTCGGTCCCCTCGGCAAAGCCCAGCTTGTCGCGCAGCTTCGCCGGCAAGACCAGACGCCCCTCGCGGTCGATCTCCAAGTCGGTGGACTGGCCGTTCATCAGCAGTTCCAGCCAGCGGCGCTCCTGGCTGCCGCGGGTCAGGCGGTCGATCTGCTCGTCGATTTCCTCGATGGCCTCGATGGTGTAAAGCTCCAGCCAGTTCCACCAGTCGGGGCCATAAACGGCCACCAGCTGCGTGCGCCCGGCATTCGAACCTGCAAAGGACGGATCGCCGGCATCGAAGACGCGCCGCAGGCGTGCCGGGATCGACATGCGACCCTTGCCATCCACCTTGACGGTTTCGGTGCCTCTGAACTTCCGCGCCACCTTGCGCCCGCCCTCACTGCCTGCCTGCTCCTTCGGGACCTCCGAAAGAGAAAGGGCGGATCGGGCCGCTGCCACTGCCCGATCCGCCGCCCTCGTTCCCGATTACCCGGGCCCCTTTGCGGGGTGGTTGCCGACCCGGTCGCGCGCCACCTGGGGGAGGTGCTGCTCGCACGCGCGGGTCGGCTATGTTGGAAAACGGATGCCTGTATGAAGTCTGCTTCGCCTTCGTGGGGTCTTTTCGCCCCTTTTCGCTGCCCGTTTTCGTGATTTCGTTGTGACATGGGAATTCATGGGAAGCAACGGTATTCTTCGTCCAGGACCCTCGTTCTGACGATCACATTTTGCGCCACGCGCAGTCCGAATCGAGAATCCGGGCGATCTGGTGCCTAGGCTTGGTGACGTTGCCAAAGGGACACACCATATCTGGAACAGGCGCTTACGGGCCTCAAAATCCCGGACTGCGGCAGGATCAGCACAGTTCTGCGCCATGCAAGCAGCTTCTGCCGAGAGAAAAATGAAGATGTTCACGATCGATCACGAAAAAGAGAGGACGCCTCGCGCCCCCTCCCGTGCAGTCCCACAAGTGCCGGAAAATCCCGGATCCCGTCAGGCCAAACCGCCCGCGACCAGCCGCTCGGCCAGCCGCGCATAGGCCTGCGCGACGCCTCCCTCGCCCAAGGCGACCGGCTGACCCGAATCGCCCGCCAACCGCACCTCCAGCTCCAGCGGCAGCTCTCCCAGGAAGGGCAGGCCCAGCGCCTCGGCCTCGGAGGCAACGCCGCCATGACCGAACAGATGCGCCTCATGCCCGCATTTGGGGCAGACATAGGTCGACATGTTCTCGATCAGGCCCAGGACCGGGGTCTTCAGCTTGCCGAACATGTCGATCGCGCGCCGCGCGTCCAGCAGCGCCACGTCCTGCGGAGTTGAGACGATGATCGCCCCGGTCACCGGTGCCTTCTGGCACAGGCTCAGCTGCACGTCGCCGGTGCCGGGCGGCAGGTCGATCAGCAGCACGTCCAGCTCGCCCCAGTTCACCTGCTGCAGCATCTGCTGCAGCGCGCCCATCAGCATCGGACCGCGCCAGACCAGCGCCTCGCCCTCCTTCAGCATCAGGCCGATCGACATGACGGTGACGCCATGGGCGTGCAGCGGCTCGATGCGCTGGCCGTCGGGGCTGGCCGGACGGCCGCTGACCCCCATCATCCGCGGCTGCGAGGGGCCATAGATGTCGGCATCCAGCAATCCGACCTTGCGCCCCGCCTTTGCCAGCGCCACCGCCAGGTTCGAGGTGACGGTCGATTTTCCGACGCCCCCCTTGCCCGATCCGATGGCGATGATGTGGCGAACGCCCGGAATGGCCATCGGACCCGCCTGCGCGGTCGGGTGGCCGCCGATCTTCAGGGAGGGTGCCTGGCCCGACACCGCCTTGGGCGGCGCGGGCTTGGCGGGGGCGGTCATCACGATCTGCACCTTGTCTACCTCGGGCAGGCGCTCCAGCCGGGCACGGGCCTCGGCCTCCACGGGGGCAAAGGCCTTGGCGGTGGCCGCGTTCTCGACCTCCAGGACGAATCGCACCGTCCCTCCCTCCACCGCGACAGCCCGGACGATATCCGCCTGACCCAGTGTTCCGCCCTGCGGCAAGGCGATGTCGGAGATTTCCCTAAGGATCGTTTCGCGGCTGACGGGCATGTGCGGCACCTGTGTCTTAATGTGGCACAGACCATGCAGCATCGCGGCCGCGGCCTCAACACCTCGTGCGACAATCCGTGCCGCGCAACGCTAACCGCTTTCAAACAGACGGGAATTCGCTGTCGCGGCGTGACCGCTAACAAATGTACCGTATCAATTTTGTGACAACTTTTCAGGCATAAGCGAGGCGATAGGTCAGCCTAAGGCATGCATTTTCTGCATGGCAGCATTGGCAAAGCGTGCGTTGTGCATCCGCAGCATTAGCGCCATCTTTGGATCAACGAAGCGCCGGGCCAATCCGGGAACGGCGAAGACGAGACGAACCGAAAGGATACGACAATGGCTGTTATCGCCCAAGCACAGAACGCCGCCGCCGACCATGGCCTGCGTGGCCGCCTGCTGACCGCGATCCAGCGCATGCAGGAAAACCGCGCCCGCCGCGCCGTTTACCGCCAGACCGTGCGTGAACTGAACGCCCTGACGACCCGCGATCTGAACGATCTGGGCATCAACCGTTCGATGATCACCCGCCTCGCCCACGAAGCTGCCTGGGCCTCGGCAAAGTAAGATTCAGTTTCCCGGCCTTTCCTCCTCCCTGGGCCGGGACCGGCGACATCCTCTCTCCTCCTCCCTGGGGATGTCGCCCAAAGACACGCCGGAACCCGATCCTCCTCCCCGGGTTCAGTGCGGAAGGCGGCGGCCCCGCTCCTCCTCCCAGGGGTCGCCGCAAAAACCATAGCCGCCCCATTCGCGGCAACCGATTGCGCCGGGTCCTCCTCCTCCCTCCCGGACCTGCGCAAGCGGTGGTGGCCTCTCCTCCTCCCTGGCCGGCACCGCACCCCATACGCGGCCCCTCCTCCTCCCTGGGCCAGCGTTCAGCGGCGACCTCCCTCCTCCTCCCTGGAGGTCGCCGCGCTCCTCATAGCCGCCCCATCCGCGGCAACCGATTGCGCCGGGTCCTCCTCCTCCCTCCCGGACCTGCGCAAGCGGTGGTGGCCTCTCCTCCTCCCTGGCCGGCACCGCACCCCAAACGCGGCCCCTCCTCCTCCCTGGGCCAGCGTTCAGCGGCGGCACCCCTCCTCCTCCCTGGGTGCCGCCGCGCCTTTTTCCCGCCCCCGGAACCACCGCGCCCCGACCGCATTGACCCCGGCAAAAGCCAGGAGGTCGCAGATGCTGCGCAAGGGAACAAAGGTGACGTGGAACTGGTCGGGCAGCACAGCCAGCGGAAAGATCACGGACATCTTCACCGACGACGTGGAACGCACGATCAAGGGCAGCCACATCAAGCGCACGGCCAGCAAGGACCAGCCCGCCTATCTGATCCGCCAGGACGACGGCGACGAGGTGCTCAAGAGCAGATCCGAGGTCAAGCGCGCCGATTGACGCCTTTCGCGCCGCGCCAAGGGACGCTAAGGCAGGCGCATGCTCAGCTATCAACACGCCTATCACGCAGGAAACCTGGCCGATCTGCACAAGCACGCGCTGCTGGCCTCGGCCCTGGATTACCTGACCCGCAAGGACAAGCCGCTGTCCTACCTGGAAACCCATGCCGGCCGCGGTCTTTACGATCTGGCCGGCCCCGAGGCGCTGAAGACCGGAGAGGCCGCCAGCGGCATCGCCCGCGCCGAAGCCGAGGGCTGGCTGCCGCCCGACCATCCGCTGATGCAGGCGCTGACCGCGATCCGCGCCATCCGCGGACCCGGCATTTATCCCGGGTCGCCGCTGATCGCAGGGCATTTCCTGCGCTTCGAGGATCGCGCCCATCTGGCGGAACTGCATCCCGGCGAACACGAGGCGCTGCGCCAGGTGGCGGGCTTTGCCACGCTGCACGCACGCGACGGCTTCCAGATGGCGCAGGCGGTCTGTCCCCCCACCCCCCGGCGCGGCCTGCTGCTGATCGACCCCAGCTATGAGGTCAAGACCGACTATGCCGAAATCCCGCGCCAGATCGCCCTGATCGCGCGCAAGTGGAACGTGGGCGTCATCGCCCTGTGGTATCCGATCCTGACCGACCACCGCCACCTGGCCATGACCGCCGCGCTGGTCACGCAGTTTCCGCAGGCGCTGCTGTCCGAGGTCGCCTTTCCGCCCGCGCGGCCCGGCCATTCGATGGTCGGGTCCGGCATGTGGATCCTGAACCCGCCCTGGGGCCTTCAGGACGAGGCCCGGCGGCTGGAGGCGATCTTTCGCGCCCGCGCCTGAGGGGGATTCCCCCTCCGCGGCCGCTGTGCCATCATCGGTCCGCCATTAGGAACAGACCATGCCTCAACGCCTTTCGATCGGTGCCACCGTCTTCATCGTGCTGACCTGCGCACTGGGCCTCTATTTCGCCTTCGCCGCCGTCCAGGGCCCTTCGGGCATCCTGCGCCGCATCCAGATCGAGGCCGAGACGGAGGAGCTGGAACAGCAGCGCGACACGCTGCGGGCCGAGGTGGCCCAGATGCAGAACCTGACCCGGCGCCTGTCCGACGATTACCTGGACCTGGACCTGCTGGACGAACAGGCGCGCGAGGTCTTGGGCCTTGTTCGCGCAGACGAAATCATCCTCAGGTAGGGCACGTCCCGCCTGTCCGCCCCCCGCGCGGCAGCGGGATTGCACGGGTCCCGGCGATGCGTTACGGATAGTTTAACGCTGAACTATTCCGACCACGCTTTCCGGAGGATGTGCCGCATGGCCAGGAAACCGAGCCTGCAGAGGGAGACGCCCTCGAACGTCTCCAAGGACGAACTGCTGAAATACTACCGCGACATGCTGCTGATCCGCCGCTTCGAGGAAAAGGCGGGCCAGCTTTACGGCATGGGTCTGATCGGCGGTTTCTGCCACCTCTACATCGGCCAGGAAGCGGTCGTCGTGGGCCTCGAGGCCTGCGCCAAGGAAGGCGACAAGCGCATCACCAGCTATCGCGACCACGGTCACATGCTGGCCTGCGGCATGGAAGCCCGCGGCGTCATGGCCGAGCTGACCGGCCGCGAGGGCGGCTATTCCAAGGGCAAGGGCGGCAGCATGCACATGTTCAGCCGCGAAAAGCATTTCTACGGCGGCCACGGCATCGTCGCGGCGCAGGTGCCGCTGGGCGCCGGGCTGGCATTCGCCGACAAGTACCTCGGCAACGACAACGTCACCTTCACCTATTTCGGCGACGGCGCGGCCAACCAGGGCCAGGTCTACGAGACCTACAACATGGCCGAGCTGTGGGACCTGCCGATCGTCTTCGTGATCGAGAACAACCAGTATGCCATGGGCACCAGCGTCAAGCGCTCGACCAAGTCGACCAGCCTCTTTGGCCGGGGCGAGGCCTTCGGCATTCCGGGCGAACAGGTCGACGGCATGGACGTCCTGGCCGTCAAGGCGGCGGGCGAAAAGGCCGTTGCACACTGCCGCGCCGGCAAGGGCCCCTATATCCTCGAGGTGATGACCTACCGCTATCGCGGCCACTCGATGTCGGACCCGGCCAAGTACCGGACCCGCGAGGAGGTCCAGAAGATGCGCGACGAGCGTGACCCGATCGAGAACATCCGCGACCTCCTGGTCACCGGCAGCCACGCGACGGAAGAAGAGCTGAAGGCGATCGACAAGGAGATCAAGGAAGTCGTCAACGACTCGGCGGAATTCGCCAAGGAAAGCCCCGAGCCCGCGCTGGACGAGCTGTGGACCGATATTTACGCCGCTGAGCTGCCCCAGGGCAGCGCGGAAGAGAACGCCTGAGGGGGTGACGTAACATGGCAACCGAAATCCTGATGCCCGCCCTGTCCCCCACGATGGAGGAAGGCACCCTGGCCAAGTGGCTCAAGAAAGAGGGCGACGAGGTCAAGTCCGGCGACATCATCGCCGAAATCGAGACCGACAAGGCCACGATGGAATTCGAGGCCGTCGACGAGGGGATCATGGGCAAGATCCTGGTGGCCGAGGGCACCCAGGGCGTCGCCGTGAACACCCCCATCGCCGTGCTGGTCGAAGAGGGCGAATCCGCCGACGACGTGCAGGCCGAGAAGGTTCCGGCGCAGGTCGCCTCGCCCTCGACCAAGGAAGGCCCCGACGACAAGGGCCAGCCGGGCCCGTCCGCCGTCGAGCAGGTCAAGACCCCCGAGCCCGACCGCAGCCCCGACTATCCCGAAGGCACCAAGATGAAGACCATGACCGTGCGGGAAGCCCTGCGCGAGGCCATGGCCGAGGAGATGGAGCGTGACCCGACCGTCTTCCTGATGGGCGAAGAGGTCGGCGAATACCAAGGCGCCTACAAGATCAGCCAGGGCCTCCTGGACAAGTTCGGCCCCCGCCGCGTCGTGGACACGCCCATCAGCGAAATCGGCTTTGCCGGCATCGGCACCGGCGCGGCCCTGGCCGGCCTGCGCCCGATCGTCGAGTTCATGACCTTCAACTTCGCCATGCAGGCGATCGACCACATCATCAACTCGGCCGCCAAGACGCTCTATATGTCGGGCGGTCAGATGGGCTGCCCGATCGTCTTCCGGGGCCCGAACGGCGCCGCCGCCCGCGTGGGCGCGCAGCACAGCCAGGACTATTCCGCCTGGTATGCGGCGATCCCCGGCCTCAAGGTCGTGATCCCCTACAGCGCGGCCGATGCCAAGGGCCTCCTCAAGCAGGCGATCCGCGACCCGAACCCGGTGATCTTCCTGGAAAACGAGATCCTCTACGGCCGCAGCTTCGAGGTTCCGGACCTGCCCGACTTCACCGTCCCCTTCGGCAAGGCCCGCATCGCGCGGCAGGGCGGCGACGTGACCATCGTCAGCTTCGGCATCGGCATGGCCCATGCGCTGGAGGCCGCCGACAAGCTGGCCGCCGAAGGCATCGAGGCCGAGGTGGTCGACCTGCGCACCCTGCGCCCGCTGGACTATGGGACCATCATCGAATCGGTGAAGAAGACCAACCGCCTCGTCACCGTCGAGGAGGGCTTCCCGGTCGGCGCGATCGGCAACCACATCTCGGCCTATGTGATGGAAAACGCGTTCGACTATCTGGACGCGCCGGTCATCAACTGCACCGGCAAGGACGTGCCCATGCCCTATGCCGCCAATCTTGAAAAGCACGCGCTGATCACGCCCGCCGAGGTCGTCGAAGCGGTCAAAAAAGTCACCTACAAGTAAGGGAGGCACCGCGATGCCCACGGAAATCCTGATGCCCGCGCTGTCCCCCACGATGGAGGAAGGCACGCTGGCCAAGTGGCTAGTGAAAGAGGGTGACGAGGTGAAATCCGGCGACGTGATCGCCGAGATCGAGACCGACAAGGCCACGATGGAGTTCGAGGCCGTGGACGAGGGCCGGATCGGCAAGATCCTGGTCAGCGAGGGCAGCGCGGGGGTCAAGGTCAACACCCCCATTGCCGTTCTGCTGGAAGAGGGCGAGGATGCCTCGGCCGCCGAGGCCGCACCCGCGCCCCAGGCCGACGCCAAGGCGGACACCAAGCCCAGCCAGGAGCCCGAGCCGGCCGAAAAGGGCTATGGCGGTCCGATCGGTGCCCCGGTCGCGGGCGACGAGGGCAGCAAGGCCCCGGCCTCTCCTGCCCCGGCGGCTGACAAGGGCGGGCGCGTCTTTGCCTCGCCGCTGGCCCGGCGCATCGCCGCCGACAAGGGCCTCGACCTGTCGCAGCTGACGGGCTCGGGCCCGCGCGGCCGCATCGTCAAGGCGGATGTCGAGAACGCCCAGCCGGGCGCCGCCCCGGCCAAGGCCGCCGACACGGGCACGGACAAGGCCCCGGTCACCCATGCCGTCGCCGCCAAGGACCCTTCGGCGCCCCAGGCTCCCAAGGGCCTGTCGACCGAGGCCGTCCTCAAGATGTTCGCCGACCGCGAGACCGAGGAGGTGCAGCTGGACGGCATGCGCCGCACCATCGCCGCGCGCCTCAGCGAAGCCAAGCAGACCATCCCGCATTTCTACCTGCGCCGCTCGGCCAAGCTGGATGCGCTGATGGAATTCCGGGCCACGCTGAACAAGCAGCTGGAAGGCCGGGGCGTCAAGCTGTCGGTCAACGACTTCATCATCAAGGCCAGCGCACTGGCGCTGCAGCAGGTGCCGGACGCGAACGCCGTCTGGGCGGGGGATCGCATCCTCAAGCTCAAGCCGTCGGACGTGGCCGTGGCCGTCGCGATCGAGGGCGGGCTGTTCACGCCGGTGCTGAAGGACGCGCACCAAAAGACCCTGTCGGCGCTGTCGGCTCAGATGAAGGACCTGGCCGCGCGCGCAAAATCCAAGAAGCTGGCCCCCCATGAATACCAGGGCGGCAGCTTCGCGATCAGCAACCTCGGCATGTTCGGGATCGAGAACTTCGACGCCGTCATCAACCCGCCGCATGGCGCTATCCTGGCCGTGGGCGCGGGCATTCCCACCCCGGTCGTCGAAAAGGGCGAGGTCGTGGTGCGCAACGTGATGTCGATGACCCTCTCGGTCGATCACCGGGTCATCGACGGGGCGCTCGGCGCGCAACTGCTGGAGGCGATCGTCGCCCATCTGGAAAACCCGATGGGCATGCTGGCCTGACAGGACCCGCAGAACGACAGGGGGCGGCAGAACCACCAGGTTCCGCCGCCCCTTTCATGTCCGGCATCCACTGCCGGTTCAGGCGACGGCCTTCTCGATCGCCGCCACGAAATCATCCAGATCGTCGGGATTGCGGCTGGTGATCACGCCCCGGTCCTCGACCACGGCCTGATCAACCACCTCGGCCCCCGCATTGCGAATGTCGCTGCGGATCGATTTGAAGCTGGTCATCCTGCGGCCCGACACCAAGCCTGCTTCGACCAGCAGCCAGGGCGCGTGGCAGATCGCGGCGATGGGTTTGCCGGCATCGGCAAAGGCCTTGATCAGCGCCACGGCCTTGTCGTCCACCCGCAGGTTGTCGGGGTTGATGACGCCGCCCGGCAGGACCAGCGCGTCGAAACCCTCGGGCGACTGGTCGGCGATGGCCAGGTCGGCCTCGACCGTCTTGCCCCAGTCGTCCTTGTCCCAGGCCTTGATGGTCCCGGCCTTCGGGGCCGCGATATGCACGTCGTGACCCGAGGCCTTCAGTTTCTCCAGCGGGGTGAACAGTTCGGACTGCTCGAACCCTTCGCTTGCCATGATCAGGATCTTGGCCATGTTGATCTCCTTTCGCATTGCGATCGTCCCGCAGGCAATGCGGGCCACCGCCCGGCGGTTCCGATCAGAACGTGACGGCAACACCCGGCAGGTTCAGTTCGGTGATCAGCTCGCGCAACTCCTGGCGCGCGGCGATATGGGACATGCTCAGCGCCTCGGTCCCCACATCCTTCAGGTCCAGCAGGGTCAACCCGCGCGGAAACAGCTCGCGAAAGATCACCCGTTCGGAAAAGCCCGGGGCCACGCGAAACCCGATGCGTTTGGACAGCGCGGCCAGCGCCCCGCCCACCTTGCGCTTGTTGTGCATCTGCTGGGTGCCCAGCCGGTTGCGCAGCACCAGCCAGTCGATCGGCCCGGCGCCGGCCTGCGCCCGCATCTGCCGCGCGCTCCAGACCATCTCGGCATAGATCGACGGCCCCAGGACCTCGCCCTCGGGCGAGAGCCGCGCCAGCAGGTCGAAATCGACAAAGCTGTCGTTCAGCGGCGTGATCAGCGTGTCGGCCAGCGCATGGGCCATCTGGCTCAGCCGCGTATGGGATCCCGGACAGTCCAGCAGGATGAAGTCGCAGCGCCGCTCCAGGTCCTCCAGCGCGGGCGTCAGCGGATCGCCGCCCTCGCCCAGCTGCCCCATCACCGGCATGGGCAGGTCGATCCCCTCGCGCGCGCAAAAGGCGGCGCGGTTCTCCAGATAGCGGCCAAAGCTGCGCTGCCGCACGTCCAGGTCCAGGCCCCCCACCCGGTGACCCGTCCGGGCCAGCGCCGTCGTGACATGCATCGAGGTGGTGGATTTTCCGGACCCGCCCTTTTCGTTCCCCACCACGATGATATGCGCCACGGGCCGCCTCTTGTCCTGTCCCCTTGGGCGCGACCCTAACCAGCGGCTGTCCCGAAAGAAAGTCGCCCGGTCCGGGGCCGGGGTTTTCCCGCGGCCGGGTGTCGCCCCTGCACCACGCGGCCTATCCGGGCGGGGACCGGCGCCCGACCAGCCGGCCGTCGATCATCGCCAGCCCCAGGCCGATCACCGCCATGCCCGCGACCTGCATCGCGCCCAGCCGCTCGTCCAGGAACAGCCAGCCCAGAAGGATGGCCGAGACCGGCACCAGAAAGGTCACCAGCGAGATGTTTGTGGCCCCCGCCCGCGCCAGGATGCGAAAGAACAGCACATAGGCGATGCCGGTGCAGAGAAACCCCAGCACGCCCACCGCCGCCCAGACATGGCCCGGCACATCCGCAGGCGGCAGCCCGTGAACCGCCAAAGCCAGCGGCAGCAGCACCAGGCTGGAGCCGGTGACCATGCCCGCGGCCGTGACCAGCGGGTCGACGCCCCGCGCCCGAAAGCGGCGGCCATAGGCCGCGGCGCAGGCATAGCTGACCGCCGCGCCCAGCATCGCCAGCTGCGGCGCCACGCCGTGCCCCTGGCCCGCCAGCTCGTCCACCCCGATCATCACGGCCACCCCGCCCAGGCCCACCGCGACCCCCAGCAGCCGCCCCAGTCCCGCCCGCTCGTCCGCCAGCACCAGGGTCGAGACCAGGACCGTGAACAACGGCGTCGTCGCATTCAGGATCGAGGCCAGCCCCGACGGGATCGAGGTCTGCGCCCAGACGATCAGCCCGAAGGGGATCGCGTTGTTCAGCACCCCCATCACCAGAAAGGCGCCCCACAGGCCGGACCCGCGCGGCACCCCCCGCCCGGCCGCCGCCACGATCGCCCACAGCACCACGGCCGCCACCGCCACCCGGATCGCCACGATCCACAGGACCGGCAGATGCCCGACGCTGAGGCCGATCAGAAAGAACGAGCCGCCCCAGATCAGCGACAGCAGCCCCAGCTGCGCCCAGTCGCCCGCGCTCATCCGCGTGCGGATCAGGGGCGCCGGCATCGCGGCGGGCCGGCTCATGACCGCGCGGGTCCGCTGCAAAGTGTCAGGCGAAACGGTTTGCACATCATGCAGGTCTCCTTGATGCCGCAACCTGCACCAGGACGCCCGGGGACGAAAGGATTCTCAGGCCTCGGCGCGCAATGCCGACAGGGCCGCCTGGACCTTGGGCGTGCGGTGCAGGTCGACATGCGTCACCAGCCACAGCTGCGAATCCCATTCCGGCATGCTCAGCACCGACACCATCCCCTCCGTCCGACCCGGAGGCAGCGGCCCCGCGGCCAGCCCCGCCCGTATCACGGCCTCGCGCGCGGCGGGCTCGTTCGAGATCAGGACGATATTCTCCGGCGTGATCCGGTCCTGCAGCCACTGCATGAAGGGCGCCCCCCGCCCCTCGGTTCCGGGCAGCGCGAAACGGTGCCTCCGCGGGTCCTCGATCGGCCCGTGCCTTTCGACATAGCCGGGCGAGGCATAAAGCACATGCTGCGCCAGGCCCATCTCGCGCACCACGTAATCCGCCTCGGTCGGCTGCGCCCCCGCGCGGATCGCGACATGGGCCTCGCCCGTGTCCAAGCGGAACAGGCGCACATCGGTCAGATAGGTCAGGCGCAGCCCCGGGTGACGCGCCATGACGGGAACCAGCCGCGGCATCACCAGGTCGGTCAGCTCGGGCAGCGAGGTGATGATCAGGTCGCCCTCGATCCGGTCCCCCGCCCCCGCGATCTGCGACGCCATCTGCGAGAACCGCTCATCCGCCGCCGTCGCCGCACTCAGCAGCGCGCGCCCCGCATCCGTCAGGGCATAGCCGCGGGTGTGGCGCTGGAACAGCCGCGCCTTCAGGCTCGCCTCCAGCGCGTCGATCCGCCGGATCACCGTGGCGTGGTGAACCCCCAGCGTCGCGGCCGCCCCGCTGACGGTCCCCGTCCGCGCCACCGCCATGGCCACACGGATATCATCCCAACTTTCCACCTGCATGTGCATCCCCGCACAGATCCTGCGCGTTTATCGGCGTTTCGTTCGGCGGTGCATAGTCCTACTTACGCTGCAACGCAGAATTGACCGATCGGAGTCCCCATGAACATTCTCCAGCTCGACAGTGCCATCACCGGCGACGCCTCCGTCTCGCGCCAGCTGACCGCGGATATCGTGGCCCGCCTGCAGGAAACCGCCCCGCAGTCCACCGTCACCTATCGCGACCTGAACGCGGGCATCCCCGCCATCGACACGACCTGGTTCCAGGCCGTCCGCGTCGGCACCGACAGCCCCAGCGCCGAACAGCAGGCCCGCATCGACACTTCGGACGCGCTTCTGGCGCAGGTCCAGGCAGCGGATGTGCTGGTGATCGGCCTGCCCGTCTACAACTTCGCGATCCCCGCGCAGCTCAAGAACTGGCTGGACCAGATCGCGCGCGCCGGCGTCAGCTTCCGCTATACCGAAGCCGGCCCCGAGGGCCTGCTGAAGAACAAGCGCGCCTTCGTCGCCTATACCGCCGCGGGCACGCCGCTCGGCTCGGACCTGGACCACGCCTCGGGCTACCTGCGCCACATGCTGGGCTTTCTGGGGATCACGGACGTGACCTTCGTGCCCGCCGATGGCCTGGCCTTCGACCGCGACGCCGGCATGGCCCGCGCCCACGAGGCACTGGACAGAATCGCCGCTTGATATTAGTTAGCGCGCCAAAGGAACGATCCGACGGCGCGCCTGTCATAATGGCGCAATGGAGATTCAGGACATTGTGACCATGCGCAAGTTTTTAACGATTGCCGCCGCCATCCTGACCGGGATGGCGGTTTTTTTCATGGCCCCCGCCGCCCGCGCCCAACCGGCGCTTCCCTCCGCTGCCCCGCAGATCCCCAACCGCGACGCATGGGTGGCCACCTGCGTCCATCTCTTCCTGCAGACGCTGGCCTCGGAGGATCCCGGAATCCAGATCTTCAGCACCCCTGGCGCCGTCGCCATGAAGGTGATGGTCGAGATCGCCCCCGATGGCGAGGTCCGCTGGCTGCGCATCCGCGAGACGTCAGGCCGGACGTCGCTGGACACGGCCGCCATCCGCGCCCTGTCGCAGGTCCGCCAGGTGCCGCCCTTCAGCCCCGACATGCCGCACCGCAACATCCGCATCCAGCTGCCGATCGGCACGCCGCTGTCCTGACTGGCGCCGATCGTCCCCCTGCGTTGACTCGGGTCATGTTTTTGCGTAAGGACGGTCCCAATTCCCGGAAGCACCGTCTTCCGGTCCCTGCCCTGCGCGGGGATCGCCCCCCGTCAGCGCGTTGCGCCCACGGGGGCAAAACCGTTTTGGAGCCATAGGAGGCCCGGCCATGTTCGAGAACCTTTCCGACCGCCTGGGCGGCGTCTTCGACCGGCTGACCAAGCAGGGTGCCCTGACCGAGGACGACGTCGCCGCCGCCATGCGCGAGGTGCGCACAGCCCTGCTGGAGGCCGATGTCTCGCTGCCGGTGGCGCGCAGCTTCGTCAAGTCGGTCACGCAAAAGGCCACGGGCGCCGCGGTCACGAAATCGGTCAGCCCCGGCCAGCAGGTCGTCAAGATCGTCCATGACGAACTGATCCGCGTGCTGCAGGGCGATGACGCCCCCGAGGCGCTGCGCATCGACAACCCGCCCGCCGCCATCCTGATGGTCGGCCTGCAGGGCTCGGGCAAGACCACCACAACCGCGAAACTGGCCCTGCGCCTCAAGGACCGCGAGAAAAAGCGCGTCCTGATGGCGTCCCTGGACACCAACCGCCCCGCCGCGATGGAGCAGCTGGCGATCCTCGGCCAGCAGATCGGCGTCGACACGCTGCCCATCGTGATGGGCCAGACTGCGCCGCAGATCGCGCAGCGCGCCAAAACGCAGGCCTCGCTTGGCGGCTATGATGTCGTGATGCTCGACACCGCCGGCCGCCTGCATATCGACGAAGCGCTGATGACGCAGGTCCAGCAGGTCCGCGACATCGCCCAGCCGCGCGAGACGATCCTGGTCGTCGACGGCCTGACCGGCCAGGACGCGGTGAACGTCGCGACCGAATTCGACGCCAAGGTCGGCGTCAGCGGCGTCGTGCTGACCCGCATGGACGGCGACGGGCGCGGCGGTGCGGCCCTGTCGATGCGCGCCATCACCGGCAAGCCGATCCGCTTCGTGGGCCTGGGCGAAAAGATGGACGCGCTGGAGGCCTTTGACGCCCAGCGCGTGGCGGGCCGCATCCTCGGCATGGGCGACATCGTGGCCCTGGTCGAAAAGGCCCAGCAGGTCCTGGAGGTCGAGCAGGCCGAGCGCATGATGAAGCGCTTCCAGAAGGGCCTCTTCAACATGAACGACCTGCGCGGCCAGCTGGAGCAGATGCAGAAGATGGGCGGCATGCAGTCGGTCATGTCGATGATGCCCGGCATGGCCAAGATGGCCAAGCAGGCGGAAACCGCCGGCTATGACGACAGCGTCGTGCGCCACCAGATCGCGCTGATCAACTCGATGACTAAAAAGGAACGGGCGAACCCGGACCTGCTGCAGGCCAGCCGGAAAAAGCGGATCGCGGCCGGCGCGGGCCTCGACGTGTCGGACCTGAACAAGCTGCTGAAGATGCAGAAGCAGATGGCCGACACGATGAAAAAGCTGGGCAAGATGGGCAAGGGCGGGCTGATGAAGCAGGCCATGCGCGCGATGACCGGCAAGGGCGGCGGCCTTCCCGACATGGAGAACCTCGACCCCGCCAAGATGGCCGAGGCGCAAAAGCTGCTGCAGGACCCGCGGGGCCTCGGCGGCCAGCTGGGCAAGGCCGGGCTGCCGGGCGGCCTGGGCGGCCTGTTCGGAAAGAAGTGACGTGATCACGCTGTCGCCCACTCCGGTTCTGGAAACGGAACGCCTGACCCTGCGCGCGCCGCAGGGCGGCGACTGGCCTCAGTGGCGCAGCTTCCACGGCTCGGACCGCGCGCGCTTCATCGGCGGCGGCCCGGACCTGCCCGAGGGCGCCAGCTGGCGCGCCTTCGGCCATGTCGTGGGCCACTGGGTCCTGCGCGGCTTTGGCATGTTCGTCTTCACGATCAAGGGCGACGACACGGCCTTGGGCATGACCGGCCCCTGGTTTCCGGAAGGTTGGCCCGAGCATGAGCTTGGCTGGACCGCCTGGTCCCCCGCCGCCGAAGGCCGGGGCCTCGTGGCCGAGGCGGCCCGCGCCGCCCGCGACCACGCTTTCACCGCCCTCGGCTGGACGACCGCTGTCAGCTATATCGACAGCGACAACCTGCGCTCGATCGCGCTGGCGCAGCGTCTGGGCGCGGTTCTCGACCCCAAGGCCCAGCAGCCGGCCTCGTTCGACGCCCCTGGCCTCGTCTACCGCCACCCCGCGCCCGGGGCCACCGCATGACGCCGAAATGCGCACCCTATCCGGTGCACGCCCGGTGCACATCCGGTGCACGACCGGTGCACAGTATTTTTGTGCGAAATCAACGGCCGGAGGGTTCCGCCTGATGGACACCACCACCCGTGCCGCCGCGCTTCTGGCAGAGCATCGCGCCAGCATCGACCGGCTGGACGCCATCCTGGTCTACACGCTGGCCGAGCGCTTCAAGCACACCCAATCCGTCGGCCGCCTCAAGGCCGACCACGACCTTCCGCCGTCCGATCCCTCGCGCGAGGCGCAGCAGATCGAGCGGCTGGAACGCCTCGCGCGCGAGGCCGATCTGGACCCGGAATTTGCGCGCAAATTCCTCAACTTCGTGATCGCCGAGGTCATCCGGCACCACGAGCAATACCAATCCTAGGCCGCGCCCCCGGCACGTCCTGACCCCGCCATTTCAAAGGAGAAAACCGAATGGCCATGAAGATCCGCCTCGCCCGTGGTGGCAGCAAGAAGCGCCCGCACTACGCGATCGTCGCCTCCGATTCGCGCATGCCGCGCGACGGCCGCTTCATCGAGAAGCTGGGCACCTACAACCCGCTGCTGGCCAAGGACAGCGAAGACCGCGTCAAGATGGACGTCGAGCGCATCCAGTACTGGCTGGGCCACGGCGCACAGCCGACCGACCGCGTCGCGCGCTTCCTGGAAGCCGCCGGCGTGACCGAAAAGACCGAGCGCAAGAACATGAAGAAGGCCGAGCCGGGCAAGAAAGCCAAGGCCCGCGCCGAAGAGCGCGCCAAAAAGGCCGCCGCCCCGGCCGAAGCCGAGTGATGAACGCTGGCGGGGGCAACCCCGCCAGACCCTTTTCAAAGGTGTGACAATGACGGAAGACCGCATCTGCGTCGGCGCGATCGCGGGGGCCTTCGGGGTCCACGGAGAGGTGCGGCTGAAAAGCTTCTGTGCCGAACCGGCCGACATCGCCACCTATGCCCCCCTGACATCCGAGGACGGCAACCGCGTCTTCACCCTCAGCCTGACCCGCGCCGTGACCGGCGGCTTGGGCGCCCGCCTGTCGGGCGTCAGCACCCGGGAGGATGCCGAGGCCCTGCGCGGCGTCACCCTCTGGGCTCCGCGCAGCGCCCTGCCCTCGCTGCCCGCTGACGAATTCTACCACGCCGACCTCATCGGCCTTCAGGTCGTGGACACCGGCGGCCAGCCGCTTGGCCGGGTGCGCGCGATCTATGACCACGGCGCCGGCGACATCCTGGAGATCGTGGGCGGCAAGGACGTGCTGATGCTGCCCTTCACCCGCGCCATCGTGCCCACGGTGGACCTGACCGCCGGCCGCATCATCGCCGACCCGCCCGGCGACGACGAATGACCGACTCGCCCAAGTCCCACGGCCGGCTGGCGATCCGTCCCAGCCTGCGCCCGCGTGAGTTGATGGTCGAGCCGCAGGTCCAGGGCGCCTGGACCGCCCGCATCGTTACCCTGTTCCCCGAGGCCTTTCCCGGCATCCTGGGCCTGTCGCTGACCGGCAAAGCGCTGGCGCAGGGCCTGTGGAACCTTCAGACCATCCCCCTGCGCGACTTCGGCACCGGCCGTCACCGCAACGTGGACGACACGCCCGCGGGCGGCGGGGCCGGCATGGTCATCCGCGCCGACGTGATGGACGCGGCCCTGCGCGAGGCGGGACGCGGCCAGCCGCTGCCGGTGATCTACATGTCGCCGCGAGGCAAGCCGCTGACGCAGGAGCGCGCCCGCCAGCTGGCCCAGGGTCCCGGCGTCGTCCTGATCTGCGGCCGGTTCGAGGGGGTGGACCAGCGCGTCCTGGACGCCCACAGGGTCGAGGAAGTCAGCATCGGCGACTATGTCCTGACCGGCGGAGAGATCGCCGCACAGGTCTTGATCGACGCGACGGTCCGGCTTATACCGCGCGTGCTGGGGAATCAGGATTCTCTGGCCGAGGAATCCTTTTCCATCGGCAACAGGGGCCTTCTGGAAGCCCCCCAGTTCACGAAGCCCGCCCTTTGGGACGGCCGAGAGATCCCGCCGGTTCTGCTGTCGGGCAATCACGCGGCCATCGCCGACTGGCGCGCAAGTGAGGCCGAAAGGCTGACCAAGGAACGCCGCCCCGATCTGTGGCGGGCACATGCGGAAACGCAGGTGGACCCGGCAAAGGACCGACAGCGCTCGGGCGCATCAGACCAATCGCGGAACCACCGCGAGCATGACAAGGACCCACAGCGATGAACCTGATCGCAGAACTCGAAGCCGAGCAGATCGCCCAGCTTGGCAAGACCATTCCCGACTTCAAGGCCGGCGACACCATCCGCGTCGGCTATAAAGTGACCGAAGGCACGCGTTCGCGCGTGCAGAACTACGAAGGCGTGTGCATCTCGCGCAAGGGCGGCAGCGGCATCGCGGCCAGCTTCACCGTGCGCAAGATCAGCTTCGGCGAAGGCGTGGAACGCGTGTTCCCGCTCTATTCGACCAACATCGATTCGATCGAGGTCGTGCGCCGCGGCAAGGTGCGTCGCGCCAAGCTGTACTATCTGCGCGACCGTCGCGGCAAATCGGCTCGTATCGCCGAAAAGACCAACTACCGTCCGCTGTCGGACGCGAAAGCCTGAGCAGAGGTCACCAGATGAAAAACGAGATCCATCCCGACTACCACATGATCGAGGTCAAGATGACCGACGGGACGACCTACCAGACGCGGTCGACCTGGGGCGGCGAAGGCGACACCATGTCGCTGGACATCGATCCGACTTCGCACCCCGCCTGGACCGGCGGCTCGGCCAAGCTGATGGACGCCGGCGGCCGCGTGACCAAGTTCAAGTCGAAATATGCAGGCCTGGGCTTCTGATCAGCCCGCCTTCGACAACAGGAAAGCGCCGCCCCCAGGGGCGGCGCTTTTCGTTTGCAGTCGCGGATCAGGCGGCGACCGCGCCCGGCTCGACCAGCGCCACGATGTCCATCATGATCGTGTTCAGCTGGAAATCCTTGGGCGTATAGACCCGTGCCACACCCATGGCGGCCAGCTTGCGGGCATCCTCGTCCGGGATGATGCCGCCCACGATGACCGGCACATGGCCCAGCCCCGCGGCCTGCATGCGGTTCATCAGGTCCTCGATCAGCGGGACATGGCTGCCCGACAGGATCGACAGGCCCACGACATGCGCCTCCTGCTCCTGGGCGCGGGCCACGATTTCCTCCGGCGTCAGGCGGATGCCCTCGTAGGTGATGTCCATTCCGCAGTCGCGTGCGCGAAAGGCGATCTGCTCGGCCCCGTTCGAATGGCCGTCGAGGCCCGGCTTGCCCACCAGGAACTTCAGCCGGCGGCCCAGGCGCGCGCTGACGGCGTCCACCGCCTCGCGGATCTCCTCCAGCCCTTCGGTCCGGTTCGACGGGCTGGCCGAGACGCCGGTGGGGCCCCGGTACTCTCCATGCACCGCCCGCATCACGCCCGACCATTCGCCGGTCGTGACCCCGGCCTTCGCCGCCGCGATCGAGGGTGGCATCACGTTCTCGCCCCGCTGCGCCGCAGCGCGCAACGCCGCAAGGGCGGCTTGGGCGGCCTCCTCGTCGCGCGCGGCGCGCCAGGCCTGCAGGCGGCCGACCTGGTCCTGCTCGACGGCCGGATCGACCACCATGATGCCGCCATCCCCCGCCGTCAGCGGCGAGGGCTCGGCCTGCTGCCAGCGGTTCACACCCACCACGACCGTCTCGTTGGCCTCGATCCGGCCAAGCCGCGCGGCATTCGATTCAACCAGCCGCGCCTTCATGTAGTCGATGGCGGCGATCGCCCCGCCCATCTGGTCCAGCAGGGCTAGCTCGTCCCGCGCGCCCTGCTTCAGCGCCTCGACCTTGGCGGCGATCACGGGGTTGCCGTCAAAAAGGTCGCCATATTCCAGCAGATCCGTCTCATAGGCCAGGATCTGCTGCATGCGCAGCGACCATTGCTGGTCCCAGGGGCGCGGCAGGCCCAGTGCCTCGTTCCAGGCGGGCAGCTGCACAGCGCGGGCGCGGGCGTTCTTCGACAGCGTGACGGCCAGCATCTCCAGCAGGATGCGATAGACGTTGTTCTCGGGCTGCTGCTCGGTCAGGCCCAGGCTGTTGACCTGCACGCCATAGCGGAAACGGCGGTATTTCTCTTGGGTGATGCCGTAACGGTCGCGGGTGATCTCGTCCCACAGCTCGGTAAAGGCGCGCATCTTGCACAGTTCGGTGACAAAGCGGATGCCGGCATTCACGAAAAAGCTGATGCGCCCGACCATCTCGGGAAAGCTGTCGTCGGGCACCTTGTCCTTCAGGTCGTCCAGCACTGCCACGGCGGTCGCCAGCGCGTAGGCCAGCTCCTGTTCCGGCGTCGCGCCCGCCTCCTGCAGGTGATAGCTGCAGACGTTCATCGGGTTCCATTTCGGCAGATGCTGGCGCGTATAGGCGGCGATGTCGGTGATCATCGCCAGCGACGGCTTGGGCGGGCAGATATAGGTGCCGCGCGACAGGTATTCCTTGATCAGGTCGTTCTGGACCGTTCCCTGCAGGCGCGACACGTCGGCCCCCTGCTCCTCGGCGACGGCGATGTACAGCGACAGAAGCCAAGGCGCCGTCGCGTTGATCGTCATCGAGGTGTTCATCTGCTCCAGCGGGATCTGGTCGAACAGCGCGCGCATGTCCCCCAGGTGGCAGACGGGCACGCCTACCTTGCCGACCTCGCCCCGCGCCAGCACATGATCGCTGTCATAGCCGGTCTGCGTGGGCAGGTCGAAGGCCACCGACAGGCCCGTCTGCCCCTTCGCCAGGTTCGTGCGATAGAGCGCGTTCGATTTTTCAGCCGTGGAATGGCCCGCATAGGTGCGGAAGAGCCAGGGTTTGTCCTTCTCGACCATATCAGGGTCCTCGCAACATTATTTCCTTGCGACGATTGATACAGACAGGAAACTGCGCCGTCAATTCGCCGCAGTGCGGCATGGTGCAGGCTCAGGTGCGCCGGGGACTGGTCCTGAGGCCCAGGACCAGCAGGCGCGTGACCTGCCACCGCGACGCGATCACCTGAAGCAGCACCGGCAGGAGGATGCCAAGCGCCGTTCCCAGCAGCAGATGGACGACCGATGATTCGATGTCGATGGCCTGCAGCGCCCGGCGCGCACCCGAGGTGACCAGGATGTGGTAGAGGTAGATGGTCAGCGAGAACGCCCCCAGCCAGGACAGCCTGTGCAGCCGCGGCAGGACCAGCATCGCCGTCACGCAGGCCCCGCCGGCGAAGAGCAGGCTTTGCAGGTCCAGACGCTCGGTTGAGGGGCGGCCGGTTTCCCGCATGATCCAGAGGTTCATTGCCAGCCCCGCCAGAAAGGCCGACGCGGCCAGGGCCACGGCCAGTCCGCGATGGGCCTCCAGCGTCTCGACATGACGGATGAAGGCCACGCCCAGCAGCAGGTAACCCAGCAGATGCGTGATCCGGTTGGCGGCCATCAGATCGCTTTCCAAGGACCACCCCATCGCGATCGCCAGCAGCGACAGGATCAGCGCCGGCCACAGGATCGCGCCGCGCGTCAGCGCATCCAAGGCACCCAGCAGCGGAAAGATGATCAGCATGACCTGCAGGAACCAGAAGATCTCGTAATGGCGGTAATAGGCTTGCCAGAAATGACCCCCGAACGGCAGGCGGCCGTCGATCGCATAGCCAAAGGCCATGAACACGGTGATCGCGGTGATGCCTGGGACGGCCAGCCTGCGGAATTTCCCCAACAGGAAAGGCATCAGCGTGCCGCGCTGCGGCGGCTTGAGGGCATAGACCGCCCCGGCGACGAAGGCGAACAATGGCATCCGTACATCTACGAACAGGTCGCCATAGATCCGCAAGGGATGTGGATGGCTCAGTTGAAGCCCGTCGGTCCTGACCCCGCCGATCACATGGAAGCTGACCAGCAGCAGGACGGCGATGGCGCGCAAGGATTCAATGGGCAAAACCGGCGCTTTGGCGCTGTTGATGGGCATTAAAATATCCTTGATCATGAACCAGACGCACGCATCGCGGGCTCTCGTATAGGAATAGAATGCACAAGATGCCATTCCGGGACCGTGGCTGTTGCACGCCACGGCCATTGATGAGCGGGCAGTCGCCGTCAGGAAATTTTGTTGCTCATATGGGCTAGTAATAGTTGCAATGTTGCTTTTTGGATCGTAAAGCACGGGAGAGAACTTTCTGCACTGCAGTATTTCAGGAGACCCCCATGGCACTCGACGCCCCGAATCCGATCGCGCCCTACGAAGCACCCGTCAAAGATCTCTATGCCGTGGGCGAGATGCCCCCCTTGGGCCATGTGCCTGCCCAGATGCATGCCTGGGCGATCCGGCGCGAGCGGCAGGGCGAGCCCGACCAGGCGATGCAGCTTGAGGTCGTCGACACGCCCAGCATCGACAGCAACGAGGTTCTGGTCCTGGTGATGGCGGCCGGCGTCAACTACAACGGGATCTGGGCGGGCCTGGGCAAGCCGATCAGCATGTTCGACGTGCACAAGCAGCCCTATCACATCGCGGGCTCGGACGCGTCGGGCATCGTCTGGGCTGTCGGTGACAAGGTCAAGCGCTGGAAGGTCGGCGACGAGGTCGTGATCCATTGCAACCAGGATGACGGCGACGACGAACACTGCAACGGCGGCGACCCGATGTATTCGCCCACGCAGCGCATCTGGGGCTATGAGACCCCTGACGGCAGCTTTGCCCAGTTCACCCGCGTGCAGGCGCAGCAGCTGATGCCCCGCCCGCGCCACCTGACCTGGGAAGAATCGGCCTGCTACACGCTGACGCTGGCCACCGCCTATCGGATGCTGTTCGGCCACGAGCCGCACGAGTTGAAGCCCGGCATGAACGTTCTGGTCTGGGGCGCTTCGGGGGGCCTTGGCTCCTACGCGATCCAGCTGATCAACGCGGCCGGCGGCAATGCCATCGGCGTCATCAGCGAGGAAGACAAGCGCGACTTCGTCATGGGCCTGGGCGCCAAGGGGGTCATCAACCGCAAGGAATTCCGCTGCTGGGGCCAGCTGCCCACCGTGAACACGCCCGAATACAAGGAATGGTTCACCGAGGCGCGCAAGTTCGGCGCGGCGATCTGGGACATCACCGGCAAGGGCAACAACGTCGACATCGTCTTTGAACATCCCGGAGAGGCGACCTTCCCCGTCTCGACCCTGGTCTGCAAGAAGGGCGGCATGGTCGTCATCTGCGCAGGCACCACGGGCTTCAACTGCACCTTCGACGTGCGCTACCTGTGGATGCACCAGAAGCGCATCCAGGGCAGCCACTTCGCGCATCTGAAGCAGGCCAGCGCCGCAAACAAGCTGATGCTGGAACGGCGCCTGGACCCCTGCATGTCCGAGGTGTTCCCTTGGGCCGAGATCCCGCAGGCGCATATGAAGATGTACCGCAACCAGCACAAGCCGGGCAACATGTCGGTCCTGGTCCAGTCCCCGGTCGCGGGCCTGCGCACCTTCGAGGACGCGCTGGAAGCCGGCCGCCGCTGATCACTGCGGCAGGGGCGCCACGGGCTGCCCCTGCCCGTCCGCCGACGCGAGAACCGCGTCAGGCCTTGCGCTCGGCCTCGCCGGCATAGCGGCACTTCCATTCGCGCACCTGCTCGGTCGGATGGGTCTCCACCCAACGCGCTAGTTCGTTCTGGCTTTGCAGCATGCAGCTGAACAGCCCGTTCTGCTCCTCGAACAGCAGGCTGTGGTCATTGCACCGCTCGGGATCGCTCAGCAGGCAGGTGACGAAAAACAATTCGATCATCGCGACACTCCGTCCTCACTTGCCCCCCATCCACGCATGGGCGGGCCAAAAGGTTGCAGGGTGCTTCGCTTTCCCGCCAAGGCAGGCTAAGGGATCGGCATGAGTGCCCCTGCCCCTGCCCCGACTCTGTCCCCCGACCAGGCCGACGCATGGGATGCGCTGGCCGAGACCTTCGGCGCGGCAGGTATCGACATCATTGCAGAAGAACTGCATCCGACCGAGTCGGGCAAAGGTCGGGTGATGGCGGTGATCGGCAAGGCCGGTTCCGGCAAGACGCTGATGCTGTCGCAGATCACCAAGGCGCTGCTTCAAGCGGGGGTCGAGCTGATCAGCCCCGACTATGAGGGCAAGAAACGCAAGGACCGGCGCAGCGTCGCGATCCTGGCGCCCACCAACAAGGCGGCCTTCGTGCTGCGCATGCGCGGCGTGCCGGCGACGACCATCCACCGCATCCTCTATACCCCCGTCTATGACCCGGAATACGAGAAGATCGCCGAATGGCTGACGGGCCAGGGCGATCGGCCGGTGATCGAGGGCCTGACCGACCTGGCGATGGACAAGGCCAAGGCCTTCTTCGACCAGCATGCCTCGATCCCCGGCGCGCTGGCGACGGCGGGCCTGCGCGGGTCGGATTTCATCCGCGGCTGGAAGCGGCGCGAGGACGGGCTGGATGTCGGGCTGATCGACGAGGCCTCGATGCTGGACGAAAAGCAGTTCGAGGACCTGCGCGAGATCTTTCCCGTGCTGGTCCTGTTCGGCGATCCCGCGCAGCTGGCCCCCGTGGGCCTATCCGGAGAGATGGTCTTTGACCGTCTGGCCCCGGCACAGCGCCTGATGCTGAGCCGCATCCACCGGCAGGCCGACGACAGCCCCATCCTGGACCTGGCCCATGCGCTGGCGGACGACCGCCTCACCTTCGAGGATTTCGAAGACATGATCCGGGCGGCGGCGCGCAAGGACGACCGGGTGGTCTGGGCCGAGCGCGTGGAAAGCGACCTGATGGCGCGCAGCCCGGTGCTGGTCTGGCGCAATGCCACGCGGATCCGGCTGATCCACGCCTTCCGCACCGCCTTTGGCGCGCCCGGCGACGCACTGCTGCCAGGAGAGCCGCTGATCTGTGACGGGCTGGAACTGCCGCTGAAGCACCGCAAGAAACGCATCGACCTGGAGGCCCGCGGCCTGATCAAGGGGGCGCAGGTCGTCTATCTGGGGCCGGGCCGCAAACCGGGGTTCTCGCGCCTGCACGTCATCGGGGCCGAGGACCCGCGCCTCTCGGCCGCCTCGATCGTCAAGATCGAGATGCCGGACGAGGCCGAGCCCTTCATCCCCTATGCCGCGCGAATGGGCGCGGCCTTCCTGCACGGGGCGGCGGTCACCATCCACAAGGCCCAGGGCAGCCAGTGGCCCGAGGTGCAGGTCTTTGGTCCCGACATCGCCGCAGCCGCCTGGTCGAACCGCAGCGAGGCCGGGATCGCGCTGTGGAAGCGGCTGGCCTATGTCGCCATCACCCGCGCGCAGGAACGTCTGATGTGGATCACCAAGGCGCGACTGGCCCGTCCGGCCGGTCCCCTGACGACCGAGGACCTGGCAGCGCCGGTCTCTCCCCTGGCGCTGGACTCGCAGGAGGAGTGAGGGGCTAGCGGCCTGGTTGCTGACGCTCGATCGACAGGCGCAGGGCCTCGGTCAGCGCCTCGCGCGGCAGGCCGGTTTCCTGGCTCAGCCGCATGATCCCGAAATGCACCCGCGCCAGTTCCTGATAGTAGCGCGCAAAGGTGTAGTTGATCGAGGCCCCCACCACCGCGCCAAAGACCGGCGCCGCCTGCGCGGCCATCTTCTGGCCAAGGGACACCGACAGACGCGGCGCGACCTTGCTGACGAGGCCCTGCACCGTCTGCCCGGTGACCGACAGGCGCGCCGCCAGAAGGCCCAGATCGGTGCTGTCGTCATCGGCCATCGGCCCTGCGGCGGCGAAGATGCGCAGGCATTCCAGCCGCACCTCCTCGCTGTCGGGATCAAGGCCATGTTCGGCCGCGATGTCCAGCATCGCCCGCAGCAGCAGCGTCACGGTGAAGGGCAGTTCGACCAACGCGCCGGCAAAGCCCCCCACCCCGCCCGCAGCCCCGCTGACGGTGGAGGCCAGCCGGTTGAACCAGTCGCCCCGGTCGCGCAGCAGGCGGCGGCTGCCCGAGGCGGCGCCGAAGGCGCGGGTCAGCGCCGCACGGGTGACGCTGTCCAGACGACTGCGCACAAAGCCCGGCAGGCGCGCGATCAGCCCCTCGGCGCTGTTGCCGATCCGCGCCATGAGCGCCATCCCGGCGCCCGAGGCCTCCAGGTAGCGGCGCGCCAGCCGGTCGATCTGGTCACGGGTCGCAGGATCGTTGATCGGCGGAAGAATGCGGGCGGGGGGCAGGGTCGGGGGCATGGGCAACCTCTTTCGGGTGCTCGACCGCGATGCAGCCGGTCGGATCGGTCTTCTCGGGCGGCACCTGGCTTTCGCGCTGGACCGGACCCGTCAGCCCAACCCATGCACCGGGCTTCAGTTCCAGCCCCAGGACCCGGTCCGGGTTGGTGGGCGGCGGCATCTCGACCTCGTCGAGGCGCTGAAAGCCGAAACGCGAATAATAGGGCGCATCACCCACCAGCAGGACGCGTTCACAGCCCATCCGCCGCGCCCGCGACAGGCTGTCGTGCATCAGCAGCCCGCCCAGGCCTTCGCCCTGCGCGGTCGGATGGACCGCGATCGGCCCCAGCAGCAGCACCGGCAGGCCGTCCACGCGCACGGGCCAGAAGCGGATCGCGGCCATCAGCGTGCCGGTCTGGTCGCGCAGCACCAAGCACAGGTCGGCCACGCGGGGAACGCCGTCGCGCAGGCGATAGGACGACAGGGCGGTGCGACCCGGGGCAAAGCACAGGTCGTACAGCGCCTCGACCTCGGTTTCGTCCGCGGGAGTCTCTGGGCAGATCTCGAACATCGCGCCTCCTATGGGTCCGGCGGCCCCTTAACATGGGTTTGCGACAGGCGGAACATTGCACCGCCGGAAAAGCGGTGGCAGGTTGAGCACGCAAATCCCCAGGAGGCCGCCACATGTTCTACCGCCCCGAAGCCGGACACGGCCTGCCCCACAACCCCTTCAACGCGATCGTGGCCCCCCGCCCCATCGGCTGGATCTCGACCCGCGGCGCGCAGGGGGACAACCTGGCGCCCTATTCCTTCTTCAATGCGGTCGCCTATGTGCCGCCGCAGGTCATGTTCGCCTCCACCGGAGCCAAGCGCGACCGACAGGGCACCAAGGACAGCGTCGCCCAGATCATCGAGACCGGGGTCTTCTGCGTCAACATCGCCTGCGGCGAGCTGCGCGATGCGGTGAACGCGACCTCGGCCCCGCTGCCCGCCGGGCAGAGCGAGTTCGAGGCGGCGGGACTGGAGGCCGCCTCCTGCACAACCATCGACTGCGCGCGCGTGGCCACGGCGGCGGCGGCGCTGGAATGCCGCATGACGCAGATCGTGCCCCTGGCGGGCGAGGCGAATTATGCCGTCTTCGGCGTGGTGACGGGGGTGCATCTGCGCGACGACTGCGTGGTCGAGGGCCGGTTCGACCCGCGCCCTGCCGGAGGCTGGCTGGCCCGGCTTGGTTACAAGGATTACTGCGCCGTGCAGGAGATCTTCGAGATGGAGCGCCCCGCGTGAGCCGCAGCGTCAAGGACTATGTCCGCTCGATCCACGACTTTCCGCATGAGGGGATCATCTTCCGCGACGTGACGACGCTGTTCGCCGACGCGCGCGGGTTCCGCATGGCGGTGGACCAGCTGCTGCACGCCTATGCCGGCACGCGCATCGACAAGGTGGTGGGGCTGGAGGCGCGCGGCTTCATCCTGGGGGGCGCGGTGGCGCATCAGCTGTCGACGGGCTTCGTGCCGATCCGGAAAAAGGGCAAGCTGCCCGGCACGGTCATTTCCGAAGCCTATCAGCTGGAATATGGCGAGGCGATCATGGAGATCCATGACGACGCCCTGCGGGCCGGCGAACGGGTGCTGATCGTCGACGACCTGCTGGCCACCGGCGGCACCGCGGCGGCGGCGATCCGGCTGTGCCAGCGGCTTGGGGCGGCCGTCGTCGGCTGCGCCTTCGTGATCGACCTGCCCGAACTGGGCGGCCGCCGGCTGCTGGAAGGGCTGGACATGCCTGTCCATGCTTTGTGCGAATTCGACGGAGCCTCAGGGGGCACCTAGGCCAGGACCGCGCCTGGGTTCATGATGCCCAATGGATCTAGCGCCCCCTTGATGGCGCGCATGGCCGACAGGCGCACCGGGTCGCCCCACCGTTCCAGGTCCGCCGCCTTCAGCCGCCCCACGCCATGTTCGGCGGAAAAGGACCCGCCGCGCGCGACCACCATCTCGTGGATCAACTGCGACAGGTCGCGCCGCACCGGGTCGTAATCCTCGCGCACACGACCTTTGGCGGGGAACAGGTTGTAATGCAGGTTGCCGTCGCCGACATGGCCAAAGCAGTTGATCCGCATGTCGCCCTGCGCCGCGACCATCGCCCCGGCATCGCTGATGAATCCTGGGATCTCGGACAGGGGCAAGCTGATGTCGTGGCTGGCGATCGCGCCGACATGGCGGTTGGCCAGCGGGATATGCTCGCGCAGCGCCCACAGGTCGGCCCCCTGCTGCCCCGATTGCGCGATCACGCCGTCCTGCACCAATCCCGCCTCGCTGGCCGCCAGGAACAGCCCCTCCAGTGCCCCGTCGGCCGACAGGCCTGCGGGCAGCCCAACCTCGACCAGCACCAGCCAGTCGGGGCGGCCGGCAAAGGGCTGGCGCAGGTCCGGGAAGGCATTGTCCAAGAAGCGCAGCCCCTGCCCCGAGATCAGCTCGAAGGCCGTGACCCCGCCTGCCATCCGCGCCTGCGCCAGCGACAGCAGGGACAGCGCGGCGGCGGGACTGTCGACGACCAGCATCGCCACGCCCGATTCCGCGGGCACCGGCGCCAGCACCAGCGAGGCAGCGGTGATGATCCCCAGCGTCCCCTCGGCCCCGATCAAGAGGTCGCGCAGGTCATAGCCGGTGTTGTCCTTGCGCAGCCGCTTGAGGTCATGCATCACCTCGCCCGACGGCAGCACCGCCTCGACCCCCAGGCACAGCGCGCGGGCATTGCCATGGCGCAGCACGTTCACCCCACCCGCATTGGTGGACAGGACCCCCCCGATCTGGGCGCTGCCCTGCGAGGCCAGCGACAGCGGAAACTGCCGCCCGACCTCCGCCGCCGCTTCGCGCGCCTGGTGCAGCGTCACGCCCGATTCGGCAACCATGACGCCCTCCTCGGGAAAGATGTCGCGGATGGCGGTCATCCGCTCTAGCGACAGGATCAGCGGCGCGGGCCCCTGCGTCATGACCTGGCCGCCCACCAGGCCGGTGCCGCCACCCCGCGGAACGACCGCCACCCGCGCCTCGGCGCAGGCGCGGATGACGGCCGCGCATTCTTGGGCATCGCGCGGCGCGGCGACCAGCCCCGCCTGCCCCTGAAAACGTCCGCGCGGCTCCTGCAGATAAGCCGGGGCGACTTCTCGAAGAACGCCCTGCGGCAGGCGGCGGGCCAGGGCCTGATCGGCGGCGTTCAGCATGGTTGCGCTTCCTTCAGCGGATCTCGGTCTTGCCGCGCCGGTCGCTGCGCAGGTTTGAAAACAGCACGTGGTTGCGCCAACGACCATCGATTTCCAGATAGCTCTGCGCCACCCCCTCGTATTTAAAGCCGGATTTTTCCAGCACCCCGCGCGAGGCGGTGTTCTCGGGAAGGCAGGCCGCCTCGATCCGCGACAGATCAAGGCTGGTGAAGGCGTGATGCACCAGTACCCCGATCGCCTCGCGCATGTAGCCCTGCCGCGCGTGGTTCTGGCCGATCCAATAGCCGATGGTGGCGGATTGCGCCGGCCCGCGGCGGATGTTGTCCAGAGTGATCGCGCCCAGCAGCACCCCGTCGCGGCGGACCAGGAACAGGGGCAGCCCGGTCCCCGACCTGCTGGACCGCGCGGCCCAGTAGACGCGGTTGGTAAAGCTCTTGCGCGACAGGTGGTCGGGCGACCAGGCCGGCTCCCATGGGGCCAGAAAGGCCCGGCTTTCCGCCCGCAGCGATGTCCAGGCGGCGAAATCGGAATGCATGGGCAGACGCAGCACGATCCGATCAGCATCAAGCCGAAAGGGACGGCGCCGCGTCAGGATCATGCAGCAAGCCTTTCGGCCAGGGCATCGCGCGACGGCGCCCCATCCACGGGACCGTAAAGCGCCAGCGCCGGTCGGGCCGAGGCCAGCAGCGCCTCGGCATGGTTGCGCACATCGGCGGCCGTCACCGCCGCGATGCGCTCGGCCACTTCGGCGGCGTCGGGAACCCGTCCCCAGATGGCCAGCGTCCGCGCCATGCGCTCGGCCTGGGCCGAGGGGCTTTCCAGCCCCATCAGCAGGCCCGCGCGCAGCTGCGCCTTGGCACGCGCGATCTCGGCCTCGGACATGTCCTCGGCCGCGCGCTTGATCTCGTCGATGGTCAGCGTGGCCAGGTCGCCCAGATCCTCGGCGCCGGTGCCGGCATAGATGGTCAGCATGCCGGTATCGTCATGAAAGCCCGACTGCGCAAAGATCGTGTAGCAGAGGCCGCGTTCCTCGCGGATCTTCTGGAACAGGCGCGAGGACATGCCGCCCCCAAGCGCGGAGGAAAAGATCTGCGCCGCATAGAAATCGGGCGCCAGATAACCCGGCCCCTCCAGCGCCAGTGCAAAATGCGCCTGTTCCAGCGGCTTGACGTGCCGTGTCTCCAGCCCCTGCCAGCGCGCGGTTTCCCGCGGCGCCTGTGTGACGGGCTTCATGTGGCCCAGCACCTTTTCAGCCAGCCGCACGATGCGGTCGTGATCGATCGCGCCCGCCGCAGCCACGACCATCTGCCCCGGCCCGTAATTTTCGGCGACAAAGCCCGCCAGGTCGGCGCGGCCGAAGTGGCTCACGCGCTCGGCCGGGCCCAAGATGGTGCGGCCCATCGGCTGGTCGGGATAGGCGGCCTCCTGCAGCCAGTCGAAGATGATGTCGTCGGGCGTGTCCAGCGTCTGGCCGATCTCCTGCAGGATCACGCCGCGCTCGACCTCGATCTCGCGCGGGTCGAAGACCGGGTTCAGGACGATGTCGCTGATCACGTCAAAGGCCAGATCGACGTCATCCTCCAGCACGCGGACGTAATAAGCCGTCGCATCGCGCGAGGTATAGGCGTTGATATAGCCGCCCACATCCTCGATCGCCTCGGCGATCTGCAGCGCGCTGCGGGTCGCGGTGCCCTTGAAGGCCATGTGCTCCAGGAAATGGGCGATGCCGTTCTGTTCGGCCCGTTCGTTTCGGCCCCCGGCACTGATCCAGATGCCCAGGGCGGTGGAATGCAGGCCCGGCATCTGGCGGGTGACGACGGACAGGCCGTTCGGCAGGGTGGTCAGGCGCGGGGTGGGGTCTTGGCTCACTGGGTTCTCCGGTCAAGGATCAGCGACTTAATCGCCTCGACGTCATTTTCAACCCGCGTCACGCGTTCGGGAAGGTCGAACAGGTCGGCCATGTGCGGCGGCAGGCCGGGGCGGATGCCGATGGCGCGTTCCACCGCGTCGGGGAACTTGGCCGGATGGGCGGTGGCCAGCGTGACCATCGGCACGCCGGGTTGCAGATGGCGCTGCGCCACCGCGACACCCACAGCGCTGTGGGGGCACAGGACCTCTCCGGTCCGGTCGCGCATCTCGCGGATCGTCTCCAGCGTCTCCTCCTCCGAGACGCGGCCCGAACGGTACTGCTCGCGCAGCGCCTGAAGCGCGCCTTGGCTGATCGTGAAGCCGCCGGCCTTCAACTCGTCCATCAGCTGCGCCACCGCGCCCGCATCGGCCCCATAGGCCAGGTACAGCGCACGTTCGAAGTTCGAGCTGACCTGGATGTCCATCGAGGGGCTGATCGAGGGTTCGACCGTGCCCACGCGGTATTCGCCCTGGCTCAGCGCGCGATGCAGGATGTCGTTCTGGTTCGTCGCCACGATCAGACGGCGGATCGGCAGGCCCATCTGGCGTGCGATCGACCCCGCGAAGATGTCGCCGAAATTGCCGGTCGGCACGCAAAAATCCGTGGGCCGCATGCCAAGCGACGCGCAGGCGGTGAAATAATAGACGATCTGCGCCACGACGCGGGCCCAGTTGATGCTGTTCACGCCCGCAAGCCCCACATGGTCGCGGAAGGCGTGGTCGTTGAACAGGTCCTTGAGACGCGCCTGGCAGTCGTCGAAATGCCCGGTCACCGCCAGCGCATGGACATTGGCGGCGGGGGGCGTGGTCATCTGGCGGCGCTGCACCTCGGACACGCGGCCATGGGGATACATGATGAAGACGTCGACATTGTCGATGCCGCGGAACGCCTCGATCGCCGCCGAGCCGGTATCGCCCGAGGTCGCGCCCACGATGGTGATCCGCTGGCCGGACCGCGTCAGGGCGATCTGGAACAGCTGCGCGATCAACTGCATCGCGAAGTCCTTGAAGGCCAGCGTGGGCCCGTGGAACAGCTCCAGCAGGTGATGGCCGGGGGCCAGCTGCACCAGCGGCGCGCGGGCATCGTGGCTGATGCGCGCATAGGCCCGGTCGATCGCGCCGCGCAGTTCATCGTCGGTAAAGCTGTCGCCGGTGAAGGGACGCACCACGCGGAAGGCCACCTCTTCGTAGGAAAGGCCGTCCAGCTGGTCCAGGCCCGGCAGGGTCGGGATCGTTTCCGGCAGATACAGGCCCCCGTCGCGCGCCAGCCCCGACAGCATGGCCTGTTCAAAGTTCAGAACCGGGGCCTGGCCCCGCGTCGAGACGTAACGCATCGAAATTCCTTCAGTAGCTGCGCTGCCTGATACGCCAGATCAGCGCCAGTGTCATCACCGCCCAGGTGGCCGCGATCAGGAACCATTGCACGGCATAGGACAGGTGGTTGTTGGGGATGCCCCCGACCGCGACCGGGATCGGCTCGGCGCCCTGGTTGTCGCCCTGGATGAAGCTGGCGACGACCAGGACCGGCTCGGTGTCCAGTTCCGCGGCCATCGCCGCGACGTCGCGGGCGAACCAGATGTTCTCGTCACGATTGGGCGCGGGGGTCGAGCTGCTGGCGTCCTGCGGCCAGTGCAGGTTGCCGCGCACATCCAGGCGGACCGGCGGGCGCCCGACGCGGCGCGCCTCCTGCGGCACGAAGCCCCGGTCCAGCAGGATCGCGCGGCCGTCGTCGGTGACAAAGCGCGAGACGATCTGATAGCCGGCCCCCTGGTCGCGGGTATGCGACAGCACGTCGATCTCGGCCCCGGTCGTGGTGCCGCTGACGGTGACGGGCAGGTATTTCATCGACGGATCGACCTTGGCCGGCAGCGGCACCGGATCGGCCAGGATGCCGGCCCGGATCTCCTCCAGCATGCCTTCCTTCCAGTCGCGGCGGTCCAGCTGCCACAGGCCCAGCTGCACCAGGATGGCGCAGCCGACGATGCCGAGGATCAGCGGAAACAGGTAACGGCGCATGACACGCTCCGGGTCGCGGGAAGGGCAACGAAAAACGCGCGGAAGTGGCCCCCCGCGCGCTCTGGTTCTGGGTAGGGGGATCAGCTGCCCCAGACGTAGATGACGGCGAAGAGCACCAGCCAGATGACGTCGACAAAGTGCCAGTACCAGGCGGCAGCCTCGAAGCCGACATGCTGGTTCTGGGTCATCTGGCCGCGCATGAAGCGCACCAGGCAGACGGCCAGGAAGATCGTCCCGATGATCACGTGCAACCCGTGAAAGCCCGTGGCGATGTAGAAGGCCGCGGCATAGGCGGTGTCGGCCAGGCCGAAAGCGGCGTGGCTGTATTCATAGGCCTGCAGGCCGGTGAAGAAGAGGCCCAGGACCACCGCGACGGCCAGGCCGTTGATCGCGACCTTGCGGTCGCCCTCATGCGCCCAGGCATGGTGCGCCCAGGTGACCGCGACGCCCGACAGCAGCAGGATCAGCGTGTTGATGAAGGGCAGGTGCCAGGGGTCGAAGGTCTCGATCCCGACGGGCGGCCAGACGCCATCGACGATCGGGCTTTCCTCGCCCATCGGATAGAGGGCGTGCTTGATGAAGTTCCAGAACAGCGTGACGAACAGCATCGCCTCGGACATCACGAACAGGATGAAGCCGTATTGCAGGCCGAGCCGCACGACGGGCGTGTGATCGCCCGACTCGGCCTCGCGGACCATGTCGGCCCACCAAGCAAAGCTGACATAGCAGGTCGCGACAAAGCCGATGGCGAACATCCAGGGACCGGTGATGGCCGCACCCATCAGCGTGACCTCTCCGGTCATCCAGGCAACCGCGCCATACAGCATGACGAAAACCGCCACCGCCGCGAGGAAAGGCCAGACAGAGGCCGGAAGAATATGGTAATCGTGGTTCTTAGCGTGCGCCATGTCGGATCCCCGTCGGCTCCCTCGAATTCGTCTTAGTTGATGGTCTCGGCCGGAGCCACGTCAAGCGCAGCGCTGCGCGGCTCGGTCCGGTGGAAGGTATAGGACAGCGTGATGTCGCGAATATGCCCGGCATCGCTGTCGCGCACCAGTTCGGGATCGACATAGAAGCTGACCGGCATCTCGACCCGTTCGCCGGGCTGCAGCGTCTGCTCGGTAAAGCAGAAGCACTGGACCTTGATGAAGTAATAGCCCGAGATCTCGGGCGCGACATTGTAGCTGGCCGTTCCGGTCAGCGGCACGTCGGAATTGTTCACCGCCTCATAGAAGGCAAGGCCGCTTTCGCCGATCTTCAGGTCCATGCGCGTCTGCATCGGGCGGAAGGTCCAGTCCAGGTTGGGATCGGTATTGGCGTCAAAGCGGACGCGCACGACCTCGTCCAGCACCTCGTCCGAGGCCGAGGTCGCCACTTGGGTGGTCCCGCCAAAGCCGGTCACGCGGCAGAACCAGTCGTAGAAGGGCACCGCCGCCCAGGACAGGGCGCCCATCGTCAGGACGACCCCCACCAGCATGGCCACGGTCCGTCCCTGGGGGCTGAGGCGCCTCATTGTCCGCCCTCCACCGCCGGTTCGGGCAGCGGCGTCAGCGAGACGCGCGGCTGGTGGTCGAAGGCTTCCATCATGTCGCCCTGCTGGACCTTGACCACGGTGAGCGCAAAGACCAGCGCGACAAAGCCGATCAGGACGATGCCCAGCCCGACGTTGCGCGAACGGCGGCGAGAGTGAATTTCATGTTCGGGGCGAAGTGCCATCACCAACCTCCCATCCAGCCCTGCACCAGCAGCGCCAGGAAATGCAGGAACAGATAATAGAGCGACAGCTTGAAGACGCGCTTTTCGACCGCGTAGCCGTCGGCGATCGCCCGGTCCTCGGACCGGCGCAGGATCTGCCAGCCGCCGCGGATGAAGGCCGCGTTCAGGACCACCGCAACCGCCATGTAGAGCGGCCCGCCGATCGAGGTCAGGCCCAGCCAGATCGCGAAGGGCGCCAGGACCAGCGTATAGGCAAAGATGTGGCGGCGGGTGGTGGGACGGCCGTGGGTCACGGTCAGCATCGGCACGCCCGCCTTGTGGTAATCCTCCTTCATGAACAGCGCCAGCGCCCAGAAATGCGGCGGCGTCCAGAAGAAGATCAGCGCGAACATCAAGAGCGATTCGATGCTGATGCCGCCGGTGGCGCAGGCCCACCCGATCATCGGGGGGAAGGCCCCGGCCGCACCGCCGATCACGATGTTCTGCGGCGTCCAGCGCTTGAGCCAGATCGTGTAGACCACCGCATAGAAGAAGACGGTAAAGGCCAGGAACCCGGCCGCGAACCAGTTGGCCACCAGCCCCAGCATCATGACCGAGATCAGCGCCAGAACGATGCCCAGGCCCAGGGCCTCTCCGCCCTCGACGCGACCGGAGGGGATGGGGCGGCTCTGGGTGCGGTTCATGACCGAGTCGATGTCGCGGTCGTACCACATGTTCAGGGCGCCGGAGGCCCCGCCCCCAAGCGCGATGAACAGGATCGAGCAGAATGCGATGAACGGATGGACGTCGATCGGCGCGACCCACAGGCCCACAAAGGCCGTGAAGACGACAAGCGACATGACCCGCGGCTTGAGAAGGGCGACATAGTCGCGGAACTCGGCCTCGGGCGCACCATCGTATGCGTTGATATCGGTCATCGCACCTTCAATCGGTTGTCCAAAGGCGGGCCGACAGGATTGCCGACCCTGCCCGGGTCTTCGGTTCAGTCGGCGCGGGCCAGGGTCACCTCGGCCGCGGGATCCAGGCTGGCGGTCTGCGGCTCGGCCTCGCCCAGGGTGCCGCCCTGTTCGGCGATCCAGGCCGCATAGACCTCGGGGCTGACCGCCTTCACGACGATCGGCATATAGGCGTGGTTGATACCGCACAGTTCGCTGCACTGGCCGAAATACACACCTTCCTGCTCCACCTTGAACCAGGCCTGGGCGATGCGGCCGGGAACGGCGTCCTGCTTCACGGCAAAGGCCGGGATGGTCCAGGAATGGATCACGTCGCTGGCGGTGACCTGCATCAGGACGGTCTGTCCCACGGGCACCACCACGGCCGTGTCGGTCGCCAGCAGATACTCGTCCTCGGAATAGCCATATTCGGCCAGATCTTCCTTGGGCAGCATCAGCGAATCGAAGGCCACGCCATTCTCAGGGTATTCATAGGACCAGTACCACTGGTTGCCGATCGCCTTCACCACGACGTCGGGATCCTCGGGCATTTCCTGGCTGCGGAACAGGATCGGCAGCGAGAATGCCCCGATGGCGACCAGGATCAGCACGGGCCCCAGGGTCCAGCCGATCTCCAGCGCGGTGTTGTGGGTGAACTTGGCCGGGACCGGGTTCGCACGCTGGTTGAAGCGGAAGATCACGATCAGCAGCAGCGCACAGACCAGGATGGTGACGACCGTGATGATGATCAACACGAAGTGGTCCAGCCACTGCTGGTCCCGCGCCAGTTCCGTCGCGGCCGGCTGAAAACCCGTTCCGGCCGGAACCGGCTTGCCGATTGTGGGCAGGTCGCCCAGTACGTCTTGTGCCATGGCAGTTCCGGCCAACATGCCCGCCAACGCGAACCCCGTAGCTGCCGCGACTCCACGGCGAATCATCGCTCTTGCCATCATTCCATCCCGTTGCGTTGGCCCGGCCCGAATGGCCGCAGGGGCCGCCGGGAGGCTGCCCCTTTTCCTTTCACAGTGACCGTTCTATGACCATATCTCGCCCTTACGGGCAAGTCATACCTACCGCATTTCCGGTCAAAGAAGGAACGCGACCCGCTGCCGCGCCCGGCATGCCGGCCCTCGTCGCCGCCCAGACCCGTCAGGAGCCCTGCATGAGCCGCCAGCCCTTCGATCCCTTTGCCCGGCATCTGGACCGCGACCGCGCCCTGTCGATCCTGCGCGACGCGGTGCAGGGCGCCGATGACGGAGAACTGTTCCTGGAGCGCAGCCAGTCCGAGTCGCTGGTCTTCGACGACGGCCGGCTGCGCAACTCCAGCTTCATGGCCAGCCAGGGCTTCGGCCTGCGCGCGGTTCGCGGCGAAGTGACCGGCTATGCCCATTCGACCGAAATGACCGAGGCTGCGCTGCGCCGCGCGGCCGAAACCGCCCGTCTGGCCGTGGGCCAGGGTGGGGCCGTCCTGGCGCAGCCCTCAGCCATGCAGCCGCTGAACCTCTATCCTGCGATCGATCCGGCCGAGGGCATTTCGATCGCCCGCCGCATCGCGCTGCTGCGCGAGATCGACGCCTATGCCCGCGCCCTGGACCCGCGGGTGGTTCAGGTCACCGTCTCCATGGGCAGCGGCCTGCAGGAGGTCGCGATCCTGCGCCCCGAGGGTGGCCTGGCCACCGATGTCCGGCCGATGACGCGGCTGAATGTCGCAGTCATCGTGGAAAACAACGACCGGCGCGAAAGCGGCAGCGCCGGCGGCGGCGGGCGTCATACGCTGGAACTGCTGCTGCAGCCGGGCCACTGGCAGGATCTGGTGCAGGAGGCGCTCCGCATTGCGCTGGTGAACCTGCGTTCGGTCCCCGCGCCGGCGGGGGTGATGGACGTGGTGCTGGGACCGGGCTGGCCCGGCATCCTGCTGCACGAGGCCGTGGGCCACGGGCTGGAGGGCGACTTCAACCGCAAGAAGGCCAGCGCCTTTGCCGGGCTGCTGGGCCAGCGCGTCGCCTCGCCCGGCGTCACCGTTGTCGATGACGGCACGATCCCCGACCGCCGCGGCAGCATCAACATCGACGACGAGGGCACCCCCCCTGCCCGCAACGTGCTGATCGAGGACGGCATCCTTGTCGGCTACATGCAGGACCGCCAGAACGCGCGCCTGATGGGCGTGGCGCCCACAGGGAACGGGCGGCGGGAAAGCTTTGCCCATGTTCCCATGCCCCGCATGACCAACACCTACATGCCCTCGGGCGATGCCGAGCCCTCGGCGATCCTGGCCGACCTGAAGGACGGGATCTACGCCGTGGGCTTCGGCGGCGGCCAGGTCGACATCACCAACGGCAAGTTCGTTTTCAGCTGCACCGAGGCCTATCGCGTCCGCAACGGCGTCGTCGGCGACCCGATTCGCGGCGCCACGCTGATCGGCGACGGCGCCACCGCCCTGCAGCAGGTCCGCGCGGTGGGCAGCGACATGTCGCTGGACCCCGGCATCGGCAATTGCGGCAAGCAGGGGCAATGGGTGCCGGTGGGCGTGGGCCAGCCCACGCTGCTGATCGGCGGGCTGACGGTGGGCGGCTCGGCCGCGTGACGCAGGGCGCCGGTCATCGGGGGTAACCAGTTGTTAACCCCTTCCGGGTTATCCGTGGGATTGGATCACACGGAGGCACCATGGACAGCGCACCGGCCCGTCGCGACGCCCCCGTCCGCGACGCGGATGACGATCTCAGCGTTCTGCGGCTGATCCGGTCCCGCCGCGTGGGGCCCGCCACCTTCCACCGGCTGCTGGCGGAACACGGTTCGGCCCGCGCGGCGCTGGAGATGCTGCCCCGGATCGCTGGGGCGGCCGGCATCACCGACTATCAGCCCTGTCCCGAGGGCGTGGCCGCGGCCGAACTGGCGGCGGGCCGGCGCGCGGGGGCGCAGCTTTTGCGCATCGACGATCCCGCCTATCCCGACAGCCTGCGCCAGATCGACGGCGCGCCGCCGGTCCTGTGGGTGCGCGGCGATCCCGCCTGGCTGTCGCGCGACGTCATCGCCGTGATCGGCGCGCGCAACGCATCGTCCCTGGGGCTGCGCATGGCGCGCGGCATGGCCGCGGGCCTGGGCGAAGCTGGCCTGACCGTGGTGGCGGGCCTGGCCCGCGGCGTCGACACCGCGGCCCATAACGCGGCGCTGCCGACAGGCACGATCGCCGTGATGGCGGGCGGCGTCGATGTCATCTACCCGGCCGAAAACGCCGTTCTGGCCGCACAGATCGCGGATGTGGGCGCCTTGGTTTCCGAGCAACCGCCCGGCACCGAGCCCGCCGCACGGCATTTTCCCACCCGCAACCGGATCGTGTCCGGCCTGTCGCGCGCCGTGGTGGTGATCGAGGCCGCGCATCGGTCGGGCACACTGATCACGGCACGAAACGCGCTGGACCAGGGCCGCGAGGTGATGGCGGTGCCGGGTCATCCGATGGACGCACGCGCCTCGGGCTGCAACGCCCTGATCCGGGACGGCGCCACGCTGGTCCGCAGCGCCGCGGATGTGGCGGATGCGCTGGATGCCGCAGGCACGGCCCCGCGCCTCCGGCAGGTTGCCCCCGCTGGCGAAATGCCCCGCCATCCCGCGATCACGGCCCGCCCTGCCGCCGCCACTCAACCTTCCGACACCAGCGCCCCGGTCCAGCTGGAGGGGCGCATCCTGTCGCGGCTGGGCCCCTCTCCGACCGAGGAAAACGACCTGATCCGCGACCTGGGCGTGCCGGCCTCGGTGGCCAGCACGGCCATCCTGTCGCTGGAGCTGCAGGGTCGGGTCACCCGCCTGGCCGGAGGGCGGCTGGCGCTGTCCTGATGCCGTGCCCCGGCCGCGGATGAACGGGCCGAGGCGGGTCACGCCTGTCACCACCCGTTGACAGTGCGCCGCCCGGCACCCATGTTGCCGCCCCATTGCAGCTGTCCGAGGTCCCCATGCCCGTCGTCGTCGTCGAATCCCCGGCCAAGGCCAAGACCATCGAGAAATATCTCGGCGGCGACTACCGCGTTCTGGCCAGCTTCGGCCATGTGCGGGACCTGCCGCCCAAGGACGGCAGCGTCGATCCCGACCATGACTTCGACATGAAATGGGAGGTCGCGGCCGACAGCAGGAAGCATCTCAAGGCGATCAAGGACGCGCTGAAGGACGACCAGAACCTGATCCTGGCCACCGACCCCGACCGCGAGGGCGAGGCGATCAGCTGGCATCTGCTGGAGGCGCTGGCGCCTGCGCTGAAGAAGGGCGCCGAGGTGAACCGCGTCACCTTCAACGCCATCACCAAGGCCGCCGTGACCGACGCGATGGCCCGGCCCCGCCAGATCGACCAGCCGCTGGTCGACGCCTATCTGGCGCGCCGTGCGCTGGATTACCTGGTGGGCTTCAAGCTGTCCCCGGTCCTGTGGCGCAAGCTGCCGGGGGCCAAGTCGGCGGGCCGGGTGCAGTCGGTCTGCCTGCGCCTGATCGTCGACCGCGAGATGGAGATCGAGGCCTTCAAGCCCCGTGAATACTGGTCGGTCCATGCCCGCCTGGCCACGCCCGGTGGCGACGAATACGACGCGGCCCTGGTGTCGCTGGCCGGCAAGCGGCTGGAGCGGTTCGACCTGGCGACGGCCGAACAGGCCGCCATGGCCGTCAGCGCCGTGGCCAGCCGCGAATTGAAGGTGGCCTCGGTCGCTGCGAAGCCCGCCAGCCGCAATCCCTGGCCACCTTTCATGACCTCGACCCTCCAGCAGGAGGCCAGCCGCAAGCTGGGCATGGGCGCCAAGGCCTGCATGTCGGCGGCGCAGCGCCTCTATGAGGCGGGGCTGATCACCTATATGCGGACCGACGGCATCGACATGGCGCCCGAGGCGGTGATGGCCGCCCGCGATGCGATCAAGGCCAAGTTCGGCGAGAACTATCTGCCCAAGTCGCCGCGTATGTACAAGAACAAGGCCAAGAACGCGCAAGAGGCGCATGAATGCATCCGGCCCACCGACATGATGATGTCGACCGACCGCCTGAAGCTGAACGCCGACGACCAGCGCAAGCTTTACGACCTGATCTGGAAGCGGACCATCGCCAGCCAGATGGAGGCCGCGCGGATGGAGCGCACCACGGTCGAGATCGCCAGCCCCGACAACCAAGTGGGCCTGCGCGCGACCGGCCAGGTGATGCTGTTCGACGGCTTCCTGCGCGTCTATGACCAGGGCCGCGACGATGACGAGGGCGAGGACAGTGCCCGCCTGCCGGTGATCGCTGAGGGCGAGGCCGCACGGCTGGTCGCCCAGTCCTTCGAGGCCGAAATGGCAAAGGCCCGGGAAAAGGGCGGCGAGGCCATCACCGCGCCTGCCGGACAGCGCGGCGCGCCCGGCATGTTGGCCGATGACGGAGCCCGGGTCGCCGCCCGCCAGCACTTCACCCAGGCTCCGCCCCGCTATACCGAGGCGACGCTGGTCAAGCGGATGGAAGAACTGGGCATCGGCCGCCCCTCGACCTATGCCAGCATCGTGACGACCATCCAGGACCGGGAATATGTCCTGAAGGACAAGAACCGGCTGATCCCCGAGGACAAGGGCCGGCTGGTCACGATCTTCCTGCTGAAATACTTCCCCCGCTATGTCAGCTATGACTTCACGGCCGACCTGGAGAACGAGCTGGACGAGATCAGCGCCGGCGACCGCCTGTGGCGCGAGGTTCTGGGCCGCTTCTGGAAGGATTTCTCGAAGGCGCTGGAAGGCACGTCCGAGCTGCGCATCACCGAGGTTCTGGATGCGATCGACGAGGCGCTGGCGCCGCACCTTTACCCGCCGCGCGCCGATGGCGGGGACCCGCGCGAATGCCCTGTGTGCGGACAGGGCCGGCTGAACCTGAAGACCGCGCGTTCGGGCGGGGCCTTCATCGGCTGCACCAACTATCCCGAATGCCGCTATACCCGCCCCCTGTCCGCCCCCGACGGCGAACAGCCCTTGGGCGACCGGGTCCTGGGCGAGGATGCAGGCGATCCGATCAGCCTCAAGACCGGGCGCTTTGGCCCCTATGTGCAGCGCGGCGAGGCGACCGAGGAGAACCCCAAGCCGCCCCGCGCCTCGATCCCCAAGGGCTGGGATGCCGCTGCCTTGGAGCTGGAAAAGGCGGTGCAGCTTCTGGCCCTGCCCCGGCCTATCGGCCCCCACCCTGAGGATGGGGTGCTGGTCGAGGCCGGGATCGGCCGCTTTGGCCCTTATGTGAAGCACGGGTCGAAATACGCCAATATCGCGGATGTGGACGAAGTCTTCACCATCGGCATGAACCGCGCGGTCGAGGTGCTGGCCTCCAAGCAGACCCGCGGCAGGGCGGCGGCCGCCGCGCCGCTGCGCGAGATGGGCGATCATCCCGAGGGCGGCGCGATCCAGGTGATGAGCGGGCGCTATGGCCCCTATGTCAAATGGGAAAAGGTGAACGCCACCCTGCCCCGCGACGTCACGCCCGAGGATCTGACGCTGGACCAGGCGCTGGAGCTGATCGCGGCCAAGGCGGCGAAATCGCCCAAGAAGGCCGTGAAAAAGCCTGCGGCCAAGAAGGCGCCCGCCAAGCCTGCAGCCGCGAAGACCGCCAAGGCCAAGGCAAAGCCCGCCGCGAAAGCCGCCAAACCCAAGGCAGCGCCCAAGGAATAGGGCGCCGCGGCATAACATCGCCGGCGCCGATTGACAGGCGGCGCAGGCCCCCTACTGTGCAGGCGCAGAAACACGCAGAGGGGGAGGCCGATGAAAAAGGTCTATGGCAGCGCGGACGAGGCGCTGGAGGGATTGCTTCATGACGGGATGTTCATCGCGGCGGGCGGCTTTGGCCTTTGCGGGATCCCCGAGCTTCTGATCGACGCGCTGGTGGCGTCGAAGGTCAAGGACCTGACCATCGCCAGCAACAATTGCGGCGTGGACGGGTTCGGCCTGGGCAAGCTGCTGGACACACGCCAGATCCGCAAGATGATCAGCAGCTATGTCGGCGAGAACGCCGAGTTCATGCGCCAGTACCTGTCCGGAGAGCTGGAACTGGAGTTCAACCCCCAGGGCACCCTGGCCGAGCGCATGCGCGCCGGCGGCAGCGGCATCCCCGGCTTCTACACCAAGACCGGCGTCGGCACCGTCATCGCCGAGGGCAAGGAGGTCAAGAACTTCGACGGCCAGGACTATGTCCTGGAGCGCGGGATCGTGGCCGACCTGTCCATCGTCAAGGCCTGGAAGGCGGACGACACCGGCAACCTGGTCTTCCGCAAGACGGCGCGGAACTTCAACCCGCCCGCCGCGATGTGCGGGCGCGTCTGCGTCGCCGAGGTCGAGGAGATCGTCCCGCGGGGCAGCCTGGACCCCGACCTGATCCACCTGCCGGGCATCTATGTCCACCGGATCATCCAAGGCACGCATGAAAAGCGCATCGAACAGCGCACCACCCGCAAGAAGGAGGCCGTGTGATGTCCGACGCATCGAAAGGCTGGGACCGCAACCAGATGGCCGCCCGCGCCGCGCAGGAGTTGCAGGACGGCTGGTACGTGAACCTGGGGATCGGCATCCCCACGCTGGTCGCGAACTATGTGGGCGACAAGGACATCACCCTGCAGTCTGAAAACGGCATGCTGGGCATGGGCCCCTTCCCGTTCGAAGGGGAGGAGGATCCCGACCTGATCAACGCCGGCAAGCAGACCATCACCGAACTGCCGCGCACGTCCTATTTCGACAGTGCCACCAGCTTTGGCATGATCCGCGGCGGCAAGATCGCGGCGGCCATCCTGGGCGCGATGGAGGTCTCCGAGGAAGGCGACCTGGCGAACTGGATGATCCCGGGCAAGCTGGTCAAGGGCATGGGCGGCGCGATGGACCTGGTCGCGGGCGTGGGCCGCGTGATCGTGGTCATGGACCACACGAACAAGGCCGGGGAAAGCAAGGTGCTGAAATCCTGCACCCTCCCCCTGACCGGCAAGGGCGTCGTGGATCGGATCATCACCAATCTGGGCGTTCTGGACGTGGTGCCGGGCGGCCTGAAGGTCGTCGAGACCGCGGAGGGCGTCACCGAGGACGAGATCCGCGCCGCCACGCAGGCGACCTTGGTCTGACCAGGGTTGCCGCAAGACAACGGCGGCGGGGCGCGGGTCCCGCCGCCTTCCTATATTTCAAGGATATCCCGAACAAGATGACGGCAATGGAACAAGAGCCTCCCGACGGCGCATGGGACGCGTCGCAGATCCAGGCGCTGTTTACCGATGCGGGGGGCAGGTTCCTCTGCGCCCGATGGGGCCGTCCAGTGGCGCCGGTGATCTTCGGGCTGGGAGATGCCAGCCTGGACATCTTTCGGGCCGCGATCCGGTCGGGTTTCGCCCATGCCGGCCATCCGATGGCGGACACCGACCCCGAGACGGGCGCGAACCTGATGCTGTTCTTCGTACGCGACTGGACCGAGCTTTCGGCCGTGCCCGATCTGGACCGGCTGACGGGACTGGACGATCTGCCGCAACGGCTGTCAGGACAGGCCGCGGACCAGTACCGGCTGTTCCGCTTTGACGACCGCGGCGGCATCCGCGCCTGCCTGACCTTCCTGAACATGGGCGGCGCCCTGGCCGAGGCGCATCCCGGGCGGCTGGCCGAGAAGGTGATGATGCAATCGGCGCTGACTTTCGCGCGCGAAATCAGACCCTCGGCGGCGCTGGCGGCCCTGATCCGGGCGGCCTATGACCCGATCCTGCCTGTGGCCACGACCGAGCCCGCCCATGCCCTAAGGCTGGCCGCGCGGCTGACGCTTTAGGGGGTCAGGCCCTCGGGATCGGGCAGTCCGTGGATGCGGGCCGTGGCGGTCAGCGTGTTGGCCAGCAGGCAGGCGATGGTCATCGGGCCGACGCCCCCCGGCACCGGGGTGAAGGCCCCGGCGACCCGGCTGGCGCCTGCGCGATCCACATCTCCGACCAGTCCGTCCTCGGTCCGGTTGATGCCGACATCGATCACGGTCGCGCCGGGCTTGATCCAGTCGCCCTGCACAAAGGACGGGCGCCCGACAGCCGCCACCAGGATATCGGCGCGCCGGCACAGTTCCGGCAGATCCTCGGTCCGCGAATGGGCGATCGTGACGGTGGCGCTGTCGCGCAGCAGCAGCTGTGCCATCGGCTTGCCGACGATGTTGCTGCGCCCGATCACCACCGCATTCCGGCCCGCCAGCGACCCCAGATGGTCGCGCAGCAGCATCAGGCACCCTAAAGGCGTGCAGGGCACCATCGCCCTCTGCCCCGTGGCCAGGCGTCCGACGTTCAGGATGTGAAAGCCGTCCACGTCCTTGTCCGGCGTGATGGCATTGATGACGGCCGCCTCGTCCATATGCGCGGGCAAGGGCAGCTGCACCAGGATGCCGTGGACGGCGGGGTCCTCGTTCAGCTTCTGGATCAGCTCCAGCAGTTCCTGCTGGCCGACCTGCTCGGACAGGCGGTGCTCGAAGGAGGCCATGCCGACCTCGCGCGTCATGCGGCCCTTGGAGCGGACATAGACTTGGCTGGCCGGATCCTCGCCCACCAGAACCACGGCCAGTCCCGGCGTGATCCCCTGCCCCGCCAGGGTCGCGACCTCGGCCGCGATGCGGCTGCGCAGGCGGGCGGCAAAGGCCTTGCCGTCGATGATCTGGGCGGTCATGGGCGATCCTTGTTCAGTTGGCGTTCTTCCTGGGCGATGGCGGCCTCGATCAATTGCCGCCAGAGGCGGTCATAGAGATCCGGGTCCAGACCGTGGGCCTGCGCATGGCGCCGGACATTCGCCACCACCTCCTCGACCCGGTCGTCGATGCGGGCGGGCATGCCGTTGCCCGCCTTGATCTGCGCCGCGCGGTCGATCAGGGCGTGCCGCTGCGCCAGCAGCGCCATCAGGCGGGCATCCAGCGCGTCGATTTCCGCGCGCAGGGAGGGCATGTCGGGAATGTCTTCGATCTTGGTCATCGCCCTAGACCAATGCACCGCGCGGCGCAATTTCGCAAGGGGAGCAGGGCTATTCCGTCATCGACCCGGTCAGCGAGCAGCGCAACTGCGCCAGCATCTGTTGAAGGCGGATCGCGCCTTCCATGTCCAGACCGGTGGCGCGCATGATGCAGTCATGAAGGTGATCGGACCGCGCCTCGAGGTCACCGCCCTCTCGGGTCAGGGACACGATCACCCGTCGCTCATCCCGCGGGTCCCGGCGGCGCGTCACAAGCCCCGCAACCTCCAGACGCTTGATCAGCGGGGTCAGCGTGCTGCTGTCCAGCCCAAGGGCGGTGCCGATCTGTCCGATGCTTTGATTGTCGGCGGGCCACAGGGTCATCAGCACCAGGTACTGGGGATAGGTGAGGCCCAAAGGGTCAAGAAGCGGCTTGTAGACCCGCCCGAACGCCAGGTTCGTCGCATAGACGTCGAAACAGAGCATGGCCCCCAAGGGCGAAGCGGTCTTCTTTTCCATAAGCCCATACATAAATTGAGCGCCTCAGGTGCACAAGCCGTTTGCCGAACCAAAGAGTTCATATTTGTTTTGTTTCAAAGACAACCGGCAAGACACCGGTCAAAATGGGCAACAATCTCCTGCATGTGCCAATCTCCTCCCTGATGCGACAGGAAAAAATGCAGTTATTGAAACGTAACACGGCCGAGCCGCTTTTGATGAAACTCTTTCAAAGTGACGTTCCGGCACAGCCCTAAACAAGATGCAGTCTGTCCGACATAAAAAAGCCCCGGTGACGAACCGGGGCTGTTTCATCATGCAGGGGCGGGGTCGCCCCCTGGTGCCGGCTTGCCGGCCTTGGGGATGGCGGTCACCGAGGGGATCAGGCTGCTCGGCGCATCATCATCGTTGCCACCCAGGGGTTCACCCCGGACGATGCGCCCGATCTCCTCGCCGGTCAGGGTCTCATATTCCAGAAGGCCCTTGGCCAGACGTTCGAATTCTTCCGATTTCTCGATCAGGATGCGGTACGCCTCCTGATAGCCCGCCTCGATCAGTTCGCGGACCTCCTGCTCGATCAGCTCCTTGGTCGCGGCCGAGACGGAAAATCCGCCGGTGCTGCCCGAGTAGCCCTCGTGGGCCTCGGCATAGTCGACCGCGCCGACCTTGTCCGACATGCCCCACCGCATGACCATCGCGCGCGCCAGCTGGCTGGCCTGCATGATGTCCCCGGCCGGTCCGTTCGACACGCCTTCCTCACCATACTTGATGATCTCGGCGGCCTTGCCGGCCATGGTCATGGTGATCTTCTGCTTGGCCTCGTCCTTGTGGAAGTTCAGCCGGTCCATCTCGGGCAGGCTGACGACCATGCCCAGGGCGCCCCCGCGCGGAATGATGGTCGCCTTGTAGACCGGGTCGCATTTCGGCAGCGACAGGCCGACGATGGCGTGACCGGCCTCGTGATAGGCGGTCTTTTCCTTCTGTTCGGGCGTCAGGACCATGCTGCGACGTTCCACGCCCAGCATCACCTTGTCCTTTGCGCTCTCGAAATCGTCCATGCTGACAAAGCGGCGGCCGATCCGGGCCGCGGTCAGCGCGGCCTCGTTCACCAAGTTCATCAGGTCGGCACCGGAAAATCCGGGCGTGCCGCGGGCGATCAGGCGCAGGTCCACGTCGGGACCGACCGGCACCTTGCGGGCATGGACGGACAGGATCTTCTCGCGGCCCTTGATGTCGGGGTTCGGGACATGGATCTGGCGGTCGAAGCGGCCGGGGCGCAGCAGCGCCGGGTCCAGCACGTCCTTGCGGTTGGTCGCGGCGACGATGATGATGCCTTCGTTTGCCTCGAAACCGTCCATCTCGACCAGCAGCTGGTTCAGGGTCTGCTCGCGCTCGTCATTGCCGCCGCCGATGCCCACGCCGCGGGCACGACCGACCGCGTCGATCTCGTCGATGAACAGGATGCAGGGGGCCGATTTCTTGGCCTGCTCGAACATGTCACGGACGCGGCTGGCGCCGACGCCCACGAACATCTCGACAAAGTCCGACCCCGAGATGGTGAAGAACGGGACACCCGCCTCGCCCGCAATGGCCCGCGCCAGCAGGGTCTTGCCGGTGCCCGGAGGACCGACCAGCAGCGCCCCTTTCGGGATCTTGCCACCAAGGCGGCTGAACTTCTGCGGGTTGCGCAGGAATTCGACGATTTCCTCCAGCTCTTCCTTGGCCTCGTCGATGCCGGCGACATCGTCAAAGGTCACCCGGCCGTGCTTTTCGGTCAGCAGCTTGGCGCGCGACTTGCCAAAGCCCATGGCGCCGCCCTTCCCGCCGCCCTGCATGCGGTTCATGAAGAAGATCCACACGCCGATCAGCAGGATGAAGGGCAGCCACACGCCCAGAAGCGACATGAAGCCCGAGCTTTGCTGCTTGACCACGCGGACATCGACACCGCTCTGGATCAGGCGGTCGGCAATGTCCTCGCCCATGGGGCGCACCGTGGCATATTGCTGTCCATCGCTGCCGGTGACCACGAGGTCTTCGCCATCTATCGTGACGGAGGTGACCTGATCATCCTGCACGCGCTGCATGAATTCGGAATAGCTGATCTGGCGGCTGTTCATCGCCCCGGATCCGTCGCTGAACAGGTTGAACAGGGCCAGAACCATCAGGAACAGAACCACCCAGAAGGCGAAGTTGCGTGCGTTGCCCAAAACGGGTCCTCCGGCGGAATGCGTTGCATCGAAAATAGGGATTATCGGCGCAGGTTCAATGCGCCTTTACCAGCCTGCGGAAATCTGACGCGCCCCGCAGCGGATGAGTGCCGAAATCGGCATGCGCACGCAGCAGCGGGGCAGCAATCAGGCGGTCCTCCTGCCAGACCGCGGGGCTTGCCGCGGCCTCGTCGCGCAGCAGGCCCGAATCCCGCCAGTTCACCTGCTGCAGCGCGTCAGCCCCCAGTGCCGCGACACGCTGGCCAACCCGCAGCCCGTGGATCCGCCACCGCCGGTCCCAGGGACCCTCCGTCGCGGCCGGGCTGCGCAAGGCGGCCGCAGCCTCGCGCGCGATCCTGAGCTGATCGCCGACGGCCGAGATCATCGCCCCGTCCAGCGTCACCCGCCCATGCACCATGACCGCCTCCAGCGCGTGCAGCAGGGTGGCACGACGGGGCGGATAATCGGCCCCCGTCACCCACCGGCAGGCGGCGACCAGGATGCGGCGGCGGATCTCGGGCGGGGCATCGCGCAGGGTGGCGCGGGGCATGACCAGGCTGCCGCGATCCGCAACCGCATCGGCCGCCAGCAGCGCGGCATAGGCCGACAGCGCCTCGCGTGCCTCGGCGATGTGGCCGGCGGACCGCGCTAATGCCCCGACCTCCAGCCCAAGATCGCTGATGGCTTGGCGGGCGCGAACGCGTTCATAATCCGTGTTGTCATTGGAGGGATCGTCCATCCAGTCGATCTTGCGCGCCCGCAGCCAGTCGCGCAGTTCGGATCGCCCGGTCGCCAGCATCGGCCGCAGCCAGCGCATGTCAAAGGCATCGCGCCATTCGGCCATCGCGGCCAGCCCGTCGATCCCCGATCCGCGCGACAGACGCATGACCAGCGTCTCGGCCAGGTCATCGGCGGTGTGACCCAGGGCCACCGCCGACAGATCGTTGCGCCGCGCCCACCCTGACAAGAGCCGCAGCCGAGCATCGCGCGCCTGCGCCATCAGGTTGCCGGTGTCAGTGTCGCGGCGCCACAGCAGCGTCGCGTGCGACAGGCCAAGGGCGCGGGCGGCACGGGCCACCGCGGTGGCCTCGGCGGCACTTTCCGGACGCAATCCATGATCCACGGTGGCGACCATCAGGCGGCGGCCCCGCGCCCAGGCTGCCGCCATCTGCATCAGCGCCACCGAATCGCCCCCGCCGGACACCGCCAGTCCAAGCGCGGGCAGGTCGCCGGCCAGCCGGTCCAGCGCGGCGTGGACGCGGACCGCAGGATCGGCGGCGCGCCCGGTCATCGCAGTGTCACTGGTGCTCGGCCAGGTCGGCCGCCGCCTCGAGGTCCAGGGAAGGATCCAGAAGCGGGTCCAGGGCGCCCAGATCGCTGACGCCGCAGCCAAGCCGCGTCACCCGCTGTTCCGCCTCGGCCGCCTGCGCGCTGCCGGGAAAGCGGGCCGGGATCTCGGTCAGATAAAGGCAGGCAGCCGTGGTGTCGCCCTGCCCCTCGATCACGCGGGCGATGCCCAGCAGGCTCTCGCCGGCATGGGTGCCGTCCGGATCGGCGGCGAAACCTTCCAGCCAGGCGGCGGCGGCCTCGCGCGGATGGCCCGCCAGATCCAGCGCCTGGCCGCGCAGGAACAGCGCCTCGGCGGTCAGCGGACCGCCGGCATGGGTTTCCGCGACGGCCGCGAACATCTGCGCGGCACGGTCATGGTCGCCGCTGTCCATCACGGCCCGGGCGGCGTCGAAATCCGCCTGCTCGGCGGCGGTCGAGGCGGGCGCCTCTTCGCCGGCCACTTCGGGCGCGGGGGCCGAGGGCGCCAGCTCGGGCGACACGCCCACTGGCGCCGACGGCACCGTCAGGGCGCTGAGATCGCAGGCCGGGTCCATTTCGCAGATGCGGAACTCCAGGTCCGACAGCCGCCGGTCGCTGTCCCCGGTGATGCGGTTCACGCGGTTCTGCAACTGCTCGGCCTGGTTGGTCAGGCCCATCAACTGCGCCTCCATCGCGTTCATGCGGTCGATCGCGCTGGCCCCGCCCGCGGCCTGAAAGCCCGCCGCGCCCGAGGCCATCAGCTCTGCCCGCAGCTGTTGCAGTTGACCGCGCAGATCCGCCAGCTCCGTCCGCAGATCGGCCAGCGTCGCCGGGTCGGGCGCATCCTGCGCGATCCCTGCGGCCGGGACGGCCAGCATCAGGGCGGCGAGGCCCGCAAAAGCCGCCTGCCGGATCATGCGCCCGGCCCGCTTTGGGTGACCACCGTCACGGCGCGGCGGTTCTTGGCATAGCAGGCCTCGTCCGAGCAGGTCTCGGCCGGGCGTTCCTTGCCAAAGGACAGGGTGCGGATGCGACCGGGTGCCACGCCCTGCGCCACCAGGTATTCCTGCACCGCGCTGGCCCGCCGCGCGCCAAGCGCCAGGTTGTATTCGCGGGTGCCGGTTTCCTCGGCATGGCCCTGGATCACGGCGGTGAAGCCGGCATGGCGGCCCAGCCACGTGGCCTGGTTGGTCAGCACCGCCCGCGCCTCGGGCGTCAGCGTGGTCTGGTTGGCCGGGAACAGGACGGTGTCGCCGATCGCGGTCTGGAAATACTGGGCGGTGGCTTCGGCGCCCAGGACGCCGCCGGCCAAGTCGCCCTGGAACACCGCGCCGCCCCCCACGCTGGCATAGGGATCGACCACCGGAGGCGCCGGTTGCGGCACCGGTCGGACGCAGGCGGCCATCACCAGAAGGCAGGCCAGAAGGGCAGGCTTTGTCGCGGCGTTCATCATCGATTCCTCATGGCAGCAATGGTCCCCAGGACGGATCCGAGGCGGCAAAGTCCAGGTTCAACGGCCGCATGTTGCGGCCCGTGATGTCGACGGAATGCAGGCGCGGCTGTCCGGTTCCGCCGGGCGTGACGCGGGTGAACATGACGACCCGGCCATTCGGCGCCCAGGTCGGCCCTTCGTCAAGAAAGGATTCCGTCAGCATCTTTTCACCCGAACCGTCGGTCCGCATCACCCCGATGTGGAAGCGGTCGCCGATCTGCTTGGTAAAGGCGATCATGTCGCCCTTGGGCGACCAGACCGGCGTGCCGTAGCGGCCGTCGCCAAAGCTGATCCGGGTCGGCTCTCCGCCCTCCAGCCCCATGATATAGAGCTGTGGCGCGCCCGAGCGGTCGCTTTCGAACACGATGCGCTGGCCGTCCGGGCTGAAGCTGGGGGAGGTCTCGATCGAGGGCGCGCTGGTCAGCGCCCGCTGCGCACCGGTGGCCCCGTCCATCAGCCAGATGTCGCTGTTGCCGCCCTGTTCGCGCGAATAGGCGACCCACCGGCCGTCGGGGCTGAAGGTCGGGGCAAAGGCCATGGCGCCATTGTCCTGGGTCAGCGGACGCGAACTGACGCTGGACACGTCCATGATCCGGATCTGCGGAAAGCCGCTGTCATAGCTGGTATAGAGCAGCCGGCGCCCGTCGGGCGAGAACTTGGGTGCCAGCACCAGGGACGAGCTGTCGGTCATCCACAGGATATTGGCGCCGTCGTAATCCATGACCCCGATCCGCTTGATGCGGGCGTTCTTGGGGCCGGTTTCCTGCACAAAGGCGACACGGCTGTCGAAATAGGGCTTTTCGCCCGTCAGCCGGGCATAGATCTGGTCGGCGATCTTGTGGGCAGCGCGGCGCCAGTCGCTGGCGCGGGCGTCGAACTGCATCCCGTCGCCCTGCGGCTGGCCCGAGACGACGTCGAACAGGCGAAACCGGACGCTGATGTTCTCGCCCGCCTGCGTGACCTCGGCCGCGACCAGGCCCTGGGCATTGACCGCGCGCCAGTCCTCATAGCTGACGGCCTCGGAAAAGCTGGCGGGGCGTGCCAGATGCGCCTCTGCCGGGATTTCGCGGAAAAGGCCGGTGCCCGTCAGGTCGTCGGCCACCACCTGGCGGATGCGGGCGGCGATCTCGGCATCGCCGTGGAAGGCGGGGATGGCGATGGCCATCGGCTCGATCACACCATCGGTGATCTCGATCCGCAAGGGTGCGTCCTGCGCCTGAACGGGGCCCGCAGGCAGCAGCACCGCCGAGGCGGCGATGAGGATGGCGGGGGCAAGGATCAGTCTGCGGAACATGGCGTCGTCATTACCTCGGGTCGGGGGAAAGCAAAAGGCGGGCTTCCCGGAAAGTCGTCATTGCAGTTGCAGCCCGTCGGGCCGGAAATCGACCACGACATCGCGCCAGCGCCCGTATTTGGACGCCGGCATGTCAAAGCCTGCGCGCCCGCACATCAGGATCGCGCGGCGGGCGACTTCGAAGGCCTGCTGGGCGCCGGCTTCGGACCCGCCCTGATAGCCGGCGAGGCGCAGGCTGTTCTGATCGGGCACCCCGTCCGGCGACAGCGAAAAGCCGACCGAGACCGTCATCCGCGACGCCTCGACCGACAGCGCCCCCACGTTCCAGCAGTTCTGGATGGCAAAGCGCAGCCCCTCGCGTTCCGCCAGGGACAGCGGCTCGCCCATCGGCAGGTCGGCCGCGCCACGCGGGACCTGCAGCGGATCAGTGCCCGGCGTCAGCCGCATCATGTCGGCGGGAGGTCCGGAAAAGTTGTTCTCGGCCTCGCCCGCTTCCGTGCCCGCCATGGCGCCGGCCAGTGCCGCCGCCAGCGGGTCGAGCCCCGCCGAAGCGCCACTTCCGCCCTCGATCATCTGGCGCTGGCCCCCCTCCGTATCGCCGGTCGAGGCGGTATCGGTGCCCTCGGCACCCGCCTGACCCTGCTGGGCCTCGCGCAGCGCATCCTCCAGCGCCTGCCGGTCGGCGGCATCCCGTGCGGCCTGCTCGGCGGCAGCTCTCCGATCAGCCTCCTCGCGCGCTTCGGCGGCGCGACGCTCGTTCTCGGCCTGAGCCTCAGCGGCGCGACGTTCCTCTGCGGCGCGCGCCTCCGCTGCGCGGCGTTCCTCGGCCTCGCGCTCGGCCGCACGTGCTTCGGCCGCGCGACGCTCTTCCTCGGCCTGAGCCTCGGCGGCACGACGTTCCTCTTCGGCGCGCGCCTCCGCCGCCCGGCGTTCCTCGGCCTCACGCTCGGCCGCACGTGCCTCGGCGGCGCGACGCTCTTCCTCGGCCTGCGCTTCGGCGGCCCGGCGTTCCTCTTCGGCGCGCGCCTCCGCCGCGCGGCGTTCCTCAGCCTCACGCTCAGCCGCACGTGCCTCGGCGGCGCGGCGCTCGTCCTCGGCCTGCGCTTCAGCGGCGCGCTGTTCCTCTTCGGCGCGTGCCTCCGCTGCCCGGCGTTCTTCGGCCTCACGCCCGGCGGCCTCGGCTTCCGCCGCACGACGCTCCTCGGCAGCACGTTCGGACGCGGCTCGCTCGGCGGCCTGCGCGGCTTCGGCGGCCACAGCCTGTCGGGCCGCGTCCTCGCGGGCCTGGGCATCGGCTGCAGCCTGACGGGCCGCCTGTTCGCGGGCGGCTTCCTCGGCCGCGGCCTGCTCCGCGGCGGCCTGCGCCGCGGCCACTCGCGCGGCTTCGGCGGCGGCAGCTTCGGCCAACCTGCGGTTGCGATTCTCGACCAATCCCGCCGGACGGTCCTGCGGGCGCGGCGAGGCGTCCAAGGCCAGCGCCGATCGGGGCGCGACGGCCACGGCCGCGGCATCCGCGACGGGCGCCTGCGGCTGTGCAGGCTGCGCCTCGGCCACGGGCGCATCGGGCTGCGCTGAGCGAGGGGGCGCGGCATCGGCGGCCTCGGTCTGGTTCCGGGGCGCGTCGGGAAGGTCGGTCTCGACATCCACCGGCGCCACCGGGGCAAAGTCACTGAGGTCTGGCACTGCCTCGGCCGTCTCGGGCTGGGCCAGCTCGCCCGCATCGACCGTGGCCGGCGGCGCGGCATCGGCCGGGGGGGCGGCCGCATCGTCGGTCACGGGCATCGGGTTGGGCAGGCTGGCCACGGCCGTGGCCTCGGCACCGACCGGCCCCGCCCCGCGCGCGGCCGCGGCCAGGGCTTCGAACTCGGCGCCGCTGATGGTCGAGACCTGCGTCGTCCGCACCGGCGGGCCGGGCTGCGGGCGGAACAGCGCACCGCCCAGCACCGCCCAGAGGATCAGCGCCCCATGCGCGACCCCCGAGATCCAGTATCCGATGCGACCTTCGCGATCATCCATGGCCTAGCCGTCCATGCGGGGGCCGCCGGTTTCGGTGACCAGCACGATGTCGGTGATGCCGGCGGCGTTCAGAGCGCCCATGATCTGGACCACGCGGGAATAGGGAATGGCACCGTCCGCGCGCAGGAAGACCCGCGCCGATTGACGTTCGGCCAGCACCGCGCGCAGCGTCGGGACAACCTGGCCGTCATCGACGGGCTGGTCCATGACCAGCATCGCGCCCTCGGCCGGGATCGAGATGACCAGCGGCTCCTCCTGCTCGGTCGGGACCGCGTTGGCGGCGGTCTGCGGCAGGTTCAGCGGCACGCCCGCCGTCATCAGCGGGGCTGCCACCATGAAGATGATCAGCAGCACCAGCATCACGTCCACGAAGGGCGTGACGTTGATCTCGGACATGGGCAGGTTGCGCCTGCGTCCCTTGGTCCTGACCCGCTTGACGACCGAGGATCCCATGGCTCAGGCCTCGTCCATCTGGCGCGAGAGCAGCGTCGAGAACTCGTCCGAGAACGCCTCCCACCCGTTGACCACGCGCTCCGCATCGCCCGACAGCTTGTTGTAGAAGACAACGGCCGGGATGGCGGCGACCAGGCCCAGGGCCGTGGCCAGCAGCGCCTCGGCAATGCCGGGGGCCACGACGGCCAGGCTGGTGTCCTGGCTCAGCGCAATCCCCTCGAAGGCGGTCTTGATGCCCCAGACCGTTCCGAAAAGACCGATGAAGGGCGCGGTGGAGCCCACGGTCGCCAGGAAGGATAGGCCCCGGAACAGGCGCCCCTCCTCGCGCTGGATGGCGACATTCATGGCGCGGTCGATGCGGCTGATGCCGCCGGGGATCAGCCGCCCGTCGTCGCGATGGCTGCGGCGCCATTCGGTCATGCCGGCGGCAAAGATCCGTTCGGAGGCGCCCTTGGGACGGTCGCCAAGCCGGTCATAAAGGTCGTCCAGCGGCTCTCCGGACCAGAAGGACCGGTCGAAACGCGCGGCCTCCTTGCGGGCCTGCGCAAAGACCATGAACTTCTGCACGATGATCGCCCAGGCCCAGAACGAGGCCGCGATCAGCATGACCATCACCACCTGAACCGTCAGGGACGAGCGCAAGAACAGCGCAACGGCCGAAAAATCGATGGCCTGGCCGGCCTGCATGGGTTCCATCTTCACTGCCTCATCATCATGGCCATTGGCTGTCCGGGACAGCCGGCGTTGCGCGCCTTTTATCGCGTTCAGGTCAAGGGTTTCATCCCCCCGCGCAACACAATGGCGTCACTTTTACGGAAAGCGCAGCCGATATGCCGCAATCGCCTCGTACGAGGGGCGCAGGGCCGCCGCAAGGGCGCTCAGCGGCGCCTCCAGTTGCGGCAGCGGCCCCTCGGGTTCGCCAAAGCCGGTCGAGCGGTTCACCGCATCGTACCACACCGCCCCCCAGACCCCGTCATGTTCGTGCGGACCGTGGCTCCACGCCAGCATCGCGGGCGTCCAGGGGATGTCGATGGCGGCGCACAGCGCCTGCAGCGCACGGGCCGGATCGCGGCGGATGTCGGCGCTGTCGATCACCACAGGCCTGTCGCCGCGGGCCGACATCTGCTGGAACATCTGCCACTGGCGATCAAAGCCCAGTTCGGCCGGATCAGGCAGGCCCCGTTTCATGGCAAAGGACGCCGCCACCCGCTCGGGTTCGCGAATCAGGAAGACATTGGTCAGGGCCCCGGTCCAGTCCAGGTCCATGCCCGGCAGCATATGCTGGACCATGTGCTTCTGGTACTGCAGCGGGCGCCCCCACGGACGGGTGGTCAGGCCGGGCAGGACATCGCGCCAGTCGCCGGGCTGGCTGGCGATCACCTCGTCGCGCATCGGATGCGGCAGGCCGGTCTGCAGCAGGTAATGGGCGTAAAAGGGCTCGTCCACGCAGGCGCAGTCTCCCCGCGCGCCAAAGCTGCGCATCATGGCGGTGGACAGGTTGCGCGGCCCGGACCACATGGCGATGCGCCGCTCAGCCATGCAGGGCCTCCTTCAGCGCGGCGGGCAGCCGGGCCGGGCGCCCTCGCCCGTCCAGGCAGGCGATGGTGACGCGGGCGGTGAACAGCAGCTGCTCCCCCCGCCGCACCTGCTGGTCCACCCCGATGCGGGCTGGGCTGGCCTGCGCCAGGTCGGTCGTCACGGTCAGCAGGTCGTCAAAGCGGGCGGGCCGCAGGTAATCGGCCTCGAGCCTCCGCACGGCAAAGACATGGCCCGTCGCCTGCTGCATCGCCAGCTGGTCGATGCCAAGAGCGCGCAGCCATTCCGACCGCCCGCGTTCGATGAATTTCAGGTAGTTGGCGTAATAGACGATCCCGGCAAGATCGGTGTCCTCATAGTAAACGCGCAGGGTCAGGTCATGGCTCATGCGCGCTAGGCTAGGGCCAGTCGGCGCCGGACGCAATCAGACGCAATCAGACGTCGAACAGCGTCGCCTGCCCCGGCTGCACCGGCGCATCCAGCCCCAGGTGGCGCCAGGCGCGTGCGGCCAGCATCCGCCCGCGTGGCGTCCGTGCGATCAGGCCCTGCTGCAGCAGATAGGGCTCGATCACCTCCTCGATGGCGTCCCGGCTTTCCGACAGGGCGGCCGACAGCGTCTCGACCCCCACCGGCCCGCCGCCGTAATGTTCGGCCATCAGCATCAGATAGCGCCGGTCGGCCCCGTCCAGCCCCAGGTCGTCAACGCCAAGCCGCGTCAGCGCGATGTCCGCGATCTCGCGGGTCAGGCGGCCGTTGCCCTCGACCAGCGCGAAATCGACCACGCGGCGCAGCAGGCGACCGGCGATGCGGGGCGTGCCGCGGGCGCGGCGGGCGATCTCCATCGTGCCTTCGGGGTCGGCGCTGATCCCCATCAGGCGCGCCCCGCGCTGCACGATCAGGTCCAGTTCGGCGATCTCATAGAACTGCAGGCGCGTCGGGATGCCGAAGCGGTCGCGCAGCGGCGTGGTCAGCAGGCCGAGGCGGGTCGTCGCCCCGACCAGGGTAAAGGGCTGCAACTCGATCCGCACGGTGCGGGCGGCGGGGCCTTCACCGATCACCAGGTCCAGCTCGAAATCCTCCATCGCCGGGTACAGGACCTCCTCGACCGCCGGGTTCATGCGGTGGATCTCGTCGATGAAGAGGACGTCGCGGGCCTCGAGGTTGGTCAGGATCGCCGCCAGGTCCCCTGCCCGCGCAATGACCGGCCCCGAGGTCATGCGGAAATTGACCCCCAGTTCGCGCGCCATGATCTGTGCCAGGGTGGTCTTGCCCAGGCCCGGCGGGCCGAAGAACAGCGTGTGGTCCATCGCCTTGCCGCGCATCTTGGCGCTTTCGATGAAGACCTTCAGGTTGGCGCGCGCCTCGGCCTGGCCCACGAATTCCGACAGGTTCTGCGGGCGCAGCGCGCGATCCTCGCTGTCGCTGTCCATCTTTTCGGGGCGCAGGACGGGATCCGACTGGCTCATCCGCGGCCCCAGGGGGTACGCGGCCCGCCGCTGCGGGGAATGCGCGAGGGTGCAGTGGCCGCGGGGGCCGCAGCGCGTCCGTCCAGCGCCATCAGCCGGGCGATGCGCTCCTCGGTCGGGGGATGGGTGGAAAACAGCTTGTCCGCCCGCAGCGCGTGCAGCGGGTTGATGATGAACATCGAGGCGGCGGCCGGGTTCTTCTCGGCCGGCAGGTTGACGGTGCGTCCCGCCGCCGCAGCGATCCGCTGCAGGGCCGATGCCAGCGCGCGCGGCTGGCCGCAGATCGCAGCGCCGGTGGCGTCGGCCTCGTATTCCCGCGCGCGGGAGATCGCCATCTGCACCATCATGGCCGCCATGGGGGCCAGGATCATCGCCAGGATGCTGCCAAGGGCGCCGCCCCGCCCCTCGCGGCCACCGGTGAACAGCATCATGTTGCCCATCATGGCGATGGCCCCTGCCATCGTCGCGGTGACGGTCATGGTCAGGGTGTCGCGATGCTTGATATGGGCCAGTTCATGGGCGATGACGCCGGCTAGTTCATCGCGGCTCAGCGCGCGCATCAGGCCCTGTGTGACCGCGACGGCCGCGTTTTCCGGATTGCGGCCCGTGGCGAAGGCATTGGGCTGCTCGGTCGGCAGGAGGTAAAGCTTGGGCATCGGCAATTCGGCCCGCCGCGCCAGGTCGGCGGTCAGCGCATAAAGATCACCGCCCTGTGCCGGCGACAGCTCGACCGCGCCCTGCTGGCGCAGGACCATCTTGTCGCTGTTCCAGTAGCTGAAGAAGTTCATGCCCCCCGCGATCAGCATCGCGATCAATGCGCCACCCGATCCGCCCAGCATCCACCCCAGGGCCATGACCAGCGCGGTCAGCGCGGCCATCAGCATGAAGACCTTGATGTTCCCCTGCATGGTGAACTCCCCGCTCAATCCTTGGGCGCCAGCAATCGCAGCGCCGCGCGGATCAACGCCGGCATGGCGGCGCCCGGTTCCCGCGCCTGCGCCTCGGCCACGGCACCCGCCGCCTCGGATGGACCATAGCCCAGATTGGTCAGCGCCGACAGCGCATCGGCCATCGCCTGCCCTGCGCGCGCGCCCTCCGAGGCCTGGCGCGCCTCTGCGGGGGGCATCGGGCCCCCCGCAGAGGCGGCGGACGGGCCGGGCTCGAAGCCCGGCCCGTCCGCATTCCCGCCCGCGGCCACGTCCCCCGCGTCGACCGTCAGCGCGCCGCCAAGTGCCATGACCGAGGGCGCCTTGTCCTTCAACTCCAGCACCACACGCTGCGCCAGCTTGGGTCCCACCCCGTTCGCCTTGCGCACCGACGACCAGTCGCCAAGCGCGATGGCCCGCCCCAGACCCTCGGGGCCGAGCGTGCTCAGGATCGCCAGCGACACCTTGGCCCCCACGCCCTGCACCGAAGTCAGCAGGCGGTGCCATTCCTTTTCCAGCATGGTGGGAAAGCCGAACAGCTGCAGCAGATCCTCGCGGACCAGCAGTTCGGTATAAAGCGCCGCTGCCTGACCCACCGGCGGCAGCCCCGCCGCCGTCCGTTCGCTGACATGGATGATGTAGCCAACGCCCCGCACGTCGATCAGCACGTGGTCGCGGGCCCGGTGCAGGATCACACCTGCGATACGGCCGATCATGCCACGCCCCGCTTGGGCTGGGCCACGCGCAGGGTCCGCGACTGCAGGTGGCGGGCATGGCAGATCGCGATCGCCAGGGCATCCGCGGCATCGGCGCTTTCGAAGCGCACGCCCGGCAACTGCACGCGGACCATGTGCTGGACCTGTTCCTTGCCCGCATGGCCGACGCCGACGACGGTCTTCTTGACCGCGTTGGGCGCATATTCCCCCACCGCGATCCCCGCCTCGGCCGGCGCCAGCAGGGCCACGCCCCGCGCCTGCCCCAGCTTCAACGTGCCGGTCGCGTCCTTGTTGACAAAGGTCTGCTCGACCGCCGCCTCGTCGGGCGAATGGGTGATGATGACGGCGCAGAGGCCGCGGAACAGGACCGAGAGGCGCGCGCCCAGATCCTGCGCCCCGTCCGAGTGGATCACGCCGTTGGCCACGTGACGGATGCGGGGGCCGTCGACCTCGATCACGCCCCATCCCATGTTCCGCAAGCCGGGGTCGATGCCCAAGACCTTCATGCTGCCCTCTTTTTTCCAAGTGTTAGCACGAAGCGCGAACATCTGGCTAGGGGCATGTCGGGACCGGGCAGGGGTATTTGGGCAACGAAGAAGCCGGGATCATTCCTCGATGACGTCAAGAACGCCCGGAACCGCGCGCAGGGCCTGGCGGGCTGGGGTGGTCAGGGGCGCGTCGTTTGCCACCTCGATCTCGATCAGCTCGTCACCTTCGCGCAGGCGCAGGCGGATCGGACCGCGGGACCGGGGCGGGACGACGATCTGGGTGCGGATGCGGGACAGCACCTCGACCAGGCGGGGGATCGTGTCGGCGCCCTGCATCTCGACCGCCAGGCAGCCCGCGCCCGCATCGGCCACGGCATCCTCCAGCGCCGCGACCGAATTGGCCAGCATCTTCACCTGGTCACCCGATGGCTCGACCTTGACCTGCAGGACCACGTTCTGGCCGGGCTCCAGCTTGTCGCGCGAAGCGTTGAGCAGGTCCGAAAAGACTGTGACCTCATAAAGGCCGGTCGGGTCGGACAGGCTGACAAAGGCATATTGCGTGCCCTTGGCGGACTTGCGTTCCATCCTGGCGGCGACCGTCCCGGCGATCTGCGCAACCAGGGGGCCGCGCAGGGCCTCCTGGCTGATCTCGGCCAGGGTCTGGACCTTCTTGCGGCGAAGGGCGGGGATGTAATCGTCCAGCGGATGGCCCGACAGGTAAAAGCCCACGGCCTTGTGCTCCTCGCCCAGCTTTTCGGCGGGCAGCCAGATCCCGGTCAGGGGCGGACGGGGCGGCGGTAGGTCCTCTCCGCCGCCGAACAGCGAGGTCTGGCTGGAGGCCGCCTGTTCCTGCACCGCCGCCGACCAGGCGCAGAGCGCGTCCAGCGACTTCATCACCCGCGCGCGATTGTCGTCCAGCACGTCAAAGGCGCCGGCCCGGGCCAGCATCTCCAGCGGGCGCTTGCCCACGCGCTTCATGTCGACGCGGCGGGCCAGGTCGTGGATGTCGCGGAAGGGCGTGTCGCCCCGCGCCTCGTGGATCAGCCGCATCGCGTCCAGGCCCACGCCCTTCAGCGCACCCAGCGCATAGTGGATGCGCCCCTTGCCCACGGTAAAGGTCGGGGCCGAACGGTTGACGCAGGGGGGCACGATCTCGATCCCCATGCGGTCGCATTCGCGTTTGTAGATGGCCAGCTTGTCGGTGAGGTGGATGTCGCAGTTCATCACTGCGGCCATGAACTCGACCGGGTGGTTCGCTTTCAGCCAGGCGGTCTGATAGCTGACGACGGCATAGGCCGCCGCATGGGATTTGTTGAAGCCGTAATTGGCGAATTTTTCCAGCAGGTCAAAGACCTCGCCGGCCTTCTTCTCGGGCACCCCGTTGGCGACCGAGCCCTTGACGAACTTGGGGCGTTCTTTGGCCATCTCGGCCGCGATCTTCTTGCCCATGGCGCGGCGCAAGAGGTCGGCGCCGCCCAGCGAATAGCCCGCCATTACCTGGGCGATCTGCATCACCTGTTCCTGATAGACGATGATGCCCTGCGTCTCGGCCAGGATGTGGTCGATGGTCGGATAGATCGATTCCAGCGCGCGGACGCCGTTCTTCACGTCGCAATAGACCGGGATGTTCTCCATCGGGCCGGGACGATAGAGCGCGACCAGCGCCACGATATCCTCGATGCGGGTGGGCTTCATCCGACGCAGCGCGTCCATCATCCCCGAGGATTCCACCTGGAACACCGCGACCGTGCGCGCGCTGGCAAAGAGGTCATAGCTGACAGTGTCGTCCAGCGGGATCAGGTTGATCTGGTTCTCCGTCCCCGGCGCGGGATCATAAAGCTGCCGCCCGTCGGCCGCGACATGCAGCGGGCGCCCGCCCCCGTTGATCAGGTCCACCGCGTTCTGGATGACGGTCAGCGTCTTCAGGCCCAGGAAGTCGAACTTGACCAGACCAGCCTGTTCCACCCATTTCATGTTGAACTGCGTCGCCGGCATGTCGGAGGCCGGATCGCGATAAAGCGGCACCAGCCGGTCCAGCGGCCGGTCTCCGATCACCACCCCCGCCGCATGGGTCGAGGCGTTGCGATAAAGCCCCTCCAGCTGTTCGGCATAGTCCAGCAGGCGCTTGACAACCTCCTCGCGCGCGGCCTCGCGCAGGCGGGGTTCCTCGGCGCGGGCCTTGGTGATGCTGACGGGTTTCACGCCCTCGACCGGAATCATCTTGGACAGGCGGTCCACCTGGCCGAACGGCAGCTGCAGCACCCGGCCGACGTCGCGCACCGCCGCCTTGGACAAGAGCGCGCCGAAAGTGATGATCTGGCCCACCTTGTCGGCGCCGTATCGGCCCTGCACATAGCGGATCACCTCTTCCCGGCGGTCCATGCAGAAGTCGATGTCGAAATCCGGCATGCTGACCCGTTCCGGGTTCAGGAAGCGTTCGAACAGCAGCGAATAGCGCAGCGGATCAAGGTCGGTGATGGTCAGCGCATAGGCGACCAGCGACCCTGCCCCCGACCCGCGCCCGGGTCCCACGGGGATGTGATGGTCCTTGGCCCAGCGGATGAAGTCGGCGACGATCAGGAAATAGCCCGGAAAGCCCATCTGCTCGATGATGCCCAGCTCGAAATCCAGGCGGGCGTGATATTCCTCGACGCTGACGGCATGGGGAATGACCTTCAGCCGGTCCTCCAGCCCCGCGCGGGCTTGGCGGCGCAGTTCGGCCACCTCGTCATCGGCGAATTTCGGCAGGATCGGCGCATGCTTGGCCACGGCAAAGGCGCAGCGGCGGGCGATTTCCACGGTGTTCTCGATCGCCTCGGGCAGGTCCGCGAACAGGACGGCCATCTCCTCGGGCGACTTGAAGTAATGCTGCGGCGTCAGGCGGCGGCGGGGCTGCGACTGGTCGACATAGGCTTTTTCGGCGATGCAGATCAGCGCGTCATGCGCCTCGTACATGGTGGTCTTGGGGAAATAGACGTCGTTGGTGGCGACCAGCGGCAGGTCCATCCCATAGGCCAGGTCGATCAGCCCGGATTCCGATGCGGCCTCGGCCGCCATCAGCTGGCCGTTCTCGCCGGGATGGCGCTGCAATTCGACGTAAAGGCGGGTCGGAAAGGCCTGGGCCAGCCGGGCGGCCAGCGCCCCCGCCTTGTCCGGCTGCCCCTGCGCGATCAGCAGGCCCAGGGGCCCGGTCGCGCCGCCGGTCAGGCAGATCAGCCCTTCGGACCGCTCGCACAGTTCATCGACGGTCACATGCGGCAGGGCGCCCCCTTCGCGCAGGTAGAGGCAGGTCGACAGCGACATCAGGTTCAGCCAGCCCGCCTGGTTCTGCGCCAGCAGGACGACCGGTCCGGTCGCATCCGCCGCCAACGTCATCTGGCAGCCGACGATCGGCTGGACGCCCTTGTCGCGCGCCTTCACGCTGAACTCCAGCGCGGCGAACATCGCATTCGTGTCGGTCAGCGCGACCGCCGGCATGCCCGCCTCGGCGGCAAGCGCGGGCAGTTTGCCTACGGGAATGGCGCCCTCCAGCAGCGAATGCTCGGAATGTGTGCGGAGGTGGATGAATCGGGGGGATCTGGGGGCCATGGCACTGTCAGTATCGCAGCATGACCGAACAGCGCAATTGCCCCCGAGGGGGAAAGGACGGTAAGGCTTGTTTTGACCGGCCGGACAAAATCAAGGGGACCGAGTTGACGGCAGCTGTGTTCCGGGCCGAGGGCCTTGGGAAAACCTATCCCGGCGTGCGCGCCAATGACGACGTGTCCTTTGCGGTCCAACCGGGCGAGATCCACGCCCTGCTGGGCGAGAACGGCGCGGGCAAGTCGACGCTGGTCAAGATGATCTATGGCCTGGTGCGGCCCGACGACGGCCGGATGTTCCTGGGGGACGCGCCCCATGCGCCCCACGACCCCCGCGCCGCGCGCGCTGCCGGCGTGGCCATGGTGTTTCAGCATTTCAGCCTGTTCGACGCGCTGACCGTCGCCGAAAACATCGCCCTGGGGATGGAGAACCCGCCGCCGCGGCGCGAACTGTCGGCGCGCATCACCAAGGTCAGCCACGATTTTGGCCTGCCGCTGAACCCCGCCCGCCGCATCGTCACCCTGTCGGCCGGCGAGCGCCAGCGGGTCGAGATCATCCGCTGCCTGCTGCAGGACCCGCGCCTGCTGATCATGGACGAACCCACCAGCGTCCTGACCCCGCAGGAGGCCGAGCTGTTGTTCGCGACCCTGCGCAAGCTGGCGGCCCAGGGCACCGCGATCCTCTATATCAGCCACAAGCTGGACGAGATCCGCGCCCATTGCGACCGCGCGACGATCCTGCGCCACGGTCGCGTGGTCGACAGCTGCGATCCCCGCGCCCATTCGGCCCGCGAACTGGCCGCGATGATGGTTGGCGGCGAGATGCGCATGGTCGACCGCAGTGGACGCGACGCGGGCGCGGTGCTGCTGCAGGTGCGCGACCTGGCCCTGCCGGCGCCGACGGCCGAGGGCATGTCGCTGAAATCCGTGAACCTGACCCTGCGCGCCGGAGAGATCCTGGGCATCGGCGGCGTCGCCGGCAATGGCCAGGACGAACTGCTGGCCGCCCTGTCGGGCGAACTGCGCAGCGCCAGGGGCAGCGTGACGCTGGAGGGGCGCGACCTGTCGGCCGAGCCGCCCGAACCGCGCCGCGCCGCGGGCCTTCTGTCCGCACCCGAAGATCGTCTGGGCCATGCTGCGGTGCCCGATTTCAGCCTGACCGAAAACACCCTGCTGACCGCCGGCGCCCGCAAGGGGCTGGTGCGCGGCGGCCTGATCGACCACGCCGCCGCGCGCCGCTATGCCGAGGACGTGATCGCAGGCTTTGACGTCCGCACCCCCGGCCCCGGTACGCCCGCCCGGGCCCTGTCGGGGGGCAACCTGCAGAAATTCGTGATCGGGCGTGAGGTCATGCAATCGCCCCGGGTGCTGGTCGTGAACCAGCCCACCTGGGGGGTGGACGCGGGCGCCGCGGCCGCCGTGCGCCAGTCGCTGCTGGACCTGGCCCGGCAGGGCGCCGGCGTCATCGTCATCTCTCAGGATCTGGATGAGCTTTTGGAACTGTCCGACCGCTTCTGCGCACTGAACGAGGGCCGCCTGTCCGAACCCGTCCCGACCGAGGGACTGACGCTGGACCGGATCGGCCTGATGCTGGGCGGCGCCCACGGGATGGAGGAGGCCCGGATATGATCCAGTTCGTTCCCCGCCAGTCGGCCTCCGGCTTCTGGCAGATCGCGACGCCAGTAATGGCGGTCCTGGCCACGATGGTGGTGGGCGGCCTGCTGTTCGCGGCCCTGGGCCATGATCCGCTGGCGGCGATCCGCACCATCTTCTGGGACCCGCTCTTTGGTCCCGCCGCCTCCTATTCCCGACCGCAGCTGCTGGTGAAGGCCGCGCCGCTGATCCTGATCGCCAGCGGCCTGGCGATCGGGTTCCGCGCCGGCATCTGGAACATCGGGGCCGAGGGGCAATACATCATCGGCGGCATCACCGGCGCCGCCGTGGCGCTGGCCGCCTATCCGGCCGAAGGGATGTGGATCTTTCCCGCGATGGTCGTGGCGGGTGCGGCCGGTGGCTGGGCCTGGGGCATGATCCCCGCGCTGCTCAGGAACTGGTTCGGCGCCTCCGAGATCCTGGTCTCGCTGATGCTGGTCTATGTCGCGCAGCGTGTGGCGGCCTGGATGGCCTTCGGGCCGATGAAGAACCCCGAAGGCTTCGGCTTTCCGGGTTCGCGCAACCTTCAGCAATATCCTGCCGCCGCCAACCCCGAGCTGATCGCAGGGACCGGCGCGCATTGGGGCGTGGTCGCGGCCGCCATGGCCGTGCTGGCCACCTGGTTCCTGATGAGCCGCCACATCCGCGGCTTTCACATCCGCGCGGCCGGCATCGCGCCCCGTGCGGCGCGCTTTGCCGGCGTCCGTCCGCAGGCGCTAGTGGCCTTCTGCCTGGGGCTGTCGGGCGCTCTGGCCGGCATGGCGGGATTGTTCGAGGTCGCGGGCCCCGCGGGCCAGATCACCGACAAGCTGGGCGTGGGCTATGGCTTCACCGCCATCATCGTGGCCTTTCTGGGGCGGCTGCACCCGGTGGGCATCCTGCTGGCGGGCCTGTTGCTGGCCCTGACCTATATCGGCGGAGAGCTGGCGCAGCTGACCATGCAGCTGCCCGCCGCCAGCGTGCAGGTGTTCCAGGGGATGCTGCTGTTCTTCCTTCTGGGCTTCGACCTGCTGACCCGCTTCCAGATCCGCCGGAGGGTGAGCGCATGATGATCGATCCGCTTTCGGTCTTTCTGCTGCTGGTGGCGGCGGCGACGCCGATCCTGTTCGCGGCCCTGGGCGAGCTGGTCGTGGAACGCGCCGGCGTCCTGAACCTGGGCGTCGAGGGAATGATGATCACCGGCGCGCTGGCGGGCTTTGCCGCCGCCTATGCCAGCGGCAACCCCTTCCTAGGCTTTCTGGCCGCGGCGCTGGCGGGGGCCGCCATCTCGCTTCTGTTCGCCTGCCTGACCCAGGTCTTCCTGGCCAACCAGGTCGCCTCGGGCCTGGCGCTGACGCTGTTCGGGCTGGGCCTGGCCGCGATGTTCGGCAAGCCCTTCGAGGGGGTCAAGGCGCCGCCGATGCCCGCGGGGCCCCTGCGGATCAACTGGATCGTCTGGCTGGGCCTGGTGATGGTGCCGCTGGTCTGGTGGTTCCTGAACCGTTCGCGCGCGGGGCTGATCCTGCGCGGCGTGGGCGAGAATCACGAGGCCGCCCATGCCCTTGGCTATGATGTCCGGCTGACCCGCCTGGCCGCCATCGCCTTCGGCGGCGCCATGGCGGGCGTGGGCGGCGCCTTCATCTCGATCGCGACCGTCCTGCAATGGACCGAGGGCATGACCGCGGGCGCGGGCTGGATCGCGCTGGCGATCGTCGTCTTTTCCAACTGGACGGCGGCGGGCGTTCTGGCCGGGGCCTGGCTGTTCGGCGGGGTGACCGTGCTGCAGCTGCGTCTTCAGGCGGCGGGGGTCGCGGTGCCCGTGCAGCTTTTGTCAATGGCCCCCTATCTTGCCACGATCATCGTGCTGGTGCTGATATCGGCCCGGCAGAAGTTCAGCCGCCGCGCGGGGGGCGCGGCGCCCGGATCGCTCGGCACGAATTTCCACGCGCTGCGATGAAACGCAGCCACTCCCCAGCTCCAACAGAGGAATGACACATATGCATCGCAGAACCCTTCTGGCCTCGGCCTCGGCCCTTGTCATGGCGCTTGCCGCGCCAGCATTCGCGCAGGACGAGCCGCTGAAGGTCGGCTTCATCTATGTCGGTCCCGTGGGTGACGGCGGCTGGACCTATCAGCACGACCTGGCCCGCCAGGCGATCGAGGCCGAATACGGCGACCGCGTCGAGACCACCTTCATCGAAAGCGTCCCCGAAGGTGCCGATGCCGAGCGCGCGCTGACCCAGCTGGCACTGGCCGGCAACAAGCTGATCTTCGCGACCAGCTTCGGCTTCATGGATCCGGTGATGAACGTCGCCACCAAGTTCCCCGACGTGAAGTTCGAACATGCCACGGGCTACAAGACGGCCGAGAACGTCGCCACCTACGACGCCCGCTTCTACGAGGGGCGCGCGGTCATCGGCACCATCGCGGGCCATATGACGGAATCGAACAAGATCGGCTATATCGGGTCCTTCCCGATCCCCGAGGTGATCCAGGGCATCAACTCCAGCTTCATCCATGCCCGCAAGGTGAACCCCGAGGTCGAGATGAAGGTGGTCTGGGCCTATAGCTGGTTCGACCCCGCCAAGGAGGCCGAGGCCGCATCGGCCCTGCTGGCCGAGGGCGTGGACGTGATCCTGCAGCACACCGATTCGACCGCGCCGCTGGCCAAGGCGCAGGAGGCCGGCGCCATCGGCTTTGGCCAGGCCAGCGACATGGCCGCCTTCAAGCCCTCGCCCCGCGTGGCGTCGATCATCGACGAATGGTCGCCCTATTACCTCAAGCGCGTGGGCCAAGTCCTGGACGGCACCTGGGAGAGCGGCTCCAGCTGGGCCGGCATCGGCGAGGGCGAGGTCGTCATCGGCGAGATCACCGACGCCGTGCCCGCCGAGGTCAAGGCCGAGGCCGAGGCGCTGCGCGACGCCATCGGCGCGGGCGAGTACCACCCCTTCACCGGCCCGCTGAACAAGGCGGACGGCACCCCCTGGCTGGCCGAGGGCGAGACCGCCTCGGACGCCGACCTGCAGGGCATGGACTTCTTCGTCGAAGGCATCACCGCCCAGATCCCGCAGTAAGGCCACAGGCGATCATGCATCCGGCGGCCTGACCGCCGGGTGCATGTGCAAGGCCTAAGCCCGGTGTGGCCCGGCTTGCAGCTTGCCGCCCGAACGGTGCCGTGACAGGGTGCCGGAGAGCTTCTGTTTGCCGTGGTCATGCATGCCGGTTTCATCTTTTCCCGAGCTCTTGAAGGGCGCTTACGGTCGCCTTCCCGGTCCTTGGACGGCGGGAATGGATCTCTATCTCGGGCGCAGGCATGGCGGCAGGCGGCAGCCAGCGCGCCTGGACGTGATGACCGCCCTCGGCGGTGCGGAGGTGGATGTCCTCCAGGTGATGCTGCTCTCGCTGTCGGAAACTCATCCCCGGGAACGGGTCGAGTTCTGGCTGCTGCATCTGGGCCTTGCGGCGGAAAAGCTGGCTGAGCTTACCGCGTTCTGCGACGGGCTGCCCAACCTTCGCCTGCATCTCGTCCGGGTGCCCGACCGTGACCAATTCGTTCTTCTCAGCAAGCTGGGCGGGCGGCCTTTCGGGGCGCGGTTCCTGTGGTTCGTCGCCCATCTTAACCTTCCGGCCGATCTGCAGCGGGTCATCTTCCTTGACCCGCTGGACACGCTTGTGACAGACGACCTGGTTCCCTTTCTCCACCATCCCTTCGCGGGACGATACGTGGTTGCCTGTCGCGAGGTTCCGTCGCTGCCCCCGCTCATCATCAAGCCGGCCCGTGCGGCACATGCGGATGGCGCCCCCGCGGCCAGGATCCTGCGTGCCTCGAAAGGGGTGATGAACAGCGGTGTGATGGTGATCAATCTGGCCAAAATGCGCCGGGACCAACTCGGGGTCGATCGCTACATCGAGGTCGCCCGGTGGGCGCGGGACGAGATGGGATTGACCTTCGGCGACCAGGGACTGTTCTCGCTGACCCATGGCAGCCATTACCTGCAAGCGCATGACCGGAACAACTTCCGCTTTTTCAGCTCTCCCGGGCGGGTCCCGAAGATGCGGCCGTCGGTCCTGCATTTTGCCGGAAACATCCCGAAGCCGTTCAACCTGCGCCTGTCACTGCAACAGGAACAGCAGATAGCCAGGCTCAGCCAGACGGCCAGCCGGGGGATCGTTCACCTGACACCCCGCCAGATCATCAGCCCGGCCTTCTTCCGCCATTACAGGTCTTGGTGGGAGACCTGTGCCCGGACGCCCTGCTTTGCGCGCCTCGCGCCCTTGGCGGATGCCAGGACGGCCCTGACGCTGGCCAATATCCACGCCGATCCCACGGCGAACCGCGCGGCGCCTGCCCGTGCGGCCGGCTGACAGCCGGCCGCAAAGGTGATGCTTCAGCCCATCCGCTCGCTGACATAGCTGCCCGGCGAGGGCGGGAAGACGACGGTCTTGGACGCGTTCAGGAACACGCGGCCGTGGATATGGGCATGGACCGCGCGGGCCAGGACCTGCGCCTCCACGTCGCGGCCCAGGGACACATAGTCGCCGGGCGACTGCGCATGGGTCACGCGGACGGTGTCCTGCTCGATGATCGGGCCTTCGTCCAGGTCGGCGGTCACGTAATGGCTGGTGGCGCCGATCAGCTTCACGCCGCGCTCATAGGCCTGCTTGTAGGGGTTGGCACCCTTGAAGCTGGGCAGGAACGAATGGTGGATGTTGATGATCCGCCCCGACATCTGCTGGCACATCCGGTCGGACAGCACCTGCATGTAGCGCGCCAGCACGACCAGTTCAGCACCGGTCTGGTCGATGATCTCCATCTGCTGCGCCTCGGCCTGGGCCTTGTTCTCGGGCGTGACGCGGATCATGTGGAACGGGATGTCGTGGTTCACGACGACCTTCTGGTATTCATGGTGGTTCGAGATCACGCCCACGATGTCGATGGGCAGCGCGCCGATCCGCCAGCGGTACAGCAGGTCGTTCAGGCAGTGCCCGAAGCGGCTGACCATGATCAGCACCTTCTTCTTCACCGCGTCGTCGTTGATCTCGACTTCCATGTCGAAGCGCTTGGCGATGGGTGCAAAGCCGGCCCGCAGGCTTTCCAGCGTGGCGGCGCCTTCCGACTGGAAGCTGACGCGCATGAAGAAGCGGCCCGTCTCGACATCATCGAACTGGGCGCTGTCGGTGATGTTGCACTCGGCCTCGGCCAAGAACCCCGAAATGGCCGCGACGATGCCGCGGGTCGAGGCGCAGGTCACGCGGAGCGTATAGGTTTTCATGCGTCAGTCGTCCCCTTGTTGTCGGTGCGCGGCATCCGTGATCCGCGCAGCCGACATTTCAACCGATTGTCCATGATTGACAATCGCGTTTGCGACCGCACAGGGGCGTCGCGCGACATCCGCCTCAGGCGGCCGGCATCCGCGCCTCGATCATGCCGGCATACCAGCTGGAGCCGGCCGGGATCGCGTCGTCGTTGAAGTTGTAGGCCGGGTGGTGGACCATCGCCGTGTCGCCGTTGCCGACCCAGATATAGGCGCCGGGTCGTTCGTTCAGCATATAGCTGAAATCCTCGCCGCCCATCATCGGCTGCATGTCCATGTCGACATCGCCCGAGATCTGGCGCGCGACGTCGGCGGCCCAGTCCGTGGCCTGCGCGTCGTTCATCGTGACCGGATAGCCGCGCTGGTAATCCACCTGCGCGGTGGCCCCCATCGCCGCGGCGATGTTGGTGGCAACGCGGGTGATCCCCTCCTCCAGCTGGTCGCGAACCTCGGGGGCCAGGCTGCGGGCGGTGCCCTTCAGCTTGACCACCTGCGGGATCACGTTATGCGCCGTCGAATCCGTGCTGACCACGCAGACGGAAATCACCGCGTTCTTCAGCGGGTCGATGTTGCGCGCCACGACCGATTGCAGGGCCACGATGATCTGCGCGGCAGTCAGCGTCGTGTCGATGCATTCATGCGGCTTGGCGGCATGGCCGCCCTTGCCGGTCACGGTGATGTCGAACTGGTCGGCCGCCGCCATCATCGCGCCCGGACGGATCGAAAAGCTGCCCACGGGCATGCCGGGCATGTTGTGCATGCCGTAGAACTCGTCGATCTTCCAGCGGTCGACCAGGCCGTCCTTGACCATCGCCTCGCCCCCGGCCCCGCCCTCCTCGGCGGGCTGGAAGATCACGATCGCGGTGCCGTCGAAATTGCGGGTCTCGGCCAGGTATTTCGCCGCCCCCAGCAGCATGGCGGTGTGGCCGTCATGGCCGCAGGCATGCATCTTGCCCGGCGTCTTGGAGGCGTATTCGACGCCTGTCTGCTCGATGATGGGCAGGGCGTCCATGTCCGCGCGCAGACCTACGACGCGGCCGCGGCTGTCGCTCTTTCCCTTGATCACGCCCACCACGCCGGTCCGGCCGACCCCCTCGACGACCTCGTCGCAGCCAAAGTCGCGCAGCAGCTGGGCCACCCGCTCCGCCGTCCGGTGAACATCGTAGAGCAACTCGGGATGTTCGTGAAAGTCGCGGCGCCAGGCGGTGATTTCGGGCAGAAGTTCGGCAAAGCGGTTCTTGACGGGCATGACAGTCTCCTTCGGGCGCAGGTTGGCGATTTCCTGCACGTTCTGCAAGAGGTCCGGAACCTGCCTTTACAGGTCCGGACCCAACCGGACGGGCGATCCGTCCGAAAAGCGGGCAAGGCGAAAGCGGCGCAGGTCATGCGCCGGCGAACGGCCCTGCATCATGTCGGCCATCACCCGGCCGATGCCGGGCCCGATGCCGAAGCCGTGGCCCGAGAGACCCGTGGCGACGAAGAAGCCCCTGACCGGGCTTTCGTCCAGCACCGGCACCTGGTCGGGCATGGTGTCGATCATTCCCGCCCAGGCCACGCGCAGCCGGGGGCGACCGATCTGCGGAAAGGCGGCGGCGAAATCCGACTGCAGCCGCGCCAGTCGGGCGGGGTTCGGATCGGGGGAGAGGACGCGCATCGCCTCGAACGGGGATGCCGCGTCGGGCTTCCAGCGGCGCGGCGTGGTCCAGGCATCGGGATAGCCGCGGGGGGCGGACGCCTGCAGCCGGGTCAGCCGCAGGTCGCGGCGGATCATCGGCAGATAGGTCCGCAGATGCCGCGCTGCCGCGGGTCCCACCCAGAAATCATGTGCCATGCCCGGCGCCAGCGTATAGCCCCCATCCGCGCGCCGCCGGAAGGCAAACTTCGCATCCGTCGCGGCACCCGACCAGAAATCTGGCATCGGCTCGGTCGCGGCGACGGTGGCGCGCACCGACAGCTGCGGCAGCGACAGGCCGGCATTGGCGGCGAAAAGCCCCGACCAGGCGCCCCCCGCCAGCAGGACGCGGTCGGCGAGGATCGGCCCCTCCTCGGTCACGACGCCCGTGACGCGCCCATCCTGCACGTCCAGCGCCCGGACCGCGCAATGTTCGCGGATCGCCACGCCCTTGGTCCGCGCCAGGCCGGCGATGGCGGGAACCGCCTGCCCCGGTTCGGCCCGCATGTCGGAGGGCGTCATCAGCGCCCCCGCCCAGCCCGCCTGATGCGGCAGCAGGCGCGCCAGCGCGTCGCGCCCGATCACATGGCTGTCCAGGCCATGCGCGCGCGCCACCTCCAGCCATCCTTCATAGCGGGCCAGGGCGCCATCGTCGGGTGCCAGGAAGCTGACGCCGCAGGTGGCCAGCCCCAGCACCTCGCCCAGCTCCTGCGCCAGCGAGGTCCAGAGCCGCCGCGCCTCCAGCATGATCGGGATCTCGGCCTCGTCACGGCCCTGCGCCCGCACCCAGCCCCAGTTGCGGCTGGACTGTTCGCCCGCAATCACGCCCTTTTCGCACAGCACGACCCGCTGCCCCTCGCGGGCCAGGTAAAGCGCCGTGGTCACGCCCGCGATGCCGCCGCCGATGATGATGACGTCAGCGGCCTTGGGCAGCGGGTCGCGGTATCGCGCGGCGGCGTCAGGGCCGATCGGGGGCGCGGCTTTCACGAATGGGTCACCGGATCGACCAGCACCCGGTGGCCAGGCGCGACCTCGCGATAGGCCGACGGGGCGGCTCGGTAATCGACCGGATGGATCGGCGACGGGATCGGGCGAAAGTTCAGGTCCTCGCTTATCTTCTTCTGGCGTGGATCGGCGACCGGTACTGCCGACATCAGCTGGCGGGTATAGCTGTGCTGCGGGTTCTCGAAGACCTGCTGCCTCGTGCCCAGCTCCACGATGCGGCCCAGATACATGACGCCGACATGGTGGCTGACGCGTTCGACCACCGCCATGTCATGGCTGATGAACAGCATCGAGATCCCTAAGTCCTGCTGCAGTTCCATCAGCAGGTTCAGCACCTGCGCCTGCACCGACACGTCCAGCGCCGACACCGCCTCGTCGGCGATGATCAGCTTGGGGTTCAACGCCAGGGCCCGGGCGATGGCGATGCGCTGGCGCTGACCACCCGACATCTCGTGCGGATAGCGGCGCATGTAGCTGCGCGGCAGTTCCACCCGGTCGAACAGCGCCGCGATCCGGTCCTGGCGTTCGCTGCGGCTGCCGATGCCATAATTCTCCATCGGCTCGGCCACCTGGTCATAAAGCTTCATGTGCGGGTCCAGGCTGGCGAACGGGTCCTGAAAGATCATCTGCATGTCGCGACGCGCCCGGCGCAGCGCGCGTTGCGACAGGGCCAGGATATCGGTGCCGCCCAGGTCGACTTGGCCCGATTCCGGCTCCACCAGGCGCAGGATCGACCGGCCGCAGGTGGATTTCCCGCAGCCCGATTCGCCCACCAGCGACAGCGTCTCTCCGGAATTGATGGTAAAGCTGACATCCTCGACTGCATGGACATGCGCGACGGTGCGGCGCAGGACGCCGCCCTTGACGGAAAAGCGCGTGGTCAGGTTTCGGACCGTCAGCAGCGGTTTGGGATCGGCCACGATGATCGGCTCGGGGGCGCCCTGCGTGCCGTCGCCCATCAGGCGCAGGCGTTCGGGCGCGGGCTTGCCGGTCATCTCGCCCAGGCGCGGGACGGCGGCCAGCAGCATCTTGGTGTAATCCTCCCGCGGGGTCTCGAAGATCTGCTCGACCGGCCCCTCCTCGACCTTGGCGCCCCGGTACATGACCACGACCCGATCTGCCATCTGCGCGACCACGGCCATGTCATGGGTGATGAAAAGAACGGCAATCTGCTTTTCACGCTTGAGCCGGTCGATCAGGGCCAGGATCTCGGCCTGGATGGTCACGTCCAGCGCGGTCGTCGGCTCGTCGCAGATCAGCAGGCGCGGCTCGCAGGCCATGGCGATGGCGATGACGACGCGCTGGCGCATGCCCCCCGACAGTTCGTGCGGATACTGGTCCAGGCGCCGTTCGGGTTCGGGAATGCGGACCTGGCGCAGGATCTCCAGCGCGCGGGCGCGGGCCTCGGCCTTTTTCAGGCCCCGATGGGCGATCAGCCCCTCGACCAGCTGGTCGCCGACGGTGAAGACCGGGTTCAGCGCGGTCATCGGCTCTTGGAAGATCATGCCGATCTGGTTGCCGCGGATGTCGCGCATCGCGGCGCCGGACTGGGCGGCCAGATCGACCACCTGCCCGTCATCCTTCTCGAACATCAGCCGGCCCCCGGCGATGGTGCCGCCGCCGAATTCCACCAGCCGCATCAGCGACAGCGAACTGACCGACTTGCCGGACCCGGATTCGCCCACCACGCAGACGCATTCCCCCGGCTTGATGTTGAAGCTGACATCCTTGACGCCCACCACGACCCCGTCGCCGGTCTGGAACTCGACGCGCAGTTGTTCAATCGAAACAAGAGGTTCTTGGTCAAGCATCTGGGGCCCCGCACGCGTTGAAGCGATCAGGCTAGCCAAAGCCCCCGGAAAGTCAAAGCCGAAAGCCGCGAAATGGTCTGCGCGAATGATCTTGCTTTCGGCTTCGGCTTCGTTCGATGATGCGCGTATTCCGCAGGGACGATGACAACACGAACAAGCATCCGGAGAACCGGGGAAAGATCAAGAACAACAGCCCCCGAATGGCTGGATCCGGCGTGTGGGACCCTGCGGGTCGCAACACCCAACAGGAGAGCGTGATGAAATTGAGAACCGTTCTGATGGGCGCCGCCGCGATGATGGCGATGGCCCCTGCCGCCCATGCCGAGCGCGGCAGCGACGGTCAGCTGAACCTGATCCTCTGGCAGGCCCCGTCGACGATGAACCCCTATCTGTCGGGCGGCACCAAGGAGGTCATCGCCGGCAGCCTGGCGCTGGAACCGCTGGCGGGCTATGACGCCGAGGGCAACATCTATCCCCGCCTGGTCACCGAGATCCCCACGCTGGAGAACGGCGGCATCGCCGAGGACATGACCTCGGTCACCTGGACGCTGCGCGACGACATCAACTGGTCCGACGGCAGCGACGTGACGGCCGAGGACGTCGTCTTCACCGGCGAATACTGCATGCATCCCGAAGGCGGCTGTTCGCAGCTGGCCAAGTTCGAGGGGATCACCAAGATCGAGGCGGTCGATCCCAAGACCGTGCGCGTCACCTTCGACGCGCCGCGCCCGGACCCCTTCTCGGCCTTTGTCGGTGCGCAGTCGCCGATCCTGCAAAAGGCGCAGTTCGAAAGCTGCCTTGGCGCGAACGCCCCCACCTGCACGGACCAGAATTTCAGCCCGATCGGCACCGGCCCCTTCCGCGTCACGCAGTTCCTGACCAACGACACGATCTCGCTGGAAGCCAATCCCGAATATCGCGACCCTGAAAAGCCGGCCTTCGCGACCGTGCTGGTCAAGGGCGGCGGCGACGCGGCGGGCGCGGCGCGCTCGGTGCTGGAAACCGGTGAGTTCGACTATGCCTGGAACACCCAGCTTGCCCCCGATGTCATCGCCGGCATGGAGGCTGCCGGCCGGGGCAAGGTCACGGCCGCCTTCGGCAGCCTGGTCGAGCGCATCCACGTCAACCTGACGGACCCGTCCTCCAGCCTGCCCGAGGGCGAGCGTTCGACGATGGAGCATCCGCATCCCTTCCTGTCCGATCCGGCGGTGCGCAAGGCACTGTCCATGGCCATCGACCGCGAGTTGCTGGTCGAGATCGGCTATGGCCCGGCCGGCCAGCCGACCTGCAACTATGTGCCAGCCCCCGAGGCCTGGGCCTCGGACAACACCGAATGCCTTACGCAGGACATCGAGGGCGCCAATGCGCTGCTGGAAGAGGCCGGCTGGGTCAAGAACGGCAGCGGCATCCGTGAAAAGGACGGCGTCCCGCTGCGCATGACTTTCCAGACCTCGGTCAACGCGGTGCGCCAGGACTTCCAGGCGCTGATCAAGCAGTGGTGGTCCGAGATCGGCGTCGAGACCGAGCTGAAGACCGTCGATGCCTCGGTCTTCTTCGGGTCGGATGCGGGTTCGCCCGACACGCTGCAAAAGTTCTATGCCGACGTCCAGATGTATGCCGACAACTTCGACGGCACCAACCCGACGCCCTATCTGGCGAAATGGACCTGCAACAAGGCGCCCTCGCCCGCCAACCAGTGGCAGGGCGAGAATATCAGCCGCTTCTGCGACGAGGAATACGACCGCCTCGTCAACGAAGTCGACGGCGTCATGGATGCCGACGAGCGCGCCGAGATGGGCCGCAAGATGAACGACATGCTGACCAAGGACAGCAACGCGATCATCCCGCTGGTCTATCGCGGCACCGCCTCGGCCCATGCCAACTCGCTTGGCGGCGTCGAGCTGAATGCCTGGGACAGCGAGATCTGGAACATCGCCGACTGGACCCGCGTCGAGCAGTGACATCCCGGCCGCCCCGGTTTCGCGACCGGGGCGGCGCCCCTCTTTCACGGCCCCGGACACCCGCGGGTCCGTGACGGAGGGACGGACATGACCGCAATTCCATCGACCGAGGCGCCATGCTGAGTTTCACCATCCGCCGGCTGCTGCTGGCGATCCCGACCCTGCTGTTCATCTCGCTGGTGATCTTCCTGCTGCTGGAGGCCTCGCCCGGCGACCCCTTGGGCGACGTTCCCCTGACCGTCCCGCCCGAGGTGCGCGAGCGGATGCGCGCCGCCCTGGGCCTGGGCGAGCCTTGGCCCGTGCGCTACCTGCTGTGGCTCAAGCAGTTCTTCTGGGTCGAGCCGCTCTATTGGCTGGACCATGCCTTCGGCACCGACTTCAGCCAAGGGATGCAGCGCATCATCAGCTTCCAGTCGCGCAGCCCGGTCTTCGACGTGATCGCGCAGCGCCTGCCGCAGACGCTGATCGTCGTCGGCATGTCCTATCTGGTGGGCATCCTGATCGCGATCCCCATCGGCATCATCTCGGCCTACCGGCAGTACAGCTGGTTCGACCAGATCGGCACCTTCGTGTCGATGATCGGCTTCTCGATGCCGACCTTCTTCACCGGGGTCGTGCTGATCATCATCTTCGCGGTGAACCTGCAGTGGTTCCCCTCGGTCTATGACACCACGCTGAAGGTGACGGACTGGGACAGCTTCTGGCAGCAGGCGCGGCAGATGGTCATGCCGGTGACGGTGCTGGCGCTGTACAACGCGGCGCAGATCAGCCGCTTCATGCGATCGTCCATGCTGGACAATCTGGGCCAGGACTATGTCCGCACCGCCCGCGCCAAGGGCCTGTCCGAACGCGTCGTGGTGCTGAAACACGTCCTGCGCAACAGCCTGATCCCGGTCATCACCGTCATCGCCCTGGGCCTGCCGGCGGTCTTCGGCGGCGCCATCATCACCGAGCAGGTCTTCAAGGTGAACGGCCTGGGACAGCTGCTGATCTCTTCCATCCATGCCAATGACATCCCCATGGTGCTGACGCTGACCTTCATCTTCGCCATCCTGATCGTCACCTTCACCCTGATCGCAGACATCCTCTACGGGGTGCTGGACCCGAGGATCCGCTATGATTGACACGACCCGCTCGAAGGACGCCCAGGCCCTGCAGGCGGCCGCCGGAAACGCCGCCACCCCCGAGGCCGCCAGCCCCCCTGTTGTCCCGCCCGCGGGCGCGGTCGAGACGCGCAGCCAGTGGTCCGACGTCTGGCGCCAGTTCCGCAGCCACAAGGGCGCGATGGTGGCGCTGGTCATCTTCCTGTCGATCATCCTCTTCGTGTCGGTCGGGCCGCTGATCTGGACCGTGGATCCGACCTATGTCGACATCCGCGCCCGCAATTCGGGCTTTTCCCTGGCCCATCCGCTTGGCACCGACCAGCTGGGCCGGGACCTGCTGGCGCGGCTGATGGCGGGGGGACAGGTGTCGATCGCCGTGGGCCTGACCGCGATGCTGATCGCGATCTTCCTGGGCAGCCTCATCGGCGTGACCTCGGGCTATTTCCGCCGGCTGGACGCACCGCTGATGCGCCTGACCGAACTGTTCCTGGCGCTGCCGCTGCTGCCCTTGCTGCTGCTGATGGTGACGCTGTTCCGCGAACCGCTGTCGCAGAACTTCGGCACGGCGTTCGGGATCTTCCTGCTGATCGTGTCGGCCATCGGCGCGACCAGCTGGATGCAGGCCGCCCGCATCGTCCGCGGCGAGGTGCTGGGCCTGAAGGAGCGGGAATTCATCCTGGCCGCACGGTCCATCGGCACGCCCGCGCACCGGATGATCCTGCGGCACATCCTGCCCAACGTGCTGTCGCCGATCATGGTCGCGGCGACCCTGGGCATCGCCACCGCGATCATCACGGAATCCGCGCTGTCGTTCCTGGGCCTCGGCTTTCCGCCCGACTTTCCGACCTGGGGACGCCTGCTCTATGACGCGGTGGACCAGATGGTGCTCTATCCGTGGCGCGTGATCTTTCCGGGCGTCCTGATCTCGCTGACGGTGCTCTGCGTGAACTATATCGGCGACGGGCTGCGCGACGCGATGGATCCCCGCATCCGCGGCCGGTGAAGGGAGCCGCAAGAAGTCCCTGTCCGTTGGAAATCGCTGGGGGTCGACTGACTTTAGGGGGCGAGCGCCCCCATTTATTGTTCAATAGGCCGCGCTGCCGCTGCCCGCAGGCAGGGCACCATAGGGCAGCCAGATGGTCTTCTGCCGGGTTGCATGGCGCAGGAAGGTTTCGCCCTGTGCGTCCGGCCCCGTCCAGTCCCGGGCGGCGGGCGCCCAGACCGGCTTGAGGTTGCCCGCAGCGGCGCGATCAACGGCCGCCAGGCCGTCGGACGGGCCGCAATACCACATGGCCGCCACCTCGTCATGGGCAGCCAGCGGAACCGCCAGTTCGTCGCGTACGCCGGTCACGATGTTCACCACCCCTGCCGGAAGGTCCGACGTGTCAAAGACCTGGTACAGGTCGGTCACCGCCAGCGGATCGTTCTGCGCAGGAATGGCCACGACCGCGTTGCCCATCGCGATGGCGGGCAGGACCAGCGACAGGAAGCCGGCCAGGGGTTGCGCATTCGGGCAGGCGATGCCGATCACGCCGAAGGGCTCGGGGATGACGTTCACCAGGTGGCCTGGCTTGGCCTGGACATTGGCGCCGTCGAACTTGTCCGCCCAGGCCGCATAGTGGAAGCAGCGGCCGATCGCGGCCTCCACTTCGGCCCGGCTGGTGCGGGAGGCGAATTCCGCGGCGCGCGCCGACAGGTTCTCGGCGATATAGAACAGGACCTGTGCGCGGGCATGGCCGCCCATCGACGCCCATTTCCCGGCCTTGGCCGCCGCCTCGACCGCGTTCCGGATGTCCTTGCGATTGCCCAAAGGGGCCACGCCTCCCGGCACCGCATAATTGCCGCCCCCATCGGCGCGCTTCTGCGCGCCGCCGATATAGAGCTTTGCCGTCCGGTCGATGTTCTGCGGGGCCGGCGCGTCGCCCGACGGGGTGGCCGAGACGCGCTGCGGAGTCTCCACGGGGCGTACGGATATCGGCGCTTCGGCCAGGTAATCCAGCATGCCGCTGCGCCCGCCCTCGCGGCCATAGCCGCTTTCGCGATAACCGCCAAAGGGTGCTGCGGCATCGAACAGGTTGGCGCTGTTGATCCAGACCACGCCCGCCTTGATCCGCGCGGCCAGGTCGGTCGCGACGGTCGCGCTTTCCGACCAGACCGAAGCCGCCAGACCATAGCGGGTGTTGTTGGCCAGCTCGACCGCCTCATCCGCCGTGCGGAAGGTGGAGAGCGTCGCGATGGGACCAAAGATCTCCTGCTCCATCCCGGGATTGGCAGGGGCGATGTTCTTCAGATAGCCGGGCGCGATGAAGCAGCCCTCCTGCGCCTGCCCGCCAACCAGTTCGGCCCCCGCCTCGGTCGCGGCGCGGCAGATGGACAGGATGCGGTCCTTCTGGACCGGATCGACGATGGCGCCGACATCGGTCGACTTGTCCAGGGGCGGTCCGACGCGCAGCCGCGACATGCGGGACGACAGCAGCGCCTCGAACCGGTCGGCCACGGCCTCGGCCACCAGGATGCGCGACCCCGCGCAGCAGACCTGGCCCTGGTTGAACCAGATGCTGTCGACGACGCCTTCGACGGCCGCATCGAGGTCCGCATCCTCCATCACGACGAAAGGCGACTTGCCGCCCAACTCCAGCGTCAGCCGCCGGCCCGTCCCGGCCAGCGCCTGCGCGATGCCGCGCCCGACCTCGGTCGAGCCGGTGAAGGCGATCTTGTCCACCGGCGCCTGGACCAGCGCGGCGCCGGTTGCGCCGTCACCGGTCACGATGTTGACGACCCCTGCGGGCAGGCCGACCTCCTGGCAGATCTGGGCAAAGGCCAAGACCGTCAGGGGCGTGTATTCGGCGGGCTTCAGGACCACGGTGTTGCCGGCCGCCAGCGCAGGCGCCACCTTCCAGGCCAGCATCAGCAGCGGGAAGTTCCAGGGGATGATCTGGCCGCAGACGCCAAGGGGGGTCAGGCCCGGAAACTGGCTGTCGCGCAGTTCGGCCCAGCCGGCATGGTGATAGAAATGCCGCGCGACCAGCGGCACGTCGATGTCGCGCGCCTCGCGGATCGGCTTGCCGTTGTCCAGGCTTTCCAGGACCGACAGGAAGCGTTCCCGCTTTTGCACATGCCGCGCCAGGGCATAAAGGTACCGCGCCCGCTCTGATCCCGACAGCGCCGCCCAAGGCCCCTGCGCCTGCCGCGCGGCCGCGACCGCGGCCTCGATGTCACTCTCGGTCCCCTGGCTGACGCTTGCCAGAACCTCGCCGGTCGCGGGATCGCGTGTCTCGAAGGTGGTGTCAGGCTCGGTGAAGGTCCCGCCGATGAAATGGCCAAAGGTGCCCTGGCGCGCCAGCCAGTCGCGCACGGCGCTGCTGTCCTCGACCGAGGGGCCGTATTCCATGCTTTCCATGATCTCGCTCACGTGGCTCATCGGGACCTCAGGCTAGGGCTTGGCGGTGGGCGCTGGCATAGCGGCCCGTGACGTGGTGGCTGATCTGGCGCTCGATGTCGCCCAGAAGGCTGCTGGCGCCGATGCGGAACAGGTCCGGCCGCAGCCAGTCGCGGTCCAGCTCCTCGGCCATCAACACCTGCCAGCTGATCGCGTCCTTGGCGGTGCGCAGACCGCCCGCGGGCTTGAAGCCCACCTGGATGCCGGTGCGGGCGTGGTAATCCCGGATGGCGCGGCACATGACCAGGCTGACCGGCAGGGTTGCGTTCACGCCCTCCTTGCCGGTCGAGGTCTTGATCCAGTCCGACCCGGCCTGCATCGCCACATGGCTGGCGCGGGCCACGTTCTCCAGCGACTTCAGGTCGCCCGTGGCCAGGATCGCCTTCATCCGTGCGGTCCCGCAGGCCTCGCGCATCGCGCGCAACTCGTCATAGAGCGCCGTCCAGTTGCCCTGCAGCACATGGGCGCGGGTGATGACGATGTCGATCTCATCCGCGCCCTGGTCCAAGGCATAGCGGATCTCGGCCAGGCGCAGGTCCAGGGGCATCAGGCCCGCAGGAAAGCCCGTGGCGACACTGGCGACCGGGATGCCGCTGTTGCCCAGGGCGCGCTTCGCGGGCGCGACCATCGTCGGATAGACGCAGACGGCGCCCGTGGTCAGGCCCGTGACGCCCATCGCCTCCAGCAGATCGGCGGCAATCGGCTGACGCGCCTTGGCACAAAGCCGCGCGACCCGGTCGGGCGTGTCGTCGCCCGCCAGCGTCGTCAGGTCGATGCAGCGCACGGCGTTCAGCAGCCAGGCCGCCTGGTGGTCCTTCTTCAGGCTGCGCCGCGCGGGCAACGTGGCGGCCCGACGCTCGGTCGCGGGGGTGTTGATGCGGATCCCCTCGAACCAGTCGAGCCGCAGATCGGTGCCCGGATTGCTCATGCCCGCCCCCTGTTGAACCGCGCCGCGCCGCGGTCCCGGAACTGCGCCCACATGCGCCAGATCAGCGCCAGCAGGATCAGCAGCACGGCGCAGACGACCATGGCGGCCCAGTTCACCGGCCGGTCATCGGGTCCCCCGACCGTGTTGATCGAGATCGCGTTGGGATAGGTGGAAAGCCAGGGCATCCGCCAGCCATAGGCGGTGACGCTGACCCAGATCGGATCGCGCGAGGTCGATTGCAGGTTCGTCGCCTCGGCCTGCAGGTTGGCGCTGTCATACTTGAAATAGGGCGGCCAGACCCAGCCCGTGTCCTCGTTGCGATAGACGAAGACGTGGCCGCCGGGCCGCACGGCGTCGATGAAGCGCACGTCCCGCTGGCCCTGCGCATTCTCGACCGTGCCGGTGCTGTCGGAGGCCCAGAAGACCGAGGCCGAGGGCGGGATCGCCGTCAGGCGGTTGTAGGTGTTGCTGATCCGGACCGTGCTTTTCGACGGCAGGGTATAGTCCAGCAGGCCGAAGACCAGGACGCCGAACAGAACGCCGATGACGACGCGCACGTAATACATGATGCGGCAGCTCCTATTGCCAGTTGACCAGAACGATGATGACCAGGACGGCCAGCGTGGGCAGCACGAACACCAGGGCCGTCAGCCGCACCCGCAGGCTGCGGTTGAAGCCCGCCATGGCCTTGGCGATGAACGCGCGCCGCGCGGCGCTGTTCCCCGCCTGTTCCGGATGACGTGCGTCCCATCGCCGCTCCAGCCGCTCGACCTGCTGCGACCGGACATAGATGCGCAGCAGCACATAGAAGACGGCCTGGATCGCGAACAGAAACAGCCACAGCCGGATCAGCGCCACATTGCCCCTGCCTTCCCTCGTATCACCGCCGACCCTAGCACGCGGCCGCCGCGCAGGGCCAGATGTCGCGTGGCGTCACGGGCGGGAGGGCCCGGGTCGCGGATGCTGCAACCCTTTGATGCCACGCGGCGTTCGCATTGGGAACCAGAGGCCGGGAATGACCGAACAGGGCGTGCTGAAACTGTCGATCGCGATGACCTTCGCGGTGGCGCTGGCGGGCATCGCCTTTGGCCTGGCCTCGGGATCGGCCTCGATCATCTTCGACGGGATCTATTCGCTGACCGACGCCTCGATGACCTCGGTCGCGCTGCTGGTCTCGACGCTGATCACTGCGCGCCTGTCCGAACGCCGGCAGGCGCGCCTGGTTGCGCGCTTCACCATGGGCTTCTGGCACCTGGAGCCGATGGTCCTGGGGTTGAACGGGGTGCTGCTGAGCGGGGCGGCGATCTATGCCCTCATAACCGCGATCGGCAGCCTTCTGGCCGGAGGCCGGCAGCTGGATTTCGGCCAGGCCAGCCTCTACGCGGCCGTGGTGGCCCTGGTGGCCATCGCCATGGCGCTGCACAACCACCGGGCCAACCGCCGCATCGGGTCCAGCTTTGTCGCGCTGGACGTCAAGGGCTGGGCGATGTCGGCCGCGCTGACCGGGGCGCTGCTTCTGGGTTTCGGCTTCGGCTGGACCATCCAGGGCACGTCGCTGGAATGGATGTCGCCTTATGTCGACCCGGGGATCCTGGCGCTGGTCTGCCTGGTGGTGATCCCGCTGCCGATCCCGGTGATCCGGCAGTCGCTGGCCGACATCCTGCTGATCACGCCGCCCGACATGATGGCCCAGGTCGAGTCGATCGCCCGCGACATCTGCGCCCGCCACGGCTTTCTGGGCCACCGCGCCTATGTCGCCCGCGTGGGCCGGGGCCGCCAGATCGAGCTTTATTTCATCGTCCCGACCGGCTGGCCCGCCAAGCGGCTGGAGGAATGGGACGCCATCCGCGACGAGATCGGCGAGGCGGTCGGCGGCGACATCGACAACCGCTGGCTGACCATCGCCTTCACCACCGATCCCGAATGGGCGGATTGACCGCCCGCCGCCGCGACCCCAGATCCAAGGGGCGCCCAGCAAAGGACATGCCATGACCCTTCCCGCCGATCCCCGTGCCGATCTTCGCGCCGAACTGGACCGCATCGCGGCCAACCAGCTGAGCAGCCGCAGCATGCTGATGCGCGGCGTCGAGGCCGTGGGCCGTCTGACCGAAGGCGCCGCGACCACCGCGCTGAGCCTGTCGCCCGTCTCGCTGGAGGCGGTGCTGGAGAGCGCCTTTCGCCAGCTGTACGACCTGTCGGCCCGCAGCCAGGGGATCAGCGTCGTCCGCGATGCCCCGATGGTCGCCAACCGCGCGGCGGCGGTGCTCAGCGGTGCGACGGGCGGCTGGTTCGGGCTGGTGGGGCTGGTGCCGGACCTGGTCGCCTCGACCACGGTGATCTTCAACGCGATCCAGAAGGTCGCACGCAACAACGGCTTTGACACCACCGATCCGCAGGTGCGGCTGGAATGCCTGGCCGTCTTTCAGTTCGGGGAACCCGGTGCCGATGGCGACGCGGCTGCCAAGTCTTTCCTGGCCAACCGAGTGCTGACCAACGGGCAGGCCGTCTCGGCCCTGATCTCTCGCTTTGCCGGCAGCTTTGCCGCGCGGCTGACCACCAAGCTGGGGGCGCAAGCCGTCCCGGTCCTGGGGGCCGCCACCGGGGCCGCGATCAACTATGCCTTCGTCGATTACTACGAACGCGTGGCGCAGATCCATTTTCGGCTGCTGCGCCTGGCCGAGGATCACCCCGACCTGGACATCGACGCCGAATATGCCGAAGCCCTGCGCCGGGCCGCCGCCGCCCCCCGCAGCATCGCGGCGCGGCTGAAGCGCCGCAGCGATCAGAAGGGCACGTCATCCCCGCCGCAGGCCGGCTGAACATAGGCGGCCTTGATGTTCTTGAAGCCTGTCTCGAACTGCACGGTCAGCGTGTCCTCGGCGATGCCCATGATCTGACCTTCGCCGAACTTGGCATGGCTGACGCGGTCGCCGACGCTGAAGCGGGCGGCCGGGGCCGCGTCGATGGTGACCGGCGTGCGATGGACCGGCCCCCGCCGTTCCGCCGCCCGCGCCTGCATCCGCTTCCAGCCGGGCGAGGCATAGACATCGGCCTTGGCGACGCGTTCGTCCATGCGCGTGCTGCCGGCCGAGGCCATGGCCGCGCCATAGCCGCCACCGTAAAGGCCCGGAGGCGTCAGCACCTCGACATGCTCCTCGGGCAGCTCGTCCACGAAACGCGACGGCAGACTGGATTGCCACTGGCCATACATGCGGCGGTTGCCGGCAAAGCTGATCGTGGCCAGGCGTTCCGCCCGGGTGATGCCAACATAGGCCAGCCGCCGCTCCTCCTCCAGGCCCTTGGTGCCCTGTTCGTCCATGGCGCGCTGGTTGGGGAACAGCCCGTCCTCCCATCCCGGCAGGAAGACGACCGGAAACTCCAGCCCCTTGGCCCCGTGCAGGGTCATGATGCTGACCTGCTCGGCCTGATCGCCGTCGTCACGGTCCATGACCAGCGCAACATGTTCCAGGAACCCCTGGAGGTTCTCGAACTCCTCCAGCGCCTTGACCAGTTCCTTGAGGTTGTCCAGCCGCCCCGGCGCGTCAGGCGACTTGTCGTTCTGCCACATGGCGGTATAGCCGGATTCGTCCAGCAGATGCTCTGCCAGCGCCACATGCGGGCTGCCGGCCAGCACATCGCCATGACTGCGCCCGATCAGCGCCACGAAGGCCCGCAGATTGGCCAGGCCCTTGCCGCCCAGATGGCCCTCGTCGACCGCGATCTTGGCGCCCTCCAGCAGGCTGACGCCGTTCTGCCGGGCAGCCATCTGGATGGTCTGCAACGCCTTGTCGCCCAGGCCGCGCTTGGGGGTGTTCACGATCCGCTCGAAGGCCAGGTCGTCCTCGGGCGACACGACCAGCCGGAAATAGGCCATCGCGTCGCGGATCTCCTGCCGCTCGTAAAAGCGGGGGCCGCCGATGACCCGGTAAGGCAGGCCGATCGTCATGAAGCGGTCCTCGAAGGCCCGCATCTGGTGGCTGGCGCGCACCAGGATCGCGATGTCGTTCAGGCTCACGCGCCCCAGGCTGGCGCGATGGCCGCCCTGAAAGGTCTCGATCTCCTCGCCGATCCAGCGGGCCTCGGCCTCGCTGTCCCAGTGCCCGATCAGGCGCACCTTGTCGCCGGGTTCGGCATCGGTCCACAGCGTCTTGCCCAACCGCCCCCGGTTCGCCGCGATCAGCCCCGAGGCCGCGCCCAGGATCTGCGGGGTCGAACGATAGTTCTGCTCCAGCCGGATCACCTCGGCGCCCGGAAAATCCTTCTCGAAGCGCAGGATGTTGCCGACCTCGGCCCCGCGCCAGCCATAGATCGACTGGTCGTCGTCGCCCACGCAGCAGATGTTGCGATGCGACTGCGCCAGCAGCCGCAGCCACATGTACTGGGCGACGTTCGTGTCCTGATATTCGTCCACCAGGATATAGCGGAAGCGGTCCTGCCACTGGCGCAGCACGTCCGGATGCGCCTGGAACAGTGTCACGCAATGCATCAGGAGGTCGCCGAAATCGACCGCATTCAGCGTCAGCAGCCGGTCCTGATAGGCCGCGTAGAGCTTGCCCCCCCGGCCATCAAAGGCCTCGCCTTCGCCGCGTGGCAGGTTCGGGGGCGTCAGGCAGCGGTTCTTCCAGCCGTCGATCAGGTGGGCCAGCTGCCGGGCGGGCCAGCGCTTTTCGTCGATGTTCTCGGCCGAGATCAGCTGCTTCAGCAGGCGGATCTGGTCGTCCGTGTCCAGGATGGTGAAACTGGGCTTCAGGTGCAGCCCCTCGCGGCCGATCAGCTCGGCGTGGCGGCGCAGGATCTTGACGCTGATCGAGTGGAACGTGCCCAGCCAAGGCATCCCATCGACCGTCTCGCCCAGCAGGCGGGCGATCCGGTCCTTCATCTCGCGCGCGGCCTTGTTGGTGAAGGTCACCGCCAGCATCTGCCCCGGCCGCGCCCGCCCCAGCATCAGCAGATGCGCGATCCGGGTGGTCAGGGCGCGGGTCTTGCCCGTGCCCGCCCCTGCCAGCATCAGGACTGGGCCGTCCAGCGCCTCGACAGCCGCCCGCTGCGCGGCGTTCAGCCCCTCCAGATAGGCTGCGGGACGTGCCGACATGGCCCGCTGCGACAGCGGGACACGCACGAGATCATCGGAATCGTCGAAATGCTCCATCCCGCCAACATAGGCAGACGGGCCTCACAAGGAAAGCCCGATGTTCCCTATCCGTTCCGGCCTTGTGCCACGGCCCGCAATTATCACGCAGGTCGCGGCACAGGCCGCCGCATCCCCGGGCGCGGATCAGGCGCGCAGGCCGGCGAAGGTCCCCGGGTCCAGCGAGTTCTGCGCAAAGGTCGGCCCGCTGGTCAGCAGGCTGACCGCGTCATGGGAATGCAGCGATTCCTGGTGGCTGGCCACGACGCGGAAATCGCCGATATGCGGATCGGCCAGCAGCTGCGCGGCAAAGGCCCGCACCGCATCCTCGACAAAGATCGGGTTGGCGGCGTTCAACTCGGCGAAGGCCTGTTCGTCCTCGCGCTTGACCATCACCTGCGTCTCGGTGGGCACCGCACGGCGGCACAGCTCGATCACGTCCTCGAACCACACGCGCTCGGGGCCGTCCATCACCAGCGAGATCCGCGCCACCGAACGCTGCGAATGCGGCGTGGCCAGACGGCCCCGTGTCTCGCGCGCATGTTCCGACAGTTCCAGCGAACAGGGGCAGGTCGAGGAATAGACGTAATCCAGGTGCATCACCCTGAGGCGGGTGCCCGCCTGTTCGATGACCTCCAGCGTGATGTCGTAATATTGCCAGCCCGACAGGCCCGAACGCAGCGAGGCCACCTTCATCGGATAGGAGAACCGCATCTGGATGCGGGCATCCAGGGCGTCCAGGTCCGTCTTGTAATCCTCCAGCGCCGCCTCGAGGACGGACAGGCTGAACTGATGCTCGGAATGGCCATAGAAGGACCGCATGATCCGGCTCATGTTGATGCCCTTGCGGTCGGCCTCCAGGCTGACCGTGCCGGTGACGCTGGTTTCCAGCGCGATCTCGCCGCCCTCGCGGGCCAGGTAGCGGATCGGCAACCGGAAATTCGAGATCCCCACATGCTGGATGGGCGCACGGGCGCCGATGATCAGGCTGGCGGGCCCGTTCTGCAGATCCGGCAATCCGGCCTTGTAGGCGTCGTCCACCCGGAAATCCGCGTCATAGTGACGAAGAAGGGCGGGATAGGCTGCGGTCAGGGGACGAATCTCGGTCATGATGGCCTCCGGCTCTGGCGGTGACTGATATAGGGGGCGCTGCTGAAAATGTCATCCCGGAACAACAGGCCCGGAAGCCGCACCTCGCAGGGGAGGATGACACCGCCGCGCGCCGGGCGCGGGCGGTCCTGTGCCTGTCGCGGGGTGCGGCCCATCATCACCCTTCCAGCGCCTGCATCAGGTCGGCGGTCAGGTCGGCCGCATGTTCCAGCCCGACCGAGATGCGCAGCAGTCCCGGCGTAATCCCCAGATGCGCCTTGTCGGCCTCCGACAGGCGCTGATGGGTGGTCGTGGCGGGATGGGTGACGATCGACTTGGCGTCGCCCAGGTTGTTCGAGATCCGGATGATTTGCAGACGGTCCAGGGCCGCAAAGGCAGCGTCCTTGCCCTCGGCCAGTTCGATCGCGATCATGGTGCCGCCCGACCCCATCTGCCGCATCGCCAGGTCGTGCTGGGGATGGTCCGGCAGGCCCGGATAGATGACCCGCGACAGGCGCGGATGGCCGTGCAGGGCCGCCGCGATGGTGGCGGCCGCATCCGCCTGCGCGCGCACGCGCAGGTCCATGGTCTGCAGCCCATTCAGCATGATCCAGGCGTGGAAGGGGCTGATCGCCCCGCCGGTATGCTTCAGGTAGGGTTCGGCTACCTCGCGCACGAACTGCCGCGTGCCGCAGATCACGCCGGCCAGGGCGCGGCCGCCGCCGTCGATATGCTTCGTCGCCGAATAGACGACGACATCGGCCCCCTGCTCGACCGCCTTGGAAAAGACCGGGGTTGCAAAGACGTTGTCCACGACCACCGTCGCGCCGGCCGCATGGGCCAGGTCGGCCACCGCCTTCAGGTCGATCACCTCCAGCGTCGGGTTCGAGACGCTTTCAAAGAACACCGCGCGGGTGCCGGGACGGATCGCCGCCGCCCACTGGTCCAGGTCGGTGCCGTCGACATAGCTGACCTCGACCCCGAACCGGGCCAGCAGGTCCAGAACGTAAAGGCAGGACCCGAACAGCGCCCGCGCCGCCACGACGTGATCGCCCGGCTTGCACATCGCGAACATCGCGCCGTTGACGGCGGCCATGCCGCTGGCGGTGGCGAAGGCGTCCTCGGTCCCCTCCAGCGCGGCGATCCGATCCTCGAACATGCGGCTGGTCGGATTGCCGTAGCGGGCATAGATGAACTCGTCCGGGCCGGTGCCCTGGAACCGCGCCTCGGCCTGGGCGGCGCTGTCATAGACGAAGCCCTGGGTCAGGAAGATCGCTTCGGCCATCTCGCCATACTGGCTGCGGCGCGTGCCGTGGTGCACGGCCTGAGTGCGGGGATGAAGCTTGTTCTGGGGCGAAACGGTCATGTCGGACTGCCTTTCGGTGATCCTCGCGGGGATAATCCCCACCCGGTTTCTCCGCAACTGGTAAGCCGGGTTCAAATTAGCTTGCACGCGATGGTGTCGGAAAGAGGATAATTTGCAGAGACTGCAGTTTTTCGTATATTATTCATGCAGATAATGATCCAAACTACACCAATAGGTAGTTGGACACCCCTTCTGGTTGCACGTATAACGATCCCAGGGACCGGGCAGAATCGTGGATGCCATGCTCCTTACCTGCCCCATCTTGGGGTCCGGCGTCGAAAGACGGGTGCCGCGCGGTTCCTGAGCGCGGGGCGCCCGGTTTTTCAAGCCGGTGCTTGTCGGATGAACCGGCTCGATCGTTCAGTTTGTGCTTCAAGAGTAGCCCGTGCTGCGCGCGCGAGCCCGTTTTCCGATCTGGCCGATCGTCCGAACTGCGGTCTGTTTTTCCTGTGCCTATGTATCGAGTAGGACCGCAGGGACAGCCCGGGGGCAGCCTGCCTGCCTCCGGGTTTCGGGCCCGCCCCTGGGCTGCGGGCCGTTACAGGTAATCGCCGCGCTGCAACCCGTATTTGGCCATCTTCTCGTTCAGCGTCCGCCGCGGCAGGCACAGCTCCTCCATGACGCTGGCGATGCTGCCCTTGTGGCGGCGCATGGTGTTGTCGATCAGCATCTTCTCAAAGCTCTCGACATATTCCTTCAGCGGCTTGCCTTCGGTCGTGGTGGCCTGCTGGTTGTCCTCTCCATCCGCCATCAGCAGCGAGGCGATCGACCCCGACCCGCGCCGGTTCTGCAGCACAGCGCGTTCCGCCACGTTGATCAGCTGGCGGATGTTGCCGGGCCAAGGCGCCTGCAGCAGCTGGGCGGCCTCCTGCGCGCTGACCTGCGGGGGCTCGCAGCCGTATTCCTCGCTGAACTGCTCGGTCATGCGGGTGAACAGCGCCAGGATATCCTCGCCCCGCGCGCGCAGCGGCGGCAGGGTGATCTTCAGCGCGGACAGGCGGTAAAAGAGGTCGGGCCGCAGCGAATCCTCGGCCCGGCGCCCCTCGCCCCGCGCATTGCTGATCGCGATGATCCGGGTTTCCGCGGGCGTCCCCTGTTCGCTGATGAAGGCCAGCAGCCGCGCCTGCAACGCCTCGGACAGCGCCTCGACATCCTCAAGGCACAGGGTGCCCGCACGGGCCTCCTCGACGGCCGGCAGCCCGTCCTCCAGCGGCCCGAACAGGCGCGCCGACAGCGCCTCGTCATTATAGGCCGCGCAGGACACGGGCACGAACTTCTTGGAGGCCCGCGGCCCGACCGCATGCAGCGCATGGGCCACCAGCGTCTTGCCGGTCCCCGTCTCGCCGTCGATCAGCACATGCCCGTCGGCCTGGCCCAGGTCCAGGATGTCCTCGCGCAGCCGCTCCATCACCGGGCTGGCGCCGATCAGCTTGGACATGACCTGCTGGCCCTCGGACAGATCGCGGCGCAGAGCACGGTTGTCCAGCGTCATCCGGCGCATCTGCGTGGCCTTCTTGGCCAGCTGCGTCATGCGGTCGGGGTTGAAGGGCTTTTCCATGAAATCCATGGCGCCGATGCGCATCGCCTCGACCGCCATCGGCACGTCGCCATGGCCGGTGATCATGATGACGGGCAGGCTGCTGTCCAGCCCCATCAGCCGCTTGAGGAATGCCATGCCGTCCATCCCCGGCATGCGGATGTCGCTGACCACCACGCCCGGCCAGTCCGGCCCGATCACCTTCAGCGCGTCTTCGGCGCTGGCAAAGGTCTCGGTCTCGAAACCGGACAGGACCAGCCACTGGCTGATCGATTCCCGCATGTCCGGTTCGTCATCCACAATCGCGATCTTCAGCTTTCGGGACATTCTCTGATCCTCTCGTGTACTGTCATTCCGCCGCCAGCGACTGCCGGGGCTGTCCGGGACGGTGCAACGGCAGCTCGACGCGGAAGACCGCGCCGCCTTCGATTTCGTTATGCGCGGTCAGCCGGCCGCCAAAGTCGGCCACGATCGTGGACGAGATCGCCAGCCCCAGCCCGGTGCCCTCTCCGGGCTTCTTGGTGGTCCAGAAAGGTTCAAACAGCTTTTCCAGATCCGATACACCGGGGCCGTTGTCGCGCACGGACACATAGGCGTGAGCCGCCGCCTCCACCGAGATCTCGATGGTGGCCTCGCGCCGGTCGCGCACGGCATCGACCGCGTTGCGCAGCAGGTTGATCAGAACCTGCTCCAGACGGATGCGGTCCGCAAGCACCATCACCCGCTCGCGCGGGACGTTGCGGATGATGCGGATGGTCCGGGTGCGCAGCTGCGGCTCCATCATGGTCAGCGCGCTGCTGACCGCGGCGCGCAGGTCGACCGGCTCCACCGCCTCGCCGCCCTTCCGGGCATAGGACTTCAGCTGCCGGGTGATCGCGCCCATCCGGTCGATCAGGTCATCGATGCGCTGAAAGCTGGAAAGCGCCTCCTCGGGACGGCCGCGCTGCAGCAGCAGGCGCGCGCCCGCTAGATAGGTCTTCATCGCCGCCAAGGGCTGGTTCAGCTCGTGGCTGACGCCGGCCGACATCTCGCCCAGGGCGGCCAGCTTGGAAGACTGCTGCATGGTCTGCTCGGCCACGCGCAGCTCCTTCTGTACGCGCTCGCGCTCGGCGATCTCGCGGGTCAGGCGGGCGTTCAGCGCCCGCAGGTCCGCTGATTCGCGCATATAGGCCACGGACTGCATCCGGGCGCGGCGCGACAGCATCCAGAAGGCGCCGGCCAGCAGGATCGCAAAGCCCATGATCTGCAGCGCCAGGATCGCGTTCACCCGCTCGCGCACGCTGCTGTAGGCGGTGAAGCTGATCATCCGCCAGCCGCGGAACGGAACCCGCGCCTCGGACCGCATCACGGCCCGGCCCTGGACATAGGCGTCGGCCGGGCTGGAGGTCCAGTCAGCCGTCACCTGGAAGGCCCGCTGGATCGCCGAAGGGGCCGAACGCACGGCCAGCGCCTGCGGCAGGGTCAGCCCGCGCCAGCGCGGCTCGGTCGACAGGATGATCGTCCCTTCGCTGTCGGTCACGGCCACCGCGTCCGAGATGCCGGCCCAGGACCGCTCCAGCCGCGTCAGGTCCGCGCCCACCACGATCACGCCCAAGGTCCTGCCCTCGGACAGGATGGCACGGGAATAGGCGAATTCATGGGCGCCCGACGGCATTTCGGACACGGTGAAGACCGTGTCGCGCGACCGCAGCGCCTCGACGAAATAGGGCGCCGCCACGCTGTTGGTGCCGATCAGGTAGCGGTCGGTCGAGCCCACCACCCGGCCCGAGGCATCCAGAAGCCGGATGGAGGCGGCGCCGATTTCCTTCTGCGCCGCGATCAGCCGGGCCGAGGTGGTCGAGAAATCATTCCCGTTCAGCGCCGAGATCAGCGCCGGGTCGCGCGCGAACAGCAGCGGCACCACCGAATTGCGCTGCAATTCCGACATCAGGTTGCCGGTATAGAGCGCCAGACGCAGTTCCGACCGCACCCGGGTGTTTTCGGAGAACCGATCCGTCAGCCAGGCATTGGTGCCCCAGATCGACCCCAGGGCGGTGACAAAGATCAGCACGACGGTGGCCCGCAGCCACCATGGATTGTACAGCCGGGCGCCTACGCCGCGCCGCCGCTCCGCCCTGTCCTCGATATGCTCGTCATCGTCCAAGCACGGGTCCATCCACTGGGATCGCGGGCGGCAATCTACGGCGAACGCCGCGCAGGCTCAAGTCAGGCCTGCACGAGAGAGCCCACCAGCCCCCGGAACAGCGCCGCACCGTCGGTGCCGCCGGTGGCCGGATCGGCCGCGCGTTCCGGGTGGGGCATCATGCCAAGGACGCGGCGATTCTCGGACAGGATGCCGGCGATGTCGCCCACGGAGCCGTTCAGCGCCGGCGCATAGGTAAAGGCGATCCGGTCCTGGTCACGCAGCGTCGCCAGTCCCTCCGCCCCGATCTGGTAGTTGCCGTCGTGATGGGCGACGGGAACCGAGATCGTCTGCCCCAGGGCATAGCCGGAGGTGAAAGCGCTGTCGGCGGTGCCGACGCGCAGGGCCGCGGGCTTGCACACAAAGGTCAGCCCGGTGTTGCGCATCAGCGCGCCGGGCAGCAGCCCCAGTTCCGTCAGCACCTGGAACCCGTTGCAGATCCCCAGCAGATAGCCGCCCCGCTCGGCATGGGCCTTCAACGCCGCGGCGATGGGCGACTGCGCCGCGATGGCGCCGCAGCGCAGGTAGTCCCCGAACGAAAATCCACCCGGCACCGCGACCAGATCCACGCCTTCGGGAAGGCGGCTGTCCTTGTGCCAGACACGGGAGACCTGAGCCCCCGCCTGTTCCAGCGCGACGGCCAGGTCGCGGTCGCAATTCGATCCGGGGAAGGTGACGACGGCGGCTTTCATCAGCGTGGCTCCTGTCTGGGGACGCCTTGCCCTTAGCGCAGCCGGCGCGCCAAAGAAAGGGGGCGCTGCCCCCATCGCCTTGCGGCGATGCCCCAAGGGTATCTGAACAACGGAGAAATGGCTTCCTCTTTGTCCAAACCCTCGCCAAAGGCGAAAGGGCCGGGCAAATGCCCGGCCCCCTGCGATTAGTTCAGCGCCTTGTTCAGGTACTCGTCGACCTTTTCCAGGTAGCCCATCGTGGTCAGCCACTTCTGGTCCGGGCCGACCAGCAGCGCCAGGTCCTTGGTCATGTGACCATCCTCGACCGCCTGCACGGTGACGCGCTCCAGCGTCTCGGCAAAGTTCAGCAGCTGGGCGTTGTCGTCCAGCTTGGCACGGTGCTTCAGGCCGCCCGTCCAGGCAAAGATCGACGCGATCGAGTTGGTCGAGGTCGCGTTGCCCTTCTGGTGCTCGCGATAGTGGCGCGTGACGGTGCCGTGGGCGGCCTCGGATTCCACGATCTTCCCGTCCGGCGTCATCAGGACCGAGGTCATCAGGCCAAGGCTGCCGAAACCCTGCGCCACGGTGTCCGACTGCACGTCGCCGTCATAGTTCTTGCAGGCCCAGACATAGCCGCCCGACCATTTCATCGCCGATGCGACCATGTCGTCGATCAGGCGGTGCTCGTAATGGATGCCGGCCTTCTTGAACTGGTCCTCGAACTCGGCCTCGTAGACCTCCTGGAACAGGTCCTTGAAGCGGCCGTCATAGGCCTTGAGGATGGTGTTCTTGGTCGACAGATAGACCGGGTAGCCGCGCGACAGGCCATAGTTCATCGACGCCCGCGCGAAATCGCGGATCGAATCGTCCAGGTTGTACATGGCCATGGTCACGCCCGAGGACGGGGCCTGGAAGACCTCGTGCTCGATCGTCTCACCGTCTTCGCCCACGAACTTGATCGTCAGCTTGCCCTTGCCGGGGAAACGGAAGTCTGTGGCGCGGTACTGGTCGCCGAAGGCATGGCGGCCGACGATGATCGGCTGCGTCCAGCCCGGCACCAGGCGCGGGACGTTCTGGCAGATGATCGGCTCGCGGAAGATCACGCCGCCCAGGATGTTGCGGATCGTGCCGTTCGGGCTGCGCCACATCTTCTTCAGGCCGAATTCCTCGACCCGCGCCTCGTCGGGGGTGATGGTCGCGCATTTGACGCCCACGCCGTGCAGCTTGATCGCCTCGGCCGCGTCGATGGTGATCTGGTCGTCGGTGCGGTCACGCTCCTCGATGCCCAGGTCGTAGTATTTCAGGTCGATGTCCAGATAGGGCAGGATCAGCTTCTGCTTGATGAAGTCCCAGATGATCCGCGTCATCTCGTCGCCGTCGAGCTCGACGACGGGATTTGCGACCTTGATCTTCGACATGGGGGCCCCCTTTGGCGTTGGATTCGGATGCTCGCCTATAGCCCGATCAGGCCGTGAAGGAAAGACGGTATGCGATTGTATGCCAACCGGGGACGCTGTGCCGGCGGGGGCCGTCCCTCTCCCGGTCCCTTGGCCAAATGGCGGCTTTGCTTACGGCCGTTCGGTCAAAATGTCCGCAAAGGCAATTTGCCCGCTCCGGCACAAGGGGCGTAACTGACAGCACTCGCTTCACGAACTCCATTTTCCCCGGCAGGCTCCCATGACCGATGTCACCTGGCTCTGGTTCGGCAACCAGCCACAGGCCAACATGACCCCGACCACCCCCGCCACGGCCACCGAGGCCGAGCATCTTGTCGGCTATGGCGCGACGGGGCCCAACCAGATCGAAGCCGTCACCGTCTCCGGCACCACGCGCAGCATCACCGTCAACGGCACCAGCACCAGGGCCTTTGCGACCACCTACAACAACAACCCCTACGGCCCCAGCCCGATGACCTTCTTGCGCCCGACGGACGGCAGCCGTGTCAACAGCCAGATCACGGGCCTCTTCAGCGCAACCTATCGGGTGACCCTGGGCGACGGCAGCCAGGTGGAACGAACGGGCGCGCTGATCCAGATGGCCAGCGGCGACATCTTCCTGCGCCCGACCGCGCAGAACGTCGCCGAATGGGAGGACATCACCGCACTGCGATCGGTCAGGATCCTCTCGGTCACCCCCAGGGACGCCAACACCTATGCCGCGACCGTGTCCTTCAGCCCCAAGATCATGGATGTGGAGATCGTCTGCTATGCCGGCGGGACGATGATCCGGACGATCGACGGGGACCGTCCCGTCGAAACCCTGGCCCCGGGCGACCTGATCTGGACCCGCGACAGCGGCTATCAGCCGCTGCGGTGGTGCGGGTCAAGCCAATTGGACCAGGTGGACCTGGCCGCCGCCCCGCGTTTGCGGCCGGTGCGCATCGCGGCAGGCGCATTGGGCCCCGGCATCCCCCATTCCCCGCTGACCGTTTCGCCCCAGCACCGCATCCTGGTCCGGTCGGCGATCGCGCAGCGGATGTTCGGCACGCGGGAACTGCTGGCGCCGGCCAAGCAACTGCTTGCGCTGGAGGGGGTCGAGGTGGACGACCGGTGCCAGGCGGTGACCTATCATCACCTGCTCTTCGACCGCCACGAGATCCTGATCGCCAACGGGGCCGAGGCTGAATCGCTCTATCCCGGCGTCCAGGCGCTGCATGCCCTGAACGGCAAGGCGCTGCGCGAGATCCAGGCGCTGTTGCCTGCCCTGCTGCAGCCCGAGGCCGCGCCACCCTCGGCCCGCCCCTTCGGCACAGGCGCAAAGCTGCGCCGCCTGGTCATCCGGCACGCCGCCAAGGGCCAGCCGCTGGTGGCCTGAGGCGATGCGGCATTGCCCTACCGGCTGGAGAAATGCGCAGACAGGCGACCGGAGAGCCAGGCCCAGAGTTCGGCCGAGGCCGCATCGACCCAAGTCCCGACCCGCATCTCCAGCTGGGCCAGCGTCACGTCGTAACGGAGCCATCCCGCCCCACCGGCCTGCAGGTTCTGGATCGCCGGCTGGCAGCGGTCCAGGCCTTTGGCAAAGGTCGCGTCGGGCGTCTCGACCGCCTCGAACTCTTGCCAAAGCGCCAGGAATTCGGCCGCCTGTCCGTCCGGCAGCAGCCCGAAGATCCGGCGCGCGGCGGCCGCTTCCGCCTGCTGGATCGCGGCCGAGCCATGGGCCTGACCTCCGGCGGAATGCAGCGGCACGTCGCCCACGTCGATCTCGACCAGATCGTGGATCAGCAGCATCCGGATGACCCGGCCGATATCGACTCCCGGCCCCGCCAGCGGCGCCAGGACCAGCGCATAGAGCGCAAGATGCCAGCTGTGCTCGGCGCTGTTCTCGTGGCGCGAGCCGTCGATCAGCGTGTTCGCCCGATGGACCGACTTCAGCCCGTCCGCCTCGGCCAGAAAGGCCAGCCGTCGCCCCAGATCGCTGTCGGGCAGCCCCTGCTGCGCCAGCAGGTTCCGCGCAGCGGCGGCGGCATCCGGCCATTCCCGCACCATCCGGGCGGCCCGGCCGCGTTCCAGGTTCGCGCGGACGATCTCCACATGATCGGGCAGCGGCGCTCCCGCCTGCAACACCTGGAACAGCGGCTGGATGTGGTCCATGCGCTTGGCCATGCGGGCGTCATCGCAGCCGGCGGCCTCGAAGGCCCGCCAAAGATCCGCCAGCGCCGCGCCCTCGGGCATCAGGCCAAAGATTCGGCCTGCGGCCGCCTCCTCGGCCAGCCGCAGCGCGGCGGCATCGTGGTCCAGATGGATCGGCTGGTCCCCTGCGTCGATCTCGACCAGGTCATGCACCAGGATCATGGCGATCGCGCGGTCGCTGGCCCCGAAGACCATCGCGTAGAGCGCCACGTGCCAACTGTGCTCGGCGCTGTTCTCGGGGCGCGACAGGTCCATCAGCACATTGGCGCGCTGGACCGACTTCAGCCGATCCGCCTCGCACAGGAATGCAACCGCCTGATCCAGCATGACCGGGCCTTTCCTTTCAGTCGCCGGGGCAGCGGGCCGGGGCACGCGCCCCGGTGCCCTTCTTCAGCGGGTGTTCTCGGTCAGGCGGCGGCGGACATAGCCCTGGACCAGGTCGATCATCGGCTTCATGTGGGTTTCGTCGTCGCGGAAGAAGTGATCCGCGCCCTCGATCTCCTCATGGGTGATGGTGATCCCCTTCTGCTCGCGCAGCTTGGACACCAGCGCATGCGTGTCCTTGGGCGGCGCCACCCGGTCGGCCGTGCCGTTCACGATCAACCCCGAGGACGGGCACGGCGCCAGGAAACTGAAATCATACATGTTCGCCGGCGGCGCCACGCTGATGAAGCCGGTGATCTCGGGGCGCCGCATCAGCAGCTGCATCCCGATCCAGGCGCCAAAGCTGAAGCCCGCGACCCAGCAATGCTTGGAATTCGGGTTCATCGCCTGCAGGTAATCCAGCGCGGAGGCGGCATCCGACAGCTCTCCGATGCCCTGGTCGAACTCTCCCTGGCTGCGGCCCACGCCCCGGAAGTTGAAGCGCATCACGGTGAAGCCCATCTTGTGAAAGGCGTAATGCAGGTTATAGACGACCCGGTTGTTCATCGTCCCGCCATATTGCGGATGCGGATGCAGCACGATGGCGATGGGGGCGTCGGGCTTGCCGGGCTGGGGATGGTAACGGCCTTCGAGGCGGCCTTCGGGGCCGGGAAAAATCAGCTCGGGCATGGTTGTCCTTCACAGGGCTTGTCGGGTTTCTTGACGCGTGCGCGCGCGGCTTCTAGACGGAATATCTGGGCAGCCGGCGCAGGCTTGGCAAGGAACATGCTGGCCGGGCATAGCGCGCGACCACGGCAGCCGTCAATGCAAGGCAGGATCCGCAATGCGCGGATGGAGGGACGCAGGCCATGAAACTGTCAACCAAGGGCCGCTATGCCATCATTGCGCTGGTCGACCTGTCGATCGCCAAGGGCGACGACCTGACCTCGCTGGCCGAGATCTCCAAGCGGCAGGACATCTCGCTTCCCTATCTGGAACAGCTGTTCGTGCGGCTGAGGCGGGCGGGTCTCGTGGCCTCGGTGCGTGGTCCCGGCGGGGGCTATCGCCTGGCCCGCACGCCCGAGACGATCCGCATCGCCGAGATCCTGGAAGCCGTGGACGAGACCGTCAGCGCGATGCATATCGGCGCCGGCGCCTCGGGCGGCATCTCGGGGTCGCGGGCCCAGACGCTGTCGAACCGGCTGTGGGAAAGCCTTTCGGCGCATGTCTATGTCTTCCTGCACAACCACAGCCTGGCCGACGTCGCCCGCAACCAGCTGCTGCCCTGCCCGGCCCTGCCCAAGATCCTGAACGTCGTGGACGAATAACCCCACCCTGCCGGTGATGATTCCCATCGCGGCAGAACGCACACGGTGGGTCCGTGGGTTGCGTCCTTCGGACCGGCGGGACGCAACCCGGTCCCGCCACTTGCCTGCAGCCACGGGTGCAGCACCGGAAGGTGGGGGACCTGGTCCAGCGGTCAGCCTTGTCCTTGGGCAAGAAACGTGAAGATCCGCTCTTTCGGGCGGCAGAGGATGGCGCCACGGGGCCCGAAGACCACCGGCCGCTCGATCAGCAGGGGATGTTCGGCCATGGCGGCGATCAGGCGCTGGTCGTCCAGCCCCGGCTCCGAAAGGCCCAGCCGGTCATGGTCCTTGCCCTTCCGCCGCAGCAATCCGCGCGGCCCGATCCCCAAGGCCTCCAACGCGCCCATGATTTCCTGAGCGTCCGGCGGTTGCCGCACATAATCGCGGACCCTCACCTTGGCCCCTGTATTGCGCAGCGCCGCCAGCACGAAACGCGAGGTCGAGCAGGTCGGCCTGTGCCAGATCACATGGTCCGCAGCCATCAGAACCGCCGACGCAATCCCGCGGAGGCCTAGCGCCCGGCATCGGGGATGGGAAGCGCACTGGAGGCCTTGATCTCCTCCATCGACAGCAGCGCGGTGACATTGTGGATCTTCACCTCGCCGATCAGCGACTGGTAGAAGCGGTCATAGGCCCGCGCGTTGCGGACCTGCACCTTGAGGATATAGTCGATGTCGCCCGCCAGCCGGTGCGCCTCAACCACCTCGGGCCGGTCGCGCAGTGCCTTGAGAAAACGCCCCGCCCAGTCCCTGTCATGCTCACTGGTGCGCACCAGGACGAAAAAGCAGGCCTCCAGCCCCAGGGCCTCGGGGTCCAGGATCGCCACCTGCCGGCGGATCACACCGGCCTCGCGCAGCTTGCGGATCCGGTTCCAGACCGGGGTCTTGGAGGCCCCGACCCGCTCTGCGATCTGGTCCAGCGACAGGCTGGCATCCTCCTGCAGCAGGGACAGGATTTTGCGGTCCACCTCGTCCAGCCGGACAGGTGTTTGCCCCGGCCCCTCTGGGCTGGAAACTGGTTCCGGCATCGCAGGCTCCTTGTGCACGTCGTCCTTATTTCGCCCGACCACTCGCAAGAATCCAGAAGGAAATTCTATATAGAGAGCATCAGGAAAGAGGTCCGCACCATGAGCAAAGCGTTCACCCCGACGGCTGCAAAGCCCGGAGTCATCACTGCGAACGATCTGCGCGAAGGACATAACGTCTGGATGTGCGACGAGGGCTGGACCCCGGACCCGCGCAAGGCAACCCTGTTCGAGGACGATGCCATCGCCGAACTGGCGCTGCTGAAGGCCATCGGTCAGGCGGACCTGGTCGTCGGGCCCTATCTGATCGAGGCCCGGCGCGGCCCCAACGGCCCCGAGCCGACCCATTTCCGCGAGGCCTTCCGCCAGCGCGGCCCGTCCAACTATTTCCACGGCATCCAGGTTGATCGGCAAGCCGAGACCCAGAAGACGGAAACTACCCATGTTTGATGTTCGCCCTGTCGAGACCGACTATGTGCGCCACCGTGCGGACCAGTTCCGCGCCCAGGTCGAACGACGCCTGGACGGCAGCCTGACGGAAGAGGAATTCCGCCCCCTGCGCCTGATGAACGGCGTCTATCTGCAGCTGCATGCCTACATGCTGCGGGTGGCCATTCCCTATGGCACGATCAGCCCCGACCAGATGCGCACGCTGGCCCTGCTGGCCCAGAAATGGGACAAGGGCTATGGCCATTTCACCACGCGCCAGAACATCCAGTACAACTGGCCCAAGCTGGTGGACATCCCCGATATGCTGGACGCGCTGGCCGCCGTCGGCATGCACGCGATCCAGACCAGCGGCAACACGATCCGCAACGTGACCACCGACGCCTTTGCCGGCGCGGCCTTTGACGAGGCGGCCGATCCGCGCCCCTATGCCGAACTGCTGCGCAGCTGGTCCACCGACCATGCGGAATTCCAGTTCCTGCCGCGCAAGTTCAAGATCGCCATTTCCGGCGGCAAGAAGGACCGCGCCGTCATCGCGGCCCATGACATCGGCCTGCGCCTGGTCGAACAAGACGGCAAGACCGGATTCGAGGTCTGGATCGGCGGCGGCCTGGGCCGCACGCCCCTTCTGGGCCAGGTGGTCCGCGACTTCCTGCCCGAAGAGGACCTGCTGCCCTATGTCGAGGCGATCATCGCGACCTACAACCTGTCCGGCCGCCGCGACAACAAGTACAAGGCCCGCATCAAGATCACCGTGATGGAGCGCGGCATGGACACCATGCGCGCCGAGATAGAGGAAGAATTCCTGGCGCGCCGCCGCGACTTCAACGGCGCCGACCGCGAGGCGCTGGCGATCTTCAAGGACCGCTTCCGCGCGCCGGCCTTCCGCAATGCGCCGGTGGACGGCTATGAGGCCGAGCGTGCCGCGAACCCCGGCTTCCGCAGCTGGACGGACACGAACCTGCATGCCCATCGCATCGACGGCTATGCCAGCGCCATCGTGACGCTGAAGGCGCCGGGCCAGACGCCGGGCGATGCCAGCGCCGAACAGATGCGCCTGCTGGCCGACCTGGCCGAGCGCTACGGCCACCACGACCTGCGGATCATGCACGACCAGAACGTGGCGCTGCCGCATGTCCACAAGTCGGACCTGCCGGCCCTTTATGCCGCGCTGCGCGATGCGGGGCTGGCCACGGCCAATGCCGGCCTGACCAGCGACATCATCGCCTGCCCCGGCATGGACTATTGCGCACTGGCCACCGCGCGTTCGATCCCCATCGCCGAGGAGATCGCCGACCACTTCCGCTCGGTCGGGCTGGAAGAGGAAATCGGCAACCTGAACATCCGCATCTCGGGCTGCATCAACGCCTGCGGCCACCACCACCTGGGCCATATCGGCATCCTGGGGCTGGACCGGGCAGGTGTGGAAAACTACCAGATCACGCTTGGCGGCGATGCCTATGACATCCCGGCCATCGGCCAACGCGCGGGTGCGGGTTTTCCCGCCGAAGAGGTCGTGCCCGCCATCGACCGGCTGCTGCGCGCCTATCTGGAGGTCCGGGCCGACGCGTCCGAGCGTTTCATCGACGCCTATCGGCGGCTTGGCCCTGCGCCGTTCAAGGCGGCGCTTTATCCGGAACCGGCCCATGCTTGACGGCAACCTGGACACACGCGCGGAGCGGTTGAACGACCGCTACCGCCACCATGCCGCCATCGAGGTGCTGCGCCGCGCCGTCACCGACCCCGACCTGGGACGGGTGTCGCTGGTATCGTCCTTCGGGGCGGAATCCGTGGTGCTGCTGCACATGGTCAGCCTGGTCGCGCCGGGCCTGCCGGTGCTGTTCATCGACACGCAGATGCTGTTTCCCGAGACGCTGGACTATCAGCGCCAGGTCGCGGCCAAGCTGGGCCTGACAAATGTGCAGGTCATCACCGCCAGCGACGAGGAAATCGCCCGCAACGATCCCGACGGGACGCTGCACAAGGTGAACCCCGACGCCTGCTGCGATTTCCGCAAGACCGTGCCGCTGGAGCGCGTGTTGTCGGGCTATGACGCCTGGATCACCGGGCGCAAGCGGTTCCAGAACGGCCAGCGCGCCGCCCTGGAGTTCTTCGAACCCGAGCCGCCGACCCGGCTGCGCGTCAACCCCCTAGCGCACTGGCGCCCCGAGGACGTGCAGGATTACATGGTCGAGAACGCCCTGCCCCGGCACCCGCTGGTGGCGCAGGGCTATCCGTCCATCGGCTGCGCGCCCTGCACCTCGAAGGTCGCCCCCGGCGAGGATCCCCGCGCGGGACGCTGGCGCGGCCGCGAAAAGTCCGAATGCGGCATTCACTTCATTGGCGGACGCATCGTCCGCGGAAAGGTTCCGGCATGAGCACGCAGCTGAACAGCGAAGCCATCCTGGCCCGCGACGACGGCTTTCACCCGCTGGACACCGAGGCCGAGGTCACCTTGGCCCCGGACACCGCCCCGGACCAGCTGGTCGACCACCTGCACCGCAACCTGGTCGCGATCGATTTTCCCTCCTTCAGCGACGGGAGGGGCTTTTCGCTGGCCCGCCGGCTGCGCGAACTGGGCTATACCGGACGCCTGCGGGCGACGGGGCGGTTGATTGCCGACCAATATGCCATGGCGCGCCGCGTCGGCTTTGACGAGGTTCAGGTCGCCGCCGACATCGCCGCGCGCCAGCCCCAGGAGCAGTGGCTGGCCCGCGCGGACTGGAAGGCCTGGGACCATCGCGCCGCCCTTGCGGGCTGAGGGCTTTCGCCCCCCCGCCCCATCGACTAGAAGACACGAGGAATTCTCATGACGCTGGACCTGCCCGTGACCGACGCCGGCCCTAAGAAGGTGCTTCCCGACGCCCAGACCGTGACCTCGGTCACGCACTGGACCGACAGCCTGTTCTCGTTCCGGGTGACGCGCCCGGCCTCGCTGCGCTTCCGTTCCGGCGAGTTCGTGATGATCGGCCTGCCCGACGACAACGGCAAGCCGATCCTGCGCGCCTATTCCATCGCCTCGCCCAACTGGGACGAAGAGCTGGAATTCTACTCGATCAAGGTGCCGGACGGGCCGCTGACCTCGCGCCTGCAGCACATCAAGCCGGGCGACAACATCATCCTGCGCCCCAAGCCGGTGGGAACGCTGGTCCTGGACGCCTTGCTGCCCGGCAAGCGGCTGTGGTTCCTGGCGACCGGCACCGGTATCGCGCCCTTCGCCTCGCTGATGCGCGACCCCGAGACCTATGAGCGCTATGAGCAGGTGATCATGATGCACACCTGCCGCACCGCCGAGGAACTGACCTATGGGGCCGAGCTGGTGCAGAACCTGCGCAACGACCCGCTGCTGAGCGAGCTTTACGGCGAGGATTTCGCCAAGCGCCTCCTCTATTACCCCACCACCACGCGCGAGGACTCGCCGCTGATGGGGCGGATCACCGACAACATCGCCTCGGGCAAGGTGCTGGCCGATCTGGGCCTGCCGCCCTTCTCTCCCGAGACGGATCGCGCGATGATCTGCGGCAGCCTGGCCTTCAACGTGGACGTGAAGGCCGTGCTGGAAAACCTGGGGCTGCGCGAGGGCGCCAATTCCGAGCCGAAGGAATTCGTGGTCGAGAAAGCATTTGTCGGCGAGGGCGTCTGACCTTCCGGAGGCAAGGACGTCCTGCCGAAAATCTTTGAGAACCTGAGAAAGGGGCGGACCCGCATCCGCCCCTTTTGCATTTTCACGTTTGTCGCCAGAAGTCCGTGGGCCCAAGATCACGTCTGGTTTCCGGCAGGATGTGATCGTCGGCAGCCCCTCCCCGGGTCGGGTTGTACGGCGCTTCTGGTCGTCCAGATCCGGCCGAATGGCGCGGGGCATCACGAAGTGGTCACGGTCTTTTGGGGAACCCTTTCCACAAGTGCCTGTTAAACAGCCAAAGATGGACCACGTCCCACGCCATAAGGAGTCTCCCATGCGCCGGATCATCCACAACACCACGGCCCTTGCCGCCTGCCTGTCGCTGCTGGCGCCGCAACTGGCCATGGCCGAGCTCTCTCTGCCCGAACAATCCGCCCGTCAGCCGGGACAGCAACCCCTGATCCTCGCTCAGGCGACGACGCCTGACGAGGCTACCGATCCTGCCGATCCGCTGCTGCTGCCCGAAGGTGAGCCGGTGGAAGAGGCCCAGGACGAAGCCGCTGCCGATGGAGGGGAGGCGACCGCGGAGGAAACCGAGGCTGCCGCCGACGGAGCCGAGGCCGAGGCGCTGCAGGCAGACGACGCGGCGATGACCGAGGAAACCGGCGCGGCAGAGGCCCCCGAGGCCGAGATGCAGGACGAGACCAGCGAGTTGGAAGCCGCTCTGGCTGCCGAGGAGGCGGCAAATGCCTCTGTCGAAGCCGAAGCCCCCGCGGAGGCGGAAGCTGAGGCGGAAACCGGAGCTGAGGCTGAGGCCGCCCCTGCAGCTGAAGCTGCTGCCGCCCCGGAGGCTGCTGCCCAAGCCGACGCAGATAGTACAGTCGAGGATCAGGTCGAAGCTCAGACTGAGCTGCCGGAGGAGCCGGTCAGTTCCGCCGCACCCCAGCGCAAGCCGCAGACGCCCGAGTCCGCAGCAGCGCCCGAGGCGGTGACAGAGACCGAGGCCGCCACCGAAGAACCCGCTGCGGAAGTTGATGCGCCCGTTCAGGAGGAGGCACCCGCAGCCGCCGAAACAGAAGCCTCGGCTGAACCCGAAGCCGAAGCGGAGACATTGGCTGCACCGGAAGCGGAAGCAGAGGTTGCCGCCCAAGCCGAAGCCGCATCGGGCGACAGCCTGCGCTTGGCGCAGGGCGATCTTCAACAGCGCCGCGCAGGTGAGATGCCGCGCTTGGCCGAGGTTCTGGCCGACGAGGTGGCGGGGGGCCTGACCCTCGCTTCGCTGACCTGCCTTGCGGGCGGTACCATGCCTTGTGCCAACGGCGGTCGCGCCAGCACCCCGCGCGGTGTGGTGGTCGAGCGCAACGAGCGCGGCGCACTGCGCTTGGCCCCTGTTGAGGCGCAGATGTACCGCGTGAACAACAAGGGCGAGCTGGTGGTCCGCGCCGCCGAGGAGAACAGCCGCGAGACGGAGGCATCCCGCGAGGCGGCCCAAGCGTCCGAGCCGGTGTCGGCGGCCGCGCTGGATGCTGCTGAAGGCACAGGCGAGGTGACCCAGCAGCAGGTGACCGAGGAAACCGCGCGGTCCTCTTCGGAAGATTTCGCGACCAACCTGCGTGATGCCCTGGCGGGCGCCACCGGCCAGACCACGCAAGCCCAAGCCGACAGCGGGGACGATAACGACAGCAATGACCTAACCCGCGCGCTGCTGCTGGGCCTGGGTGCCGTGGCGGTCGGGTCGATGCTGAACAACAACCGTCAGGTCGCCCTCAGCACGCCGGATCGCGTTGTCGTGACCCGGGCCGATGGCAGCCAGGAGGTCATCAAGGATGAGGTCGCGCTGCTGCGCCAGCCGGGTTCGACCGTGACCACCGAAAACTTCGACGACGGCTCGTCGCGCACCATCGTCACCCGCGAGGATGGCAGCCGCGTCGTGACGATCCGCGACGCCGACCTGCGGGTGCTGCGCCGGACGCTGGTTTCGGCGGATGGAACCACGACCCAGTTGATCGACGACACCGCCGACGTGCAGCCGGTGGATGTCCGCCAGCTGCCGGCTCCTGCCGAGGTCCAGACCGGCACCGCCCCGCTGGACGAGGATGCGCTGCGCGCCGCTTTGCAGCGGGAGGCGAACGTGGATCGCCGCTTCACCCTGTCGCAGATCCGCAACATTCCCGAGGTGCGGGCCCTGGTGGCACCGGTGAACATCGATGCGATCACCTTCGAGACCGGCTCGGCCGCGATCCGTCCCGACCAGGCACAGCAGCTGCAGTCGCTGGGCCGGGTGCTGCAGGACGCGATCACCCAGAACTCGCGAGAGATCTTCATGATCGAGGGTCACACCGACACGGTCGGCTCGGATGCCTACAACCTGGCCCTGTCGGACCGTCGCGCCGAGTCGGTGGCCCTGGCCCTGACCGAATACTTTGACGTGCCGCCGGAAAATCTGGTGACACAGGGCTATGGCGAGCAGTTCCCGCGCATCCGCGCCGAAGGCGACATCCGCGAGAACCGTCGCGCCTCGGTTCGCCGGATCAGCGACCTGCTGGCCCAGTGATCGGGATATCCTGAACCGAGACGGCCCCGGCGCAATGCCGGGGCCGTTTGCATGTCATCCTCATGGCCACCCGTTCGCCTGTCAGGCCGTTTCCTGCAACTGATCGTCGGCTGCCAGAAATCCGCCCGACTGGCGCTGCCACAACCGCGCGTAAAGTCCACCCCGCAACAGCAGTTCGGAATGGGTGCCCTGCTCCACGATCCGACCCTGATCCATCACCACCAGCCGATCCATCGCGGCGATGGTGGACAGGCGATGGGCGATCGCGATCACCGTCTTGCCCTGCATCAGCGCGTCCAGTCGCGACTGGATCGCCGCCTCGACCTCGCTGTCCAGCGCGCTGGTCGCCTCGTCCAGGATCAGGATCGGCGCATCCTTCAGCGCCACGCGCGCGATGGCGATGCGCTGGCGCTGGCCACCCGACAGCTTGACCCCGCGTTCGCCCACATGCGCGTCCAGTCCGCGCCGCCCCTGGCTGTCCGACAGATCGGGCACGAAACCGTCGGCCTCGGCCATGCGCAGGGCGGCCTGGATCTGATCCTCGGTCGCGTCGGGCCGGCCATAGGCGATGTTCTCGCGCACGGAGCGGTGCAGCAGCGAACTGTCCTGCGTCACCACGCCGATCGCCGCGCGCAGGCTGTCCTGGGTGACGCGCCCGATCTCCTGCCCGTCGATGGTGATGCGCCCGCCCTCGATGTCGTGGAACCGCAGCAGCAGGTTGATCAGCGTCGATTTCCCCGCGCCCGAGCGGCCCACCAACCCCACCCGCTCGCCCGGTTTCAGGTGCAGCGTCAGGTCGTCCAGCACCGCCATGGGCTGCGCGCCCTCCATCCCGCCATAGCGGAAGGTCACGCGGTCGAAATGCACCGCACCGGGACCGGGGCGCAGCGGCACCGCGTCCGGCGCATCGCGCACCTCGCGTGGCAGGGCGAGGCTGGTGATGCCGTCCCGCACGGTGCCGATATTCTCGAACAGCGCGGCAAATTCCCACATGATCCAATGGGCCATGTTGTTCAGCCGCAGCGCCAGCGGCACCGCGATGGCCACCGCGCCCACCGCGATCTGGTCCTGCGTCCAGAGCCACAGCCCCAGCCCCGCGACCGACACTACCAGCCAGACATTGATCAGGTTCAGCGTGATGTCCTGGATGCTGGACAGGCGCATCTGGCTGTAGACGGTCTGCAGGAACCGGTCCATGCCGTGGCGCATCCAGCGTTCTTCCCGGTCGGAATGCGAGAACAGCTTGACTGTCGCGATGTTGGTATAGCTGTCGACGATCCGGCCCGTCATGCCGCTGCGGGCATCGGCCTGCGCCTGCGCCACGCGGCCAAGCCGGGGCACGATCTGCCACAGCATGACCCCGTAGGAGATTGCCCAGAGCAGGAAGGGCACCGCCAGCCGCCAATCCTGGCTGGCCGCCAGCGCCAGTGCGCCTAGGAAGTAGATCAGGACATAGCTGCCCACGTCCATGATCTTCATCGCGACCTCGCGCACCGCCAGCGAGGTCTGCATCAGGCGCTGCGCGATCCGGCCCGCGAATTCATCCTGGAAATAGCCCACCGACTGGCGCAGCAGATAGCGATGCGCCTGCCAGCGGATTCGCTGTGGGAAATTGCCCATCAGCGACTGGTGGAGGATCAGCGTGCTGACCAGGTTCAGCAGCGGCATCACGACCAGGAGCACCCCGGCCATGATCGCGATCCGCGGGCCCTCCTGTGCCCAGAACAGGTCGCGCGGCGTGTCGGACAGGCGGTCGATCATCTCGCCCAGCCAGCCGAACAGCATCACCTCGATGACGGCGATCAGGCCGGAACCGATGGCCAGCGCCACCAGCCAGGGCAGCGCGCCCCGGCTGTAATGCAGGACGAAACGCCACAGCGACCGCGGCGGCATCGCGGGCGGCTGGTCGGGATAGGGGTCGATGCGACGCTCGAACCAGGCGAACATGGCGCTGCCTCATGCTGGGAACCGGAAGGGAGACGAAGTGCTCACCCGCCCCTGCCCCAGAGTCAAGCCGCGCGGCCGTGATCTTTCGGCCGCCTTGGAACGGCGGCGGCAGATCGGCGTTGAAGAGACAGCAAATCCAACACCCAACGAAAAGGCGTCCCGATGACCATCAATTCGCTCAAAGACCTCTATGTGGACCAACTGAAGGACCTCTATTCGGCCTGCAAGCAGTCCATGCCCGTTGTCACCGAAATGGGCCGCGCCGCCACCTCGCGCGAGCTATCCGAGGCTCTGATTGCTGGCAACCAGGGCATCGCCCGTGGGATGGAAACGCTGGCGCAACTGTGCAGCAACCATGGCGTCGATCCGACCGGCGAACATTGCAAGGGCATGGAAGGCCTGGTGGCCGAGGCGCGCAAGCATGGGCTTGAGACGCAGTACGGCGACGACGACACCCGTGACGCCTCGATCATCACCCAGTACCAGCGCCTGACCCATTACGCGATTGCCGGCTATGGCTGCGTGCGCAGCTTTGCCAACCGTCTTGGCCTGGACGAGGATGGCGCGGCCCTGCAGGAATGCCTGGACCACACCCGCGACGGCGACAAGCACATGACCCGCATCGCCGAAGGCGGCGTGAACCAGGCTGCGGCAGAGGGCTGATACCCCCGCCCCTGCGGGATGGCAGATGAATTAGAAGGGCCGGCAGCATTCGCTGCCGGCCCTTCGCATTTACAGGTTCCCGGCCGACATCTCGCGGGCGATATGGTCGGCTTGGCGGATCGCCAGCGCCACGATGGTCAGCGTGGGGTTTTCCGACGCGCCGGTGGTGAACTGGCTGCCATCGGACACGAACAGGTTGGCGATGTCATGCGTCTGCCCCCACCGGTTCACGACGCCATCCTGGGCCTTTTCCGACATGCGGTTGGTGCCCAGGTTGTGGGTCGAGGGATAGGGCGGGGTCGGCAGCGTGCGCGTCGCCCCCACCGCCTTGTAGAGTGCCTGGCCCTGCGCATAGGCATGGTTGCGCATGGCCACGTCGTTCGGATGGTCGCTGAAATCGACATTCGCCACCTTCAGGCCGAACTTGTCCTCGACATCCGACAAGGTGACCCGATTGGTTTCCTGCGGCATGTCCTCGCCCACGATCCACAGGCCGGCCGTGTATTCATAGGCGTCCAGCGCGGTGGTGAATTCGCGGCCCCAGCTGCCCGGATCCAGGAAGGCGGCCATGAAGGGCAGGCCCAGGGACAGCGTCTCCAGCTCGTAACCGCCGACGAAACCGCGCGACGGATCGTGGCGCGCCTCGTCCTGGATGATGCCGGCCATGGTCGTGCCCCGCCACATCCGCACGGGCTTTTCAAAGGTCGCATAGACCGACCCCGTCGTGTGCCGCATGTAGTTGCGACCGACCTGCCCCGAGCTGTTGGCCAGCCCGTCCGGGAACATGCTGCTGGCCGAATTCAGCAGCAGGCGGGGGCTTTCAAAGCTGTTGCCCGCCACCGCCACGATCCGGGCGGCCTGCATCTGCAAATTGCCGTCCTTGTCGAAATACTCGACGCCGGTCACGCGGCCTTGGTCGTTGTGCAGGATGCGCGCGACATGGGAATGGTCACGCACCTCCAGGTTGCCGGTCGCCTCGCCCTTGGGGATGTCGGTATAGGCGGCCGACCACTTGGCGCCCCATTTGCAGCCCTGAAAACAAAAGCCGGTCTGCTGGCAGGCCGGGCGGTCGTCGTAATCGGCGCTGTTGATCGCCATCTTGCCGGTATGGACCTCCTTGTAGCCGATCGCGCGGGCGCCGGCCTCGAAGACCTTGAAGTTGTTGTTCCCCGGCAGCCCGGCCCGGTCGCCGGTGCGGGTCACGCCCAGCTTGGTCTCGGCCTTCTCATACCATAGGGCCATCTCGGCCGCGTCGATGGGCCAGTCCAGCAGGTTCGCCCCCTCCACCGCGCCATAAGTGGTCAGGGCCTTCCATTCATGCTCCTGAAAGCGGATCGAGGCGCCGGCCCAATGGGTTGTCGTGCCGCCGACCGCCTTCACGATCCAGGCCGGAAGCCCGCTGAAGTCCTTGGCGACCCGCCAGTCGCCGCTGGTCGTGCGCGGATCGGTCCAGGCAAGCTGGCCAAAGCTCTCCCATTCGTCGTTGATGTAATCCTCGGGCAGGTAACGCCCGCCGGCCTCCAGGGCCACGACCTTGACGCCCTTCTGCGCCAGTTCGTTGGCCAGGACGCCGCCGCCCGCCCCGGTGCCGATGATGACGACCACATTATTGTCGCTCAGATCGAATTTTGCTGCTGTTGCCATGGTCCGAGCCTCCTTACAGCCAGTCGATGTCGTCGAAGCCGCGGTCGATGTAACCGCCTTGAGAGAAGCTCTCACCCTCGTAGCCGAAGATCGGCCAGACCTCTTTCTGGTTGTAGAGGCCCGTCACCAAGCCGCCCCTGACCGTCTGGAAGAAGGCGCTGTCCTCGACGCTGCGCAGGATCGCGACCCGGTCATCCTCCCAACCGGCCGCAAGATAGTTGTCGAACCCCGCAGCCTGTGCCGCGGCATCCAGCGCGGCGACACCTTCCGCGACCATGGCCTTGCTGTCCTGGCTGTCATAGCCCTTGACCGCGATGGCGTAAAAGCGGTCGCCGACACGGTCATGCGGATAGATGTCGCGGGCCATCTGCAGCAGCGTTGCCATCTCGTGTTCGCTGATCGCGGTGACCTCGACCGCCCAGGCCGCGTCGGGCGCGGCGACAAAGCCGGCACCCGCCACTGCCAAGGCTCCGGCCGCCACGGCGCGCGACAACAGCGCACGCCGGGTCAGCCCCTGTTTCTTCAGTTGGGACATGGTTCCTCCTCCCTGTTATGCCCGTGCCGCCCCCTCCCCCAAGGGATCGACAAGGGAATTACTTGTAGCGGCCGCCCCGCTGCAGGACCTCGATCTCGTAGCCGTCGGGGTCCTTGATGAAGAAAAAGCGCGCGATCACCTCGCCGCCCGGCGCGAAATCCACCAGCTTGCGCGGCGCCAGGCCAGCCGCCGTCAGATTGGCATGCAGGGTATCGACATCCTGAACCGAGAAGGCGACGTGGCCATAGCCATCGCCTAGGTCATAGGGCTCGGTCCGCCCCTTGTTGACCGTCAGCTCCAGCTCGGTCTCGCTCTCGTCATTGGCAAGGTAGATCAGCGTGAAGCTGTCGAAATCCAGCCGCTCGACGACCTTCAACCCAAAGCAGCGGTCATAGAATTCGACCGAGCGCGCCTCGTCCAGGACGCGGATCATCGAGTGGATGTACTTGGCCATCGGGGCCTCCCTTGCTTGCCTTATGGATCAAGCCTAGGAAATCGCGCGAGCGGCCGGGTAGTATCAGATTACTACAGGCGCAATTTTCCGATCACTCGGCCGCGATGGCCGCTGGCATGACGTCCTCTTCGCCCAGATGGATCGTGCAGGCGCAGCGCAGAAGCGAAGTGAAGTTGCGCGCCTCGCCATGCAGCTCCAGCACCTCGGCATGCAGCTTGGAGATGAAGGCCGGCGTGGTGACACCCTCGCGCGCCGCAATGCGGTCCAGGATATGCCAGAAGGCGCGCTCCAGCCGGATCGAGGTCGACTGCCCGTTCAGGCGCAGGCGCCGTGTCACGGTCTCGTAGCGATCCGGGTGCTGCCCCGCAAAGATCTGGCACATCAGCTTGATCTCACCCTGTCCTGAGATCCCAGTGTCGCTGGAACCGGGCCGCCGGTCAACGCGACTTTTGGTCATGGCCACATAGCAAAAGAGCCGCCCTGAAGGGCGGCTCTCGATGCGGCATTCCATAGGATCAGTCGGCTTTGCTGCTGCAACCGCCGGGGCGGCGCAGCGGGATCATCACTCGATGATCTTGGAGACGACGCCTGCGCCGACGGTGCGGCCGCCTTCGCGGATGGCGAAGCGCAGCTTCTCTTCCATGGCGATCGGGGCGATCAACTCGACCTCGAACTTCAGGTTGTCGCCCGGCATCACCATCTCGGTGCCTTCCGGCAGGCGGACGGTCCCGGTCACGTCCGTGGTGCGGAAGTAGAACTGCGGGCGGTAGTTCGCGAAGAACGGCGTGTGACGGCCGCCTTCTTCCTTGGTCAGGATATAGGCCTCGGCCTCGAACTTGGTGTGCGGGTTCACCGACTTGGGCTTGCACAGCACCTGGCCGCGCTCGACGCCGTCGCGGTCGATGCCGCGCAGCAGCACGCCCACGTTGTCGCCGGCCTCACCGCGGTCCAGCAGCTTGCGGAACATCTCGACGCCCGTGCAGGTGGTCTTGCGGGTGTCGCGGATGCCCACGATCTCCAGTTCGTCGCCCACGTTGACGGCGCCACGCTCGATGCGGCCGGTCACCACGGTGCCGCGGCCCGAGATCGAGAACACGTCCTCGATCGGCATCAGGAAGGGCTGGTCCACGGCACGCTCGGGCGTCGGGATGTATTCGTCGACGGCGGCGATCAGCGCGCGGATCGAGTTCTCGCCGATCTCGGGATCGCGGCCTTCCATCGCGGCCAGCGCCGAACCCTTGATGATCGGGATGTCGTCGCCCGGATAGTCGTAGGACGACAGAAGCTCGCGGACTTCCATCTCGACCAGTTCCAGCAGCTCTTCGTCATCCACCTGGTCGACCTTGTTCAGGTAGACGACCATGTAGGGGATGCCCACCTGGCGACCCAGCAGGATGTGCTCGCGCGTCTGCGGCATCGGGCCGTCGGCGGCGTTCACGACCAGGATCGCGCCGTCCATCTGGGCGGCACCGGTGATCATGTTCTTCACGTAGTCGGCGTGGCCCGGGCAGTCCACGTGCGCATAGTGGCGCGACTCGGACTCGTATTCCACATGCGCGGTCGAGATCGTGATCCCGCGGGCCTTCTCTTCGGGCGCGCCGTCGATCTGGTCATAGGCGCGGAATTCGCCGAAATACTTCGTGATCGCAGCCGTCAGCGTCGTCTTGCCGTGGTCAACGTGACCGATGGTCCCGATGTTGACGTGCGGTTTCGTCCGTTCAAACTTTGCCTTTGCCATGGAATGGCTCCTTGTTCGTCAATGCAGGTAAAGTGGCGGGGCCGAGGCCCCGCCGCAAGATCACGCGTATTTCTTCTGGATCTCGTCAGAGATGTTCTGCGGCACGGCCTCGTAGTGGTCGAACTGCATCGAGAACACGGCCCGGCCCGACGACATCGAACGCAGGTTGTTGATGTAGCCGAACATGTTTGCCAGCGGCACGAAGGCGTCGATGACGTTCGCGTTGCCGCGGCTGTCCTGGCCACGCACCATGCCGCGACGGCTGGTCAGGTCGCCGATGATCGAACCGGTGTATTCCTCCGGCGTCACCACCTCGACCTTCATGATCGGCTCCAGCAGCTTGGCGCCGGCCTTGCGCAGGCCTTCGCGCATCGCGGCGCGGGCCGCGATCTCGAATGCCAGCACCGAGGAGTCGACGTCGTGGAACGCGCCATCCGTCAGGGCGACCTTGAAGTCGATCACCGGGAAGCCGGCCAGCGGGCCCGAGTCCATCACCGACTTGATGCCCTTTTCGACACCCGGGATGTATTCCTTTGGCACCGCACCGCCCACGATCTTGCTTTCGAACGAATAGCCTTCGCCCGGCTCGGTCGGGGTGATCGTCAGCTTCACGCGCGCGAACTGGCCGGTACCACCGGTCTGCTTCTTGTGCGTGTAGTCGATGTCGGCTTGGGTCGAGATCGTTTCACGATAGGCCACCTGCGGCGCACCGATGTTCGCCTCGACCTTGAATTCGCGCTTCATGCGGTCGACAAGGATGTCGAGGTGAAGTTCGCCCATGCCCTTCATGATCGTCTGGCCCGACTCGATGTCGGTCTCGACGCGGAAGGACGGGTCCTCGGCCGACAGGCGCTGAAGGGCCAAGCCCATCTTCTCCTGGTCGGCCTTCGACTTGGGCTCGACGGCGATCTCGATCACCGGCTCGGGGAAGGTCATCGTTTCCAGAACGACGGGGCTGGCGGGATCGCACAGCGTGTCGCCCGTGGTCGTGTCCTTCAGACCGGCCAGCGCGATGATGTCACCTGCAAAGGCTTCCTCGATTTCCTCGCGGTTGATCGAGTGCATCATCATCATGCGACCGACGCGCTCGCGCTTGCCTTTGGTGGCGTTCAGCATCTGATCGCCCTTCTTCATCACGCCCGAATAGATGCGCGTGAAGGTCAGCGAGCCGACGAAGGGGTCGTTCATGATCTTGAAGGCCAGGCCCGAGAAGGGCTGGCTGTCATCGGCACGACGCTCGATGTTGCGCGTCTCGCTCTCGTCGCCCGGCGTGAAACCCATGTAGGCGGGCACGTCCAGCGGCGAGGGCAGGAAGTCGATGACCGAGTTCAGCAGCGGCTGCACGCCCTTGTTCTTGAACGCGGAGCCGGCGGTGACCGGGAAGAAGGACAGCGACAGCGTGCCCTTGCGGATCAGACCGCGCAGGGTGGCTTCGTCGGGCTCGGTGCCGTCCAGGTAGGCTTCCATCGCGGTGTCGTCCTGCTCGACGGCCAGCTCGATCAGGTTCGAGCGCCACTCGTCTGCCAGGTCCTTCAGGTCGTCGCGGATCGGCTGACGGATCCAGCTGGCGCCAAGGTCTTCACCCTGCCACACCCACTCTTCCATCTTGATCAGGTCGACGATGCCTTCCAGCTTGTCCTCGGCGCCGATCGGGAATGCGATCGGGCAGGGAATGCCGCCGGTGCGGTCCTTGATCATGCGGACGCAGTTGAAGAAGTCCGCGCCGATCTTGTCCATCTTGTTGACGAAGACGATCCGCGGAACCTTGTAGCGGTCGGCCTGGCGCCAGACAGTCTCGGTCTGCGGCTCGACGCCGGCGTTGGCGTCCAGCAGGCAGATCGCGCCGTCCAGAACAGCCAGCGAACGCTCGACTTCGATGGTGAAGTCGACGTGGCCCGGCGTGTCGATGATGTTGAAGCGGTACTTGGTGTCCGAAGTCCCCTCGGTGGTGGGGTCTTCCTGGCGCTGCCAGAACGTGGTGGTCGCGGCAGACGTGATCGTGATGCCGCGCTCCTGCTCTTGCTCCATCCAGTCCATGGTCGCGGCGCCATCATGCACTTCGCCGATCTTGTGCGACTTGCCGGTGTAGAAAAGGATGCGCTCGGTCGTCGTCGTTTTCCCGGCATCGATGTGGGCCATGATGCCGAAGTTGCGATAACGCGGAAGCTGATATTCGCGTGCCATGGGTCGGATCCTTTCGCCTTACCAGCGGTAGTGGCTGAACGCCTTGTTGGCGTCGGCCATCTTGTGCGTGTCTTCGCGCTTCTTCACGGCGGTGCCGCGGCCGTTGACGGCATCGGACAGCTCGCCCGCCAGGCGCTCTTCCATCGTGTTCTCGTTGCGCTTGGCGGCGGCCGTGATCAGCCAGCGGATGGCCAGCGCCTCGCGGCGGGTCGGGCGAACCTCGACGGGGACCTGGTAGGTGGCACCACCGACGCGGCGCGAACGCACCTCGACCGAGGGTTTCACGTTTTCCAGCGCCTCGTGGAAGACTTCGATCGGCTCGCGCTTCAGGCGGGTCTGCACGCGCTCCAGCGCGCTGTAGACGATCCGCTCGGCGGTCGATTTCTTGCCGTCAACCATCAGGTTGTTCATGAATTTGGTCAGCACGCGATCGCCAAATTTGGCGTCGGGCAGGACTTCGCGCTTTTCAGCGGCGTGACGACGGGACATTGATGCCTCTCCTTACTTCGGACGCTTCGCGCCGTATTTCGAACGACGCTGGCGACGATCCTTGACGCCCTGGGTATCCAGCACACCGCGCAGGATGTGGTAACGGACACCCGGAAGGTCTTTCACACGGCCGCCGCGGATCAGCACGACGCTGTGTTCCTGCAGGTTGTGCTTTTCGCCCGGAATGTAGGAGATGACCTCGAAGCCATTCGTCAGGCGGACCTTGGCCACCTTACGCATAGCGGAGTTCGGTTTCTTCGGCGTCGTGGTGTAGACGCGCGTGCAGACGCCGCGCTTCTGCGGGCAGCCCTGAAGGTGCTGCGACTTCGAGCGCTGCACTTTCGGCTGCCGCGGTTTGCGGATCAGCTGTTGGATCGTCGGCATTCGGTTCCCCGTCTTGCTCTGTCAATACTCGCAACCGATCTGGTTGCGCCGCTTCTCGACGGCATCTTGCGCGAATCGCAAAATACCAAGCCCGTCCGGCCCAAAAGGGGCTGACGGGCGTAATTCCAGAGGATCGGGGCGATTCGGCCCGGATCGTGACCTCACAGGTTCTGGTTCCCGAAACGGTTTCCCGCCGGGTAGCGGGGCTATAAGGGGAATCCCGGATGCTGTCAACCTGGCGCCCCTGCACCCCCCGGTGCCCGTCCGTCAGCCAAGCCGCGCCGCCAGCTCGCTCAGCGCCGCCCGGGTCACGCCAAAGCGCTGGCGCAGCAGCCGGTTCAGCGTCGCCTCCTCCGGCTGCCAGGGAACCCGGCCCCATGTCCCCCGAGTCGCTGTCGCCGTGGATCGACCGGAGGAACATCAGCGGCCTGTTGACCTGCACGCAGGGCATCCATTGCGCCAGTTGGGCATGGTTGTAGTTCAGCGCGGTTTCGGGTGCGTCGGGGGAAAGGAAGATCGTCAGCGCGACCCCCATATTGTGGCAAAGGCGCGGGGTGATCTTCAACTGCCCCTCCTTGACCTCGATCATCAGGCCGCGCCCATAGTCCAGCGCCAGCTTGCCTTCGGACTTCCACAGCGCCTTCACCTTGCGGAAATCGCGCCGGGTCTCGGCCACGTAATCCACGGCCACCGCGTCGTCGTCGTCATGCCGGAAATGGCCGATCACCTCGGCCGAAGGGTCGACATGCGGCGCCACGGCGGCGCGGCAGGCCTGCAGGTGGAACTCCATCGGCGGCACCAGCTCCAGCCGCAACTGGGGCAGCTGCCGGCACAGCTCGTGCAGCCGGCCCAGCCATGGCTCGGGCAGGTCCGGGCCGGTCATCACCACCAGCGTAAAGTCAGGGTCCGTCTGCGCCTGCCATCCCGGCAAAGCGACGGTCGTGAACCACTGCCAACGGCGTTCCAGGCGATCAGGGTCGTAAAGATAGGCGCGCCGCGCCTCGATCGTCTCATGTTCGACCTGGTAGCCCCGCAGCCCCAGATAGGAAAAGCGGCACAGTCCCAGCATCTGCACCCGCATCAGCGTCGCCGCCCCAGTTGAGCCTCGCGCCAGATCGTGTAGATGCCTGCCCCGATCACCAGCCCGGATCCCACCCATGTCCACAGGTCGGGCCAGTCGCCGAACACCACCAGCCCCAGAAGGATCGCCGCCAGCAGCGAGGTATAGCGGAAGGGCGCGACGGCCGAGATCTCTCCGACCCGCATGGCGGCGACCGCGCTGATATAGCCCACCGTCAGAAAGCTGCCGCTGAGGATCAGCAGCAGGACGTGCTGCAGGTCGGGCATGATCCAGCCCTGCGCCAGGCTGAGAAGGAAGCCTGTCAGCGTCACCAGGACCGCGGCGTAGAAGGCGATGGTGGTGGAACTGACCTCGCGCCCGAACTGCCGCGTGGCCAGGTCCCGCAGCGCGACCATCAGCATCGCGGCCAGCGCCACAAGCGACCAGATCCCGAAGGTGCCGCTCCCCGGCCGCAGGATGATCAACACCCCCGCCATGCCGACGCCCACCGCGATCAGCCGCCGCCAGCCGAGCGTTTCCTTGAAGAACAGCGCCGCGCCCAGCATGACCACCAGCGGCAGCGACTGCATGACGGCGGTCAGGTCGCCGATGGCCATGCGCTGCAGGGCGTTCAGGAACAGCAGCGTGGATGCCACCTCGCCCACCAGCCTCAGGATCATGGGCATGCGCGCGCGGCGGTCGATGCGCCACTGCAGCCCGCCGCTGCGCGAGGCCAGCACGACCAGCGCCGCCATCACGAAAAGCCCCCGCAGGGTGATCGCCTGATAGAGCGGCATGTCCTGCGTCACGAACTTGATGACCGCGTCGTTGCAGGAAAACCCCATCATAGACAGCGTCATCAGCCCCGCCCCGCGCAGATTGTCCCCCGGCTGCAGGGGCTGCGTCTGGATGGAGGCGGGCCGGACCCGGCGAGAGGGAGAGATCAGGGGCGTGCGCATGAGGGGGAACGGCCTTGGATGCTTCCCCCGAAGGGTTAGGCCCCGGCCCTGCCCCAGGCAAGCGTCAAGATTCACGTCCTGCAAGAATGTGGGGCCCTCATGCAGAAAGGCCCGGCTTGGGGGCCGGGCCTTTCACAGGTCGTGCGGGTCGGATCACTCCTCGCCGTTGGTCTCCGGCAGATCGGCGATCGCGCTGTCGGTCATCGTCTCGGGTGCCGTGGTGCCCATGGTGGGCTCGGGCGCGGCCAGGGCGGCAGCCGCCTCGGCCTCGGCCCGACGGGCCTCGATCACCTCGGCATCCCGCTCGGTCGCGATGCGGCGCACGCGGCTGGTCGCGCCACCGGTGCCGGCCGGGATCAGGCGGCCGACGATGACGTTCTCCTTGAGGCCGACAAGCTTGTCGCGCTTGCCCTGAACGGCCGCCTCGGTCAGCACCCGCGTCGTTTCCTGGAACGAGGCCGCCGAGATGAAGCTGCGGGTCTGCAGCGAAGCCTTGGTGATGCCCAGCAGCACCGGCTCGCCCGAGGCCCTGCGGCCCCCGCGCGCTTCGATCTTGGCGTTCTCTTCCTCGAACTCGTCGCGCTCCACGTGCTCGCCCTTCAGCAGCGTGGTGTCGCCGCTGTCTAGGATCTCGATCTTCTGCAGCATCTGGCGAACGATTACCTCGATGTGCTTGTCGTTGATCTTCACGCCCTGCAGTCGATAGACGTCCTGCACCTCGTCGATGAGATAGTCGGCCAAGGCCTCGATCCCCATGATGCGCAGGATGTCATGCGGCGCCGGGTTGCCGTCCATGATGTAGTCACCCTTCTGCACGAAGTCGCCTTCCTGCACCGGGATGTGCTTGCCCTTGGGCACCATGTACTCGACCGGAGCGACGCCTTCCTCGGCGGCCTCGATGCTGATGCGGCGCTTGTTCTTGTAGTCCTTGCCGAACCGCACATAGCCGTCGATTTCCGCGATGATCGCGTGATCCTTGGGACGACGGGCCTCGAACAGTTCCGCCACGCGGGGAAGACCGCCGGTGATGTCCTTGGTCCGGGCGCCTTCCCGCGGAATGCGCGCCACCACGTCGCCCGGGCGGATCTCCTGGCCGTCCTCGACCGACAGCACGGCATCCACCGACATCGGATAGCTGACCGGGTTGCCCTGGTCGTTGCGCACCGGTTCGCCGCTGGCGTCCATGATGATGATCTCGGGCTTGAGGTCGTTGCCCTTGGGCGCCGACCGCCAGTCGGTCACGATCTTCTGGGTCATGCCGGTCGCATCGTCGGTCTCGTCGCGGACCGAGATCCCCGACATCAGGTCGACGAACTTGGCCGTGCCGCCCTTCTCCGCGATGATCGGCAGGGTATAGGGGTCCCATTCGAACAGCTTGGCGCCGCGGATGACGCGCTCGCCTTCCTTCACGAACAGCTTCGAGCCGTAGAACAGCTTGTGGCTGGCGCGTTCCTGCCCCTGGTCGTCCATGACGATCAGCTGCATGTTGCGCGACATCACGACCTGCTCGCCATTGGCGTTGGCCAGGATGCTTTCGTTGCGGAACTGGACCGTGCCCTCGTGCGAGGCGGCCTGGAACGACTGCTGGCCACCCTGCGCGATGCCGCCGATGTGGAAGGTCCGCATCGTCAGCTGCGTGCCGGGTTCGCCGATCGACTGCGCGGCGATGATGCCGACAGCCTCGCCGATGTTGACCAGCGTGCCGCGGGCCAGGTCGCGGCCATAGCACAGCGCGCAGATCCCGTCCTCGGATTCGCAGGTCAGGGCCGACCGGATGCGCACGGACTGCACGCCCGCCACCTCGATGGCGTCGGCCTTGCGTTCGTCGATCACCTCGTTGGCGCGGATGATGATCTCGTCCTCGCCCGGAACCAGCACGTCTTCGGCGGCGGTCCGGCCCAGAACGCGCTCGCTCAGCGGGCTGATGACCTCGCCGTCGTTGACCGCGGCCGAGGCCGTGATCGCGCGTTCGGTGCCACAGTCGTGCTCGCGGATGATGCAGTCCTGGGCCACGTCGACCAGGCGACGGGTCAGGTAACCCGAGTTCGCCGTCTTCAACGCGGTGTCCGACAGACCCTTCCGGGCGCCGTGGGTCGAGTTGAAGTATTCAAGAACGGTCAGACCTTCCTTGAAATTCGAGATGATGGGCGTCTCGATGATCTCGCCGGAGGGCTTGGCCATCAGGCCGCGCATGCCGCCCAGCTGCTTCATCTGGTTGACTGAGCCACGGGCGCCCGAATGCGCCATCATGTAGACTGAGTTCGGCTCCATTTCGGCGCCCTTCTCGTCCCGCTTGCTGGACGAGATGGTGGACATCATGGCCTCGGTCACGCGGTCGTTGCACTTCGACCAGGCGTCCACGACCTTGTTGTACTTCTCGCCCTGGGTGATCAGGCCGTCCAGGTACTGCTGCTCGAATTCCTTGACCTGGTCCTGGACCTCCTCGACGATCGACCACTTGTTGTCGGGCACGACCATGTCGTCCTTGCCAAAGCTGATGCCGGCACGGAAAGCCTCCTTGAAGCCAAGGCCCATGATCTGGTCGCAGAAGATCACCGATTCCTTCTGGCCGCAGTAGCGGTAGACGGTGTCGATGACGTGCTGCACGTCCTTCTTGCGCAGCAGGCGGTTCACCAGCTCGAAGGGCGCCTTGGCGTTCATCGGCAGGATCGCACCGACCCGCATCCGGCCCGGCGTGGTCTCGTAGCGCTTGAGGACCTCGTTGCCGTTCTCGTCGATCTGCTTGATGCGCGCGGTGATCTTGGCGTGCAGATGCACCTCGCCCGCGGCCAGGGCGTGCTCGACCTCGTCCACATTGGCAAAGGCCATGCCCTCGCCCTTCATGCCCTCACGCATCATCGTGACGTAATAGATGCCCAGAACCATGTCCTGCGACGGCACGATGATCGGCGCGCCGTTGGCGGGCGACAGCACGTTGTTCGTCGACATCATCAGGACGCGCGCTTCCAGCTGCGCTTCCAGCGACAGCGGAACGTGCACGGCCATCTGGTCGCCGTCGAAGTCGGCGTTGAAGGCCGAACAGACCAGCGGGTGCAGCTGGATCGCCTTGCCCTCGATCAGGATCGGCTCGAAGGCTTGGATACCAAGACGGTGCAGCGTGGGCGCCCGGTTCAGCAGGACCGGGTGCTCGCGGATGACCTCGTCCAGGATGTCCCAAACCTCGGGACGCTCCTTCTCGACCAGCTTCTTGGCCTGCTTGACGGTGCTGGACAGACCCTTCGCCTCAAGCCGTGAGTAGATGAACGGCTTGAACAGCTCCAGGGCCATCTTCTTGGGCAGGCCGCACTGGTGCAGCTTCAGTTCGGGGCCGGTCACGATGACCGAACGACCCGAGAAGTCGACGCGCTTGCCCAGAAGGTTCTGGCGGAAGCGGCCCTGCTTGCCCTTCAGCATGTCCGACAGCGACTTCAGCGGGCGACGGTTGTTGCCCGTGATGACGCGGCCGCGACGGCCGTTGTCGAACAGCGCATCGACCGATTCCTGCAGCATCCGCTTTTCGTTGCGGACGATGATGTCGGGCGCACGCAGCTCGATCAGCCGCTTGAGGCGGTTGTTCCGGTTGATCACCCGGCGATAGAGGTCGTTCAGGTCCGAGGTCGCGAAGCGGCCGCCGTCCAGCGGGACCAGCGGGCGCAGTTCCGGCGGGATGACCGGGATCACGGTCAGGACCATCCATTCCGGCCGGTTGCCCGATTCCAGGAAGCTCTCGACGATCTTCAGGCGCTTGATGATCTTCTTGGGCTTCAGTTCGCCGGTGGCGGCCTTCAGGTCCTCGCGCAGCTGGTCGGCGGTCGCCGCCAGGTCGATATTGGCCAGCATCGCGCGGATGGCTTCCGCACCGATATCCGCCTGGAAGGCGTCGGCGCCAAAGTTGTCCTGCGCGTCCAGGTACTCTTCCTCGGACAGAAGCTGGCCATAGGTCAGGTCGGTCAGACCCGGCTCGATGACGACATAGTTCTCGAAGTAGAGGATCCGCTCTAGGTCCCGCAGCGTCATGTCCAGCATCAGGCCGATGCGCGACGGCAGCGACTTCAGGAACCAGATATGCGCGACGGGCGCTGCCAGTTCGATATGGCCCATCCGCTCGCGGCGGACCTTTTGCAGGGTCACTTCTACGCCGCATTTCTCGCAGACCAGGCCGCGATACTTCATGCGCTTGTACTTGCCGCAGAGGCACTCATAGTCCTTGATCGGACCAAAGATGCGCGCGCAGAACAGGCCGTCACGCTCGGGCTTGAACGTGCGATAGTTGATCGTCTCGGGCTTCTTCACCTCGCCGAAGGACCAAGCCAGAATTTCTTCGGGCGAGGCCAGCGAGATCTTGATTTCATTGAACTGCCGCGGCGGGGCCAGCGGGTTCAGGGGGTTGGTGGCGAGTTCCTGGTTCATTCTCAATTCCTAATGAAGGGCACGGAGGAAGGGGTGGTGAGGGGATGCCCCCTCACTCCTCCTCGTCCGCATCCAGGAGTTCCATGTTGAGGCCCAGACCCCGGACCTCCTTGACCAGCACGTTGAACGATTCCGGCACGCCAGCCTCGAAGTTGTCCTCGCCCTTGACGATGGACTCGTAGACTTTGGTGCGGCCGGCAACGTCGTCCGACTTGACGGTCAGCATTTCCTGCAGCGTGTAGGCGGCACCGTAGGCTTCCAGCGCCCAGACCTCCATCTCGCCAAGACGCTGGCCACCGAACTGGGCCTTACCGCCCAGGGGCTGCTGCGTGACAAGGCTGTACGGACCCGTGGAACGGGCGTGCATCTTGTCATCCACCAGGTGGTGCAGCTTGAGGACATACTTCATCCCCACGGTGACCTTGCGGGCGAACTGCTCGCCCGTGCGGCCATCGAACACCACCGACTGACCCGAGGTGTCGAACCCGGCACGCGTCAGTGCGTCGTTCACGTCGGCCTCCTTGGCACCGTCGAAGACCGGCGTCGCGATCGGCACACCCGTGCGCACCGTTCCGGCGTGCTCGCGCAGCGTCTCGTCGTCCAGGCTGTCGAACATCTCGGCATAGAGCTCGTCACCATAGCCGATGCGCATCGCCTCACGGACCGGGGTCATGTCGCCATTGCGGCGATAATCTTCCAGCGCCTCGTCGATCTTGAGGCCCAAGGCGCGGCTTGCCCAGCCCATGTGGGTTTCCAGGATCTGGCCCACGTTCATGCGCGAGGGCACGCCCAGAGGGTTCAGAACCAAGTCGACGGGGGTGCCGTCCGCCAGGAACGGCATGTCCTCCATCGGAACCACCTTGGACACGACGCCCTTGTTGCCGTGACGACCAGCCATCTTGTCGCCGGCCTGCAGCTTGCGCTTCACCGCGACAAAGACCTTGACCATCTTCATCACGCCCGGGGGCAGATCGTCACCCTGACGGACCTTCTCGACCTTGTCCTCGAAGCGAGCCTCCAGCAGCTTCTTCTGGGTGTCGTACTGGCCGTTCAGCGCCTCGACTTCCTTGGCGATATCCTCCTCGGACACGGCCAGCTGCCACCACTGGCCGCGCGACAACGTGCCCAGCAGGTCCTCGGTGATCTCGCTGTTGGCCTTCAGGCCCTTCGGACCCTTCAGCGCCGTTTTGCCCAGGATCAGGGTCTTGAGACGCGCATAGATGTTGCGGTCCAGGATCGCCTGTTCGTCGTCACGGTCGCGGGCCAGACGCTCGACTTCCTCGCGCTCGATCTGCAGCGCGCGCTCGTCCTTGTCCACACCGTGGCGGTTGAAGACCCGCACCTCGACGATGGTGCCATAGGCACCTGGCGGCAGACGCAGCGAGGTGTCGCGAACATCGGACGCCTTTTCACCGAAAATGGCGCGCAGCAGCTTTTCTTCCGGCGTCATCGGGCTTTCGCCCTTGGGGGTGATCTTGCCCACCAGGATGTCGCCCGGCCCGACCTCGGCGCCGATATAGACGATGCCCGCCTCGTCGAGGTTGCGCAGTGCTTCTTCGCCGACGTTCGGGATGTCGCGGGTGATCTCCTCGGGCCCAAGCTTGGTGTCGCGGGCCGCCACTTCGTATTCGTCGATATGGATCGAGGTGAACACGTCGTCGCGGTGGATCCGCTCACTGATCAGGATCGAGTCCTCGTAGTTGTAGCCGTTCCAGGGCATGAACGCGACGACCACGTTCCGACCGATGGCCAGTTCACCCTGATCGGTGGACGGACCGTCCGCGATGACCTGGTTGGCCACGACCTTCTCGCCCACCTTGACCAGCGGACGCTGGTTGATGGTCGAGGACTGGTTCGACCGCTTGAACTTGCGCAGACGATAGATGTCCACGCCCGCATCGCCCGAACCCATGTTCTCGGTCGCCCGGACCACGATCCGCTGCGCATCGACCTGGTCGATGATGCCGCCGCGCCGCGCCATGATGGCCGCACCCGAGTCGCGGGCCACGGTCGCTTCCATGCCGGTGCCCACAAAGGGGGCCTCGGCGCGCAGAAGCGGCACGGCCTGACGCTGCATGTTCGACCCCATCAGCGCGCGGTTGGCGTCGTCGTTCTCGAGGAACGGGATCAGCGCCGCGGCGACCGAGACCAGCTGCTTGGGCGACACGTCGATCAGATCGACCGCATCCACCGGGTTCAGCATGAAATCGCCCGCCTGACGGGTCGAGATCAGCTCGTCCACGAAGTTGCCTTCGTTATCCAGCGTCGCGTTGGCCTGCGCCACGGTGTGGCGCATTTCCTCGGTCGCCGACATGTAGACGACGTCGTCGGTCACCTTGCCCTCGATCACCTTGCGGTACGGGGTTTCGATGAAGCCGTACTTGTTCACGCGTGCGAAGGTCGCAAGGCTGTTGATCAGACCGATGTTCTGGCCTTCGGGCGTCTCGATCGGGCACATCCGGCCGTAATGGGTCGGGTGAACGTCGCGAACCTCGAAACCTGCACGCTCGCGCGTCAGACCGCCCGGCCCCAGGGCCGACAGGCGCCGCTTGTGCGTCACTTCCGACAAGGGGTTGGTCTGGTCCATGAACTGCGACAGCTGGCTGGAGCCGAAGAATTCACGAACCGCCGCCGCCGCCGGCTTGGCGTTGATAAGGTCCTGCGGCATGACGGTGTCGATCTCGACGCCCGACATGCGTTCGCGGATGGCACGCTCCATGCGCAGCAGGCCGACGCGGTACTGGTTCTCCATCAGCTCGCCGACCGAACGCACCCGGCGGTTGCCCAGATGGTCGATGTCGTCGATCTCGCCCTTGCCGTCGCGCAGTTCCACCAGGCCGTGAACGCAGGCCACGATGTCCTCGGGGCGCAGCGTGCGCTGCGTGTCAGGTGCGTCCAGGTCCAGGCGCATGTTCATCTTGACCCGGCCGACAGCCGAAAGGTCATAGCGCTCGCTGTCAAAGAACAGGCTGTTGAACAGGGTCTGCGCGGCCTCGACGGTGGGCGGCTCGCCCGGGCGCATGACGCGATAGATGTCCATCAGCGCGCCTTCGCGGCCCAAGTTCTTGTCCGCTGCCATGGTGTTGCGGATGTAGGGACCCACGTTGACATGGTCGATGTCCAGAACCGGGACCTCGGTGATGTCGTTGTCCAGCAGGACCTTCAGCAGGCCGCCCGACAGCTCGCCGTCCTTGTTGTACTCAGCGGTGATCTCGTCACCGGCCTCGGCATAGATGAAGCCGGTCTGGTCGTTGACCAGATCCTTGGCGACAAAGCGGCCGACGATGCGCTCGAACGGAACGAACAGGTTCAGCTGTCCTTCCGTTTCCAGCAGCTTCTTGACCAGGCGGGGCGTGACCTTTTCGCCGGCCTTGGTGATGACTTCGCCGGTATCAGCGTTCACCAGGTCATAGGCAGGACGAGTGCCGCGCACGCGCTCGGGGAAGAAACGGGTGACCCAGCCCTGCTCGCGCCCCTCACGACGCAGGGTGTAGCTGACCGTTTCATAGAAGGAATCCATGATGGCTTCCTGATCCATGCCAAGGGCATAGAGCAGCGTCGTCACAGGCAGCTTCCGGCGACGGTCGATCCGCGCGAACACCAGGTCCTTGGCGTCGAATTCAAAGTCGAGCCAGCTGCCGCGATAGGGAATGATCCGGCAGGCGAACAGCAGCTTGCCCGAGGAATGGGTCTTGCCGCGGTCATGGTCGAAGAACACGCCGGGCGAACGGTGCATCTGGCTGACGACCACGCGTTCAGTGCCGTTCACGATGAACGTGCCGTTCTGGGTCATCAGGGGCATGTCGCCCATGAAGACGTCCTGCTCCTTGATGTCCTTGACGGATTTCGCCCCGGTGTTCTCGTCGACATCGAACACGATCAGACGCAGGGTGACCTTCAGCGGCGCGGCATAGGTCATGTCGCGCTGCTGGCACTCGTCCACGTCGTATTTCGGGCGCTCCAGCTCGTATTTCACGAACTCCAGCGTCGCGGTCTCGTTGAAATCCTTGATCGGGAAGACCGACTGGAACACCCCCTGGATGCCGTCGCCATCGTTGTGGCCGGTCCCCTCGCCCGAGTTCAGGAACAGGTCATAGGAGGATTTCTGAACCTCGATCAGGTTCGGCATCTCCAGAACTTCACGGATGTTGCCATAGTAGCGCCGGATACGCTTTTGGCCGACATAAGCTTGCGCCATGGGGTCTAGTCACCTTTCGTCTTCGCGCGCGTTCCGGATCGGGGCACCCGGAACGGGCCTACGAATGCAGGGGTGAGGTTCCATTCGTGCCACGCGTCCCACCGCGCGGCTCCCGAACCTCGAACATGCCCTGAAGGAAGGTCTGGCAAGGAAACCGCCCTTCAAGACAGGTTCGGCAGGGACCGGGAAATCCCGGACCCTGCCCTTTCGACAACGGTCTTGCGACCGATTACTTCAGCTCGACCTTGGCGCCAGCCGCTTCGAGCTTCTTCTTGATCTCTTCTGCGTCGGCTTTGGAAGCGCCTTCCTTGACCTTGCCACCGGCTTCGACCAGGTCCTTGGCTTCTTTCAGGCCCAGACCGGTGATGCCGCGCACTTCCTTGATCACGTTGATCTTGTTGGCGCCGGCGTCGGTCAGGACGACGTCGAACTCGGTCTTTTCTTCTTCGGCTTCGGCGCTTGCGGCCGGGCCGGCCATCATGACGGCGCCACCGGCGGCCGGCTCGATGCCGTATTCGTCTTTCAGGATGGTCTTCAGTTCCTGGGCTTCCAGCAGGGTCAGGCCCACGATTTGTTCGGCGAGTTGTTTCAAGTCAGCCATTTTTCCGTTCTTTCCAGTTAGTGTTCCAACGTCGGGTCTTCAACCACACGCAGGGATCGGGTTGCTTACGCAGCCTCACGTTCCTCGAGGGTCGTGAGGATGCTCGCGATGTTCGAAGCAGGCGCGCCAATGGCACCGGCGATGTTGGAGGCAGGCGCACCGAGGCAGGACACGATCTGAGCGATGAGCTCTTCACGCGACGGCATCGAGGCGACGGCTTTCACACCGGCGGGGTCCAGCGCCGAGTCACCCATGGCACCGCCCAGGATCACGAAACGATCGTTGTCCTTGGCGTACTTGTCGGCGATCCGGGCCGCAGCGGTCGGATCTTCCGAATAGGTGATCACGGTCATGCCCGTCAGGTAGTCGGCGATGCTTGCGCAGGGCTTACCTTCCAGGGCGATCTTGGCGAGCTTGTTCTTGGCAACGCGAACGGAACCGCCGGCTTCGCGCATGCGCGCCCGCAGGTCCTGCATATGTGCAACCGTCATCCCCTCGTAGTGGGCAACCACCACGACGCCAGAGCTTTCAAAGATCTGGCCGAGTTCGTCGACCACCTGTTCTTTTTGTGCTCTATCCACGGTTTCACTCCAAGTAGGGGGTTTCCCCCCGCTCTCACTTTTCCCGGTCTCGAATGGGACCGGGTCGGGTCCGCTAGGGCAAGATCACCCGAAGGTCTGGACCTTCGGAAAAATGCTTCCCCATCTCAGGAAGGACATTAAGCGGGTTTCCCCGCACCCTCCGTCTCGGACAGGACGGGGCGGCTTGCGGCTGCCCCGTCATCCCCGACCTTGCGGCCAGGAAATTCTCAGTTGGCGGTCGCCGAGACGACGTCCACCGACACGCCCGGCCCCATGGTCGAGCTGATCGAGACCTTCTTCATGTAGGTCCCCTTCGCGCCCGTGGGCTTGGCGCGGCTGACCGCGTCCACGAAGGCGCGCAGGTTCTGGGCCAGCTTGTCCTCGTCGAACGAGACCTTGCCGATGCCGGCATGGACGACGCCCGCCTTCTCGGCCTTGAACTGGACCTCGCCGCCCTTGGCGGCGTTGACCGCACCGGTCACGTCCATGGTCACGGTGCCGACCTTGGGGTTCGGCATCAGGTTGCGCGGGCCCAGGATCTTGCCCAGACGGCCGACCAGCGGCATCATGTCCGGCGTCGCGATGCAACGGTCGAACTCGATCTTGCCGGACTGGATCGTCTCCATCAGGTCCTCGGCGCCGACGATGTCCGCACCGGCGGCCTTGGCTTCGTCAGCCTTGGGACCACGGGCGAAGACGGCGACGCGGACGTCCTTGCCGGTGCCTGCGGGCAGCGTGACCACACCGCGGACCATCTGGTCGGCATGGCGCGGGTCGACGCCCAGGTTCAGCGCGATCTCGACGGTTTCGTCGAACTTGGCCGAGGCCGAGGTCTTGACCAGCTTGATCGCGTCCTCGACGGTCAGGTTGGACTTACCTTCGAAGGCGGCGCGTGCCGCGGTCTTCTTCTTGGAAAACTTTGCCATGATCAGCCCCTCACCTCGATACCGATCGACCGGGCGGAACCGACGATGATCTTCATCGCGGCTTCGACGTCGTTCGCGGACAGGTCGGCCATCTTGGCTTCGGCGATCTCGCGCACCTGCTTGACGGTCACCGAACCGGCGTTCGTACGGCCAGGCTTGTCCGAACCCTTGGCGCGGTTGCGCTTGCCCACCGGCTTCAGGCCGGCGGCCTTCTTCAGCAGGAAGGACGCCGGGGGCGTCTTCGTCTCGAAGCTGAACGACTTGTCGGCGTAATAGGTGATCACGACGGGCACGGGCGAACCCTGCTCCATCTCCTGCGTGCGAGCGTTGAACTCCTTGCAGAAAGCCATGATGTTGATGCCGCGCTGACCCAGTGCGGGGCCGACGGGGGGCGACGGGTTCGCCTGACCCGCCTTGATCTGCAGCTTGAGGCTGCCAACTACTTTCTTGGCCATCTGGCCTTCTCCTTCATCATCAAGCCCGCGAACGGGGCCGATTTAGCGGTGCGGCCCCTGTCCCGAAGGACCGGCGCCTCCCGCAGCCAATCACGCGGTCTTGGAAACCTGCGTGAATTCCAGTTCGACCGGCGTCGGCCGGCCAAAGATCGACACGGTGACCTTCACGCGCGACGAAATCTCGTCCACTTCCTCGACCATGCCCGAGAAGCCCTCGAACGGACCGTCGGTCACGTTCACCTTCTCGCCCACGTCAAAGCGGATCAGGTTGCGCGGCGCGGCGGGTTCGCCGTCGACCGAGCGGTTCAGCATCGCGTTCACCTCGTCGTCGCGCATCGGCATGGGCTTGCCCTGCGCGCCGAGGAAACCGGTGACGCGGTTGATCGAATTGACCAGGTGATAGGTGCGGTCCGACATGTCCATGTGCACCAGCACATAGCCCGGCATGAAGCGACGCTCCGAGGTGACCTTCTTGCCGCGGCGGATCTCGATCACTTCCTCGGTCGGAACCAGCACCTCGTCGATCTGCTCTTCCAGACCCTTCTCGGCGACGGCCTGACGAATCGCCTCGGCGACCTTCTTTTCGAAGTTCGACAGGACGCTGACCGAATACCAACGCTTTGCCATGTCTCGATCGACCCCTGCTCATCTTTTGGGGAATCACGCGGATGCCGCGCCAACCCCTTGAATTCCTGTATGTCCGAAAAACTGAAATCGGCGCGCATGCGATTCCGATGCACGCCGCTTTCCGGACAGTCGTGGGCAGATACCGCCCCTGCGGCCCAAATGCAAGCCCCGATCAGCCGCTGATCAGCCGCAGCCCCTGGGTCAGGCCGGTGCGGATCGCCAGGTCGACCAGGAAAAAGAACAGGCTGGTGATCGAGGCAAAGATCATGACCATGATGGTCGTGGTGATCACCTCGCGGCGCGTGGGCCAGGTGATCTTGGCGGCCTCGGCACGGACCTGGTTGATGAACTGGACGGGATTGGCCACGGGTGGGCTCCTTGGGCAAGTGCAGGCGCTGATCTATCCGGCCTGCACCGGCATTTCAAGCCTGACCGACATCTCGCCCGGCGGGCGGCGTATCTGACGGAAGGACCTGGCAGGGGCAGGGGGACTCGAACCCACGACCCTCGGTTTTGGAGACCGATGCTCTACCAACTGAGCTATACCCCTGAGGTGGGGCCTGATTAGGCGCGCCGGACGCCCCCGTCAAGCAGATATCGGCCCTCAACCTCCGCTCACGGATAGCGGGGAAACTCGATCTTGGGGCAGCGGTCCTGGATCACGATCTTGCCGGCTTGGCGCGCGCGTTCGGCGGCGCGGTCGTCGCGCACGCCCAGCTGGGTCCAGATGACCGTCAGGTCCGGCAGCTGGGCCAGCGCCTCGTCGACAATCCCCGCGACGGCGTCCGAACGGCGGAAGATATCGACCATCTGCACGCCGGCCTCATCCGGGATATCGGCAAGGCTCGCGTGGACCGTCTCGCCCAGGATCTTGTGGCCGGCATGGCCGGGATTGACAGGGATCACGCGGATGCCGCGGGCCTGCAGATAGCGCGCCACACCCCAGCTGGGCCGCGCCTCGTTCGGCGACAGGCCTACCATCGCGACCACCTTGATGGTCCGCGCGATGCGGGCGATGTCCTGATCTTCCTCCAACGCGATCTCCATATCCGTCTCCCCCCTGATCCCGCAGCCTGTGGTTGCGGCAATCTTGCATAGAAAAGGCGCCCGGTCCACAGGGTGGCCGGGCGCAAGTGGCGGAACGAGGGACAGTGATCCGAACATGACCGTTCCGGGGTCATGTCCTGCATGTGTAAATGGGCATCACCTTGGAAAAGTTCCAGAGCGATCGCGCTTTTGTGATTATGAAAGCTCGGCCTTCAGTTTCCGCCCCAAGCAGCCTCTGCCTGGTCCAGGATCCGCGCCGGATCCTGCTTCACTTGCCGTTCGGCCGCGTCCGACCGGAACAGATAGAGATCGCCGGCAATGACCGCGAAGAAACGCGGATCCCCCGGCTCTGGGCGCCCTTCCACGATCGAGACGGGGCACATCCCATCAAACCGGGGCGCGAAGGACCGCGGATCGGCCTCGAAGCGCAAGCGATTCTCTTCCGAGACGAAATGCCAGACCTGCCCCTTCCACATGGTCGCGATGTCACCGCGCCCCGGGATCGGGCGCCCGCTCTGCACATAGCCGACCGCATCAAAGCCCCCCAGGGCCCAGTCCTGCGCCGCGGCAGGCAGCGCGGGCAGGATCGCCAGGAGGAGGGGCAGGACAAGGTTGCGCATGGTGACTCGATCAATACGGGGTTGACGCCTACTTGGCAGCAGTCGTCCCGAATCTCAACGCGCCGGGCAGGAACGTCGCAGGGATGTGATGTTCAGGCACGCCCCGCGGCATAAAGTGAGACCGCCGCCGCGTTCGACACGTTCAGCGATCCGAAATCCGCCGCGAAGGGGATGCGCGCCACGTGGTCGCAGGTCTTGACCGTCAATTCGCGCATCCCCGGCCCTTCGGCGCCCAGCACAAGGCAGATCGCGCGTCCCGACAGCCGGGTCATCAGGTCAGGCAGGGACTCGCTGCCCGTCCCGTCCAGGCCCACCAGGATGAAGCCCATGTTCTTCAGCTGGGTCAGCGCCTCGGCCAGGTTCGGCACGCGCAGATAGGGCTGACGCTCCAGCGCCCCCGAGGCGGTCTTGGCCAGCGCCCCGGTCTCAGGCGCGGAATGGCGGGCAGGTGCGATCACCGCGCGCGCGCCAAAGACCTCGGCCGAACGCAGGATGGCGCCGACATTGTGGGGGTCGGTCACCCGGTCCAGCGCCACCAGCAGCGGCCGTGTCTCGCCGGGCGCCTCGCGCAACGCAACCTCGCTGAGGCTGCCCCATTTCAGCGGCTTCACCTCCAGCGCGGCCCCTTGGTGCACGCTTTCGACGGCCAGCGGCACGGCCTTGTCAAAGATGCGCGGGTCGGTCACCTCGGGCTCCATCCCGTGCAGGTCCCCGAGGCGTGTCAGTGCGTTCTGGGTCACCACCAGGCGCAGCTTTTCCCGTTCAGGATTGGCCAGGGCGTCCCGCACAGCGTGCAGCCCGAACAGCCACACCGTCTCGGCCGCGGCGGCGCGGCGGCCACGTTCCTTGTCGATCACCCATGCGGGCTTCTTGGATTTGGGGGTCCTTTCGGCCATCGGGGGCCTCCTTTCCTGCCCCGTCTCTCTGCGCGTGCGGGCGCGATCACGCAAGCCCCCGAAATGTGCCTTCGGAAATCTGCTTGACGCCCCCTGGCGGGGCGGCTAATCACCGCCCACGCCGAAAGCGATCGGCGGGCGACGTGCTGCAAGGTGCGGCAGCGGACTGTAACTCCGCCGGGGAGACCCACGCCTGGTTCGATTCCAGGGTCGCCCACCACTTTCCCCTCATTCCTGGTTCAGTGGTGTGCCGGCCGCCACGGTCGATGGCGCCACAGGGGCTTTTGCACCCCAAGTCCGGCGGCTAGGCTGCGCGCGAACAACGGACGGTTCGGGCGCGGCGATGCAGCACAGACAGACCTTTCCCAATCTGCTGATCGTGGCCCAAGCCGGACGGCTGGAATTCGAGGCACTGATCTTCATGGCCAGCCTGAGGGCCAGCGCGCCCGGTTGGTGCGGCCGCGTCATTCTGGCCGAACCCCGTCCCGAAGGGGCATGGCAGGATCACCGGACCCAGATCTCGGACGGCTGCCGGGACCTGCTGATGCAGATGGGGGCGGAGATCACCCCCTTCACCGCGCGGCATTTCGGCGCCGCCTATCCGCAGGGCAACAAGATCGAGGCGCTGGCGCTGCTGCCGGAAAACGAGCCCTTCATCTTCTTCGACACCGACACGCTGATCACCGGCCCCCTGGACCAGGTGCGCTTCGACTTTGCCCGGCCCTCGGCCTCGATGCGGCGCGAGGCGACCTGGCCGCAGCCGCCCCTCTACGGGCCGGGCTATGGCGGGATCTGGAAGTCGATCTACGACCGCTTTGGCCAAGACTTCCACAGCAGCCTGGACCTAACCCAGCCCGACGAGCACTGGGAGCGGTACCTCTATTTCAACGCGGGCTGGTTCTTCGGCGCCGACCCGGGTGAATTCGGGCGCCGGTTTCTGGACTGGGCGCGGGCGCTGCGCGACGATCCGCATGATGCGCTGGCCTGCCAGGCGATGGAACCCTGGCTGGATCAGGCCGTGCTGCCCGTGGTGATCCACAGCCTGGGGGGCGGCCGTCCCGGCCCCGAACTGGACGGGCTGGACGGCGCCGTGACCTGCCATTATCGCCGCCTGCCGCTGCTTTACGCGCAACAGGGAGATCATGCGATGGAGGTGCTAGAGCGCGTGGTCGCCCCGAAGGAGATCAAGCGGCTGCTGCGCGAATGGGAACCCGCACGCAAGCTGATCTACCAGGAAAAGGGCCGCAGCAAGGTGCGCCCGATCTTTGCCGGCCACAGCGGCCCGCTGCCGGAACGGCAGATCCGCCACCAGTTGAAGAGCCGCGGCTGGTGGCTGGTCTAGCGGGCCGTCAGGCCCCTGCCCCTTCCGAGGACCGGGCCCAGATGTTCACGTCGCCCTTGGCCGACAGCTGGTCGATCCGGGCCAGCTCGTCATCCGTGAACTCCAGGTTGCCCAAGGCGCCCACGCAGTCGCGCACCTGCTCGGCCCGCGAGGCACCGATCAGCGCGCTGGTCACGCGCCCGCCGCGCAGCGTCCAGGCGACCGCCATCTGCGCCAGCGTCTGCCCCCGATCCAAGGCCAGGTCGTTCAGACCGTTCAGGCGCTCGATCATGTCCTGGCTCAGCCAGTCGGGCGACAGCGACTTGCCCTGCGCCGCGCGGCTGTCGGCGGGAATGCCCTTGAGGTATTTCCCCGTCAGCATCCCCTGCGCCAGCGGCGTGAAGACGATGCTGCCCATCCCCAGTTCATCCAGCGTGTCCAGCAGCCCGTCATTTTCCACCCACCGGTTCAGCATGTTGTAGCTGGGCTGGTGGATCAGGCAGGGCGTGCCCAGGTCCTTCAGGATCGCCGCCGCCTCGCGGCTGCGGGCGCTGTTATAGCTGCTGATGCCCACGTAAAGCGCGCGTCCCGACCGCACGATGTGGTCCAGCGCGCCCATGGTCTCCTCCAGGGGCGTGTCGGGGTCGAAGCGGTGCGAATAGAAGATGTCGACATAGTCCAGCCCCATCCGCTTCAGCGACTGGTCGCAGGAAGCGATCAGGTATTTCCGGCTGCCCATCTCGCCATAGGGGCCGGGCCACATGTCATAGCCGGCCTTGCTGCTGACGATCAGCTGGTCGCGATAACCGGCGAAATCGGTCCGCAGGATCTCTCCAAAGGCCTCCTCGGCGCTGCCCGGCGGTGGGCCATAGTTGTTGGCCAGGTCGAAATGTGTGATCCCCAGGTCAAAGGCCGTGCGGCAGATGTCGCGCTTGGTCTGGTGGAGCGTGTCATGGCCGAAATTGTGCCACAGCCCCAGGCTGATCGCCGGCAGCTTCAACCCAGAAAGCCCGCAGCGGCGATATTCCATGGAAGCATAGCGGTCGGCGGCGGGGAGGTAGCGGTTTTCCTCAACCATGGCTCAGAACCTCGTCGCAGCGGGCGCAGACGCCCGGATGGGAATGGCTGCCCACGTCGGGCAGGATCTTCCAGCAGCGCTGGCACTTGTCGCCCTCGGCCGGCTCGAAGACCACGCCGATGCCGGGGGCCTCGGCCATGCGAAAGGCCTCCTGCGGCGCCGGATCACGGGTCAGCGACAGGTCCGAGGTGATGCAGATATCGGCGAAGGCCACCGATTTCAGCGCGGCCAGCATCTCGGGCTCCTCGACATGGACGACCGGCGCCGCCTCCAGGCTGGCGCCGATGGTCTTGTCGGTCCGCTTCACCTCCAGCGCGGCGGTCACGACGCGGCGGGCGCGGCGGACATGGTCCCATTTCGCGGCCAAGGGCTCGTTCAGCCAGTCGGCCGGGGTCGCGGGGAAATCGTGCAGATGCACGCTGTCATCCGCGGACGGAAAGCGCGACAGCCAGACATCCTCCATGGTGAAGGGCAGGATCGGCGCCAGCCAGGTCACCAGGCGGTGGAACAGGATGTCCAGGACCGTCCGCGCGGCGCGGCGGCGCGGGCTGTCGGGCGCGTCGCAATACAGCGCGTCCTTGCGGATGTCGAAATAGAAGGCCGACATGTCCACTGTGCAGAACTGGAACAGCGTCTGGAACACACCCTGGAAGTCGAAGGTCTCATAGCCCCGGCGTACCTGGTGATCCAGCTGCGCCAGCCGGTGCAGCACCCACTGTTCCAACTCGGGCATCCGGTCGGCCGGCAGCCGCTCGGCCTCATCCCAATCCGCCAATGCGCCCAGCAGGAAGCGCAGTGTGTTGCGCAGCCGGCGATAGCTGTCGGCGGTGCCTTTCAGGATCTCGGGGCCGATGCGCTGGTCGGCGGTGTAATCCGCCTGCGCCACCCACAGGCGCAGGATGTCGGCGCCGTATTGTTCGATCACCTTGGCGGGCACGATGGTATTGCCAAGCGACTTGGACATCTTCATGCCCTTCTCGTCCAGCGTGAAGCCATGCGTGACGACGTTGCGATAGGGGGCGCGGCCCTTGGTGGCGCTGGCCTGCAGCAGCGAGGACTGGAACCAGCCGCGATGCTGGTCCGTGCCCTCCAGGTACAGGTCGGCGATGCCGTCGGGCGTGCCGTCCTCGCGGTCGCGCAGCACGAAGGCATGGGTCGAGCCGCTGTCGAACCAGACGTCCAGCACATCGGTGACCTGGTCGTAATCGTCCGGGTTCACGATGCCGTCCAGCATCTGCGCCTTGAAGCCCGCGCGATACCAGACATCGGCGCCGTCCTGTTCAAAGGCCGCCACGATGCGGTCGTTCACGCGCGGATCGCGCAGCAGGAAGTCGTCGTCCGTGGGCTTGGCGCCCTTCTTGACAAAGCAGGTCAACGGCACGCCCCAGGCCCGCTGGCGCGACAGCACCCAGTCCGGGCGGTTCTCGACCATCGAATGGATGCGGTTGCGCCCGGTCTGCGGCCACCACTTCACCAGCTTGTCGATCGAGGTCAGCGCGCGGGTGCGGATCGTGTCGCCATGGCTTCCCAGACCGTCGTCCAGCGGCTTGTCGATGGCGGCGAACCACTGCGGCGTGTTGCGATAGATCAGCGGCGCCTTGGACCGCCAGCTGTGCGGATAGCTGTGCTTGATCTTGCCCTTGGCCAGCAGCGCCCCGGCCCAGGCCAGCTGCTTGATGACGCTGACATTGGCCGGGCCGTCCTTGCCATCGGGCGCGATGATCGCCTCTCCCCCAAACAGCGGCAGGTCCCGGCGATAGCTGCCGTCAGGCTCGACATTGTAGGTCATCGGCAGCTTGAAGCGCAGGCCCATTTGATAGTCGTCGTCGCCATGGCTGGGCGCGGTATGCACGAACCCCGTGCCGGCGTCGTCCGTCACATGATCGCCAGGCAGCATGGGGACATCGTAATCCCACTCGCCCAGCCCCCCCTCGACTCCGCGCAGGGGGTGAGCCAGGACCAGCGCGGCCAGTTCATCGGCTCCCACCGTCCGCAGGCGGCTGTGGCCCGTGACCTTCGCTGCACCCATCACGGATGGGGCCAGCGCATCGGCCAGCACGATATGCTCTCCGACCTTGGCCGTGGCATTTTCCGCCGCCTCGGTGACCTCGTAGAGGCCATAGGCGATCTGCGGATTGAAGGCGACGGCCCGGTTCTGCGGGATCGTCCAGGGCGTCGTGGTCCAGATCACCACCGATGCCTCCAGCAGGTCGGTGCGCATGCAGCCGTCCAGCGGCGCGAACTCCGATTGGGACGCCACCCCGAACCGCACCCAGATCGTGTGGCTGGTGTGGTCGTGATATTCCACCTCGGCCTCGGCCAGGGCGGTCTTTTCCACGGACGACCACATCACGGGCTTCGACCCCTGATAAAGGCTGCCGTTTATCAAGAGCTTCATGAACTCGGCCGCGATCACCGCCTCGGCGTGGAAGTCCATGGTCAGATAGGGGCGGTCCCAGGCCCCGGTGATGCCAAGCCGCTGGAACTCGTCGCGCTGGATGTCCACCCACTCATCGGCAAAGCGCCGGCATTCCTGGCGGAACTCGACCACGTCGACCGCATCCTTGTCGCGGCCTTCCTTGCGGTACTTCTCCTCGATCTTCCACTCGATCGGCAGGCCGTGGCAGTCCCAACCGGGCACGTATCGCGCATCGCGGCCCATCATCTGGTGGCTGCGCACGATGATGTCCTTGATCGTCTTGTTCAGCGCGTGGCCGATATGCAGGTGGCCGTTGGCATAGGGCGGGCCGTCATGCAGCACGAAGGGCACCCGCCCCCCCGCGGCCGCCCGCTCGCGCAGCCGGTCATAGATGCCGATGCGGGACCAGCGCTCCAGCCATTCCGGCTCGCGCTGCGGCAGGCCCGCGCGCATGGGAAACTCGGTCTGCGGCAGAAAGACGGTGTCGCGATAGTCGGGGGTCATGAAGCGTTCCTTGGGGCTGGGTCCGGCAGTCGGATCAGGAATTCAGGCGGCAAAGATCCCGGCGGTGCGAAACATCACGCCGCCGGGCCGCTAATTCGTATGCCGAAGCCCGCAAAATCCATGCGCCCTCTATAGAAACGCAGGCCCGCACCCGCAAGCGCCGACCCTTTTCCGGCCACCCGTTTTCTGCGGCCGAACCGCGCCCTCAGCCCCGGCCACGATAGCCGGCGACACCCTGATCGGGCAGCCACAGACCTTCGGGGACGGCGCCGGTCTGCCAGAAGACGTCGATCGGCATGCCGCCGCGCGGGTACCAATAGCCGCCGATCCGCAGCCAGCGCGGGTCCAGCAGCCCGGCGATGCGCTTGCCGATGCCCACGGTGCAATCCTCGTGGAAGGCGCCGTGGTTGCGAAAGCTGCCCAGGAACAGCTTCAGCGACTTGGATTCGACCAGCCAGTCGCCCGGCACATAATCGATCACCAGATGCGCGAAATCCGGCTGGCCCGTCAGCGGGCAGAGGCTGGTGAACTCGGGCTGGGTGAAGCGCACGACATAGGTCTCGCCCGGCTGCGGATTGGGCACGCGCTCCAGCACCGCCTCCTCGGGCGATTGCGGCAGGGGGGTGCTGGCGCCAAGCTGGGTCAGTGCGTCGGTATAGTGGCTCATCGTCTGGCTCCTGTTTTGACCGGGTGGGCTGCGACCGGAAGCGGCCTCTTAGCATCCCGGCCGCGGGCGATCAAACCCTTGAAACCCGCGCCGGACCGGGCCAGATGCGGCAGATGGACATGCCCGACCTGCCCCCCCGCTTCGACATCACCGAGGCCGAGATCCGCCGCACCGTCGCCGTCTTCTACGGCGCCGTCCGCCGGCACGAGGTGCTGGGGCCGATCTTCGCGGAACATGTCGGCGACTGGCCCGCGCATGAGGACCGCATCGCGGCCTTCTGGGCCGGGGCGATCCTGCACCGCGCGGGCTATAACGGCAGCCCGATGCACGCCCATCTGTCGGCGGGCAATGTGCGGCCCGAACATTTCACGATCTGGCTGGCGCTGTTCGACGAATCGCTCCGCCGCACCCTGCCGCCCTGGAGCGCGCGCGCCTGGTCGCAGCTGGCGCATCGCATCGGCCAGGGCCTGCGCGCGGGGGTCGAGAACGTGGATGCCGGCCGAAACGGGCCGCCCCGGCTGCGCTAGCCCCGGTCGCGCGGCGGGCGCGGGCGATAGACCGGCAGCCGCCAGCCGAAATGCAGGCTGCCCGCGCGCAGCACCCAGACCGCGACCGCGCAGGCGATCAGCGCCTCGGTCCGGTCTAACCCCAGCCAGACCAGCGTCACCGCCGTCAGCGCGCCGCCAAAGGCCGCCGTCAGGTACAGCTGCCCCTGCTTGAGGACCAGCGGAACCTCGTTGCCCACCACGTCGCGCATCAGCCCGCCGAAAGTGCCCGTCACCACGCCCATGATGACGACGATGACAGGGCCAAAGCCGCCTTCCATCGAAACGCCCACGCCCGCCGCGACCGCGACGCCCAGGGCGACGCTGTCCAGCCAGACCAGCCAGCGATAGCGGCTCTCGAACAGGTGCGCCGTCCAGAACACGACCAGGGCTGCGGCGGCGGCGATCAGCACATAGGCCGGCTGCGCGACCCAAAAGACCATCTCGCGCCCCAGGATCAGGTCGCGCAGGGTTCCCCCGCCCACGGCGGTCAGCGCGGCCATGAAGATGAAGCCCACCGGGTCCAGCTGCGCCCGGCTGGCCACCAGCGCCCCGGTCAGCGCAAAGACCAGCACGGCGCCGTAATCCAGCGCCGCGACCAGCGCCGCAGGCGTCATTTGAAGGGGGCCATTCCGGCGCGGGCCAGTTCGTCGGCGCGCTCGTTCTCGGCGTGGCCGGCATGGCCCTTGATCCAGCGCCATTCGACCTCGTGGCGGCGCGCCGCCTCGTCCAGGCGCTGCCACAGCTCGACATTCTTGACGGGCTTGCGGTCGGCGGTCTTCCAGCCGTTGCGCTTCCAGCCGTGGATCCACTGCGTGACGCCGTTCTTGACATAGTTGCTGTCGGTCACAATCACGATCCTGCTGGGACGGGTCAGCGCCTCCAGCGCGCTGATGGCGGCCATCAGCTCCATCCGGTTGTTGGTGGTCGCCGCCTCACCGCCCTGCAGCTCGCGCTGCTTGACAACGGCCTCGCCCTCCAATGCGCGCATCAGGACGCCCCAGCCTCCGGGGCCGGGATTGCCGCTGCAGGCGCCGTCGGTCCAGGCAAACAGCTCAGGCATCGATCGCCACATGGCCCGGCAGCGCCGCCACCCGGTCCAGCCAGGCCGTGACGGCCGGAAAGCGCGCCATGTCAAAGCCGCCGCGGCTGCCAGCGGTGTGGGTATAGGCGTAAAGGCAGATGTCGGCCAAGCTGGCCCCCTCTCCGGCCAGCCAGTTCCGGCCGGCCAGGCGCGTCTCCATGATCGACAGCAGGGCTTGGCCGCGGGTCAGCAGATCCGCCATCCGCTCGGGCGTGGCCTGATCCGCGCGCGAGGGATAGAAGTTCAGCGCCCCGCGCACGGCGATGACGCCCTCGTGCTGGTTCTGCTCCCAGAACATCCAGGCCAGCATCTCGGCGTGGGCAAAGCGGTCCTGCGGCCAGAACCGGGTCCCCTCGCCCAGCCAGCACAGGATCGCGTTGGATTCGGGCAGCACCCGGCCGTCATCCAGGACCAGCACCGGCGCCTTGCCAAAGGGCAGCGCGCCCTTGGCCTGCGCCTCGCGCAGCGCGTCCGAGGACTCCTCCACGTCGACGACCTGGCAGTCGCGGCCCAGCAGGGCCAGCAGCAGGCGCACCTTGTAGCTGTTGCCCGAGGAGGGCATCGACCAGAGCTTCATGCCCCACCTTTCTTCAGCCTCTCGTCCCGGCGCCGGGCTCAGCCGGCGGTTTCGCGCAGGACCCGCGGCACCTTGAATTCGACCCGTTCCACGGCCGTTTCGACCAGTTCGACGGTCACGTCATAGCGGTCGCGAAAGGCGTCGATGACCTCGTTCACCAGCACCTCGGGCGCGCTGGCCCCTGCGGTCACGCCCACCGCACGGATGCCTTCCAGCGCCCGCCAGTCGATCTGCGCGGCGCGCATCACCAGCTGCGAATAGCTGCATCCCGAGGCCTTGCCGACCTCGACCAGCCGCTTGGAGTTGCTGGAGTTCTCGGCGCCGATCACCAGCAGCGCGTCGATATGCGGGGCCACCGCCTTGACCGCCGCCTGGCGGTTGGTGGTGGCATAGCAGATGTCTTCCTTGGCCGGGCCGATGATGGCCGGGAACCGGGCCTGCAGTGCGGCGACGATGCCCGCGGTGTCGTCCACCGACAGCGTCGTCTGGGTGATGAAGGCCAAGCGCTGCGGGTCGCGGACCTCGATGGTCGCGACATCGGCCACGTCCTCGACCAGGATCACCTCGCCCTCGGGCAGTTGTCCCATGGTTCCAAGGACTTCCGGATGCCCCTCATGGCCGATCATCACCATCTGCAGACCGGCCGCGTGATGGCGTTCGGCCTCGATATGGACCTTGCTGACCAGGGGGCAGGTCGCGTCGACATAGACCATCTGGCGGCGCTGCGCCTCGGCCGGGACCGCCTTGGGGACGCCGTGGGCGGAAAAGATCACCGGGCGGTCGTCGGGGCAGTCGTCCAGTTCCTCGACAAAAACGGCGCCCTTGTCGCGAAGCGCGTCGACGACATACTTGTTGTGAACGATCTCGTGCCGGACATAGACGGGGGCGCCCCATTTCTGCAGCGCCATCTCGACGATCTTGATCGCGCGGTCGACACCCGCGCAGAAGCCGCGCGGGGCGGCCAGATACAGGGTCAGGGGCGGCTTGTGATGTTCCATGCCCCTCAGGTAGCGCGGCGGGCCGCTTTCGTCCAGCACCCGGCGGTCACAAGCGATGCACCAGGCGTGCACAGGACGTACACCGGCAACGCGCGCAGGGTTGACGCTCAGCGCGCAACGGCCAGCAGGGCCTCCACGTCCAGATGCGCCTCCAGGTGGTCGGCCAGGTCCTCCAGCGCGGCCTCGACGCCCGCCTCGAAGCCTGGCTGAGAGGGTGCGCTGAGCCGCGCCAGGAAGGCCGCGCGAAAGCGGTCGTCGGAAAACAGCCCGTGCAGATAGCTGCCCATCACCCGCCCGTCCGGGCTGATCGCGCCGTCCGGCTGGGGCATGTGCCCGAAGGGGCGCGCGCAGTCGGGGCCGTCGGTGCGGCCCATGTGGATCTCGTATCCCGAGACCGGCTGGCCCAGGGCGGTGCCGGTCGCGCGCAGCACGCGCTTGTCGGGCGACATCACGGTCGCCACGTCCAGCAGGCCCAGGCCTGGGACCTGCCCCGCCACCCCGTCGGCGCCCGAGGGGTCGTCGATCACCCGGCCCAGCATCTGGTAGCCGCCGCAGATGCCCAGAAAATGGCCGCCGCGCCGCCTGTGGGCGGCAAGGTCGATGTCCCAGCCCTGCGCGCGCAGGAAGGCCAGGTCGCCCAAGGTCGATTTCGACCCCGGCAGGATCACCAGGTCGGCATCGCCCGGCAGCGCCTGGCCCGCGCCCAGCATGGTCAGCCGCACGCCCGGTTCGGCGGCCAGCGGGTCTAGGTCGTCGAAATTGGCGATGCGCGACAGGGTCAGGCAGACGACATGCAGGCCCTGCCCCCGGCTGGCGCGCAGGTCGACCGCATCCTCGGCCGGCAGGCGATGGGCGCCGGCGAACCAGGGCACCACGCCGAAGCCGCGCCAGCCGGTGCGGTCCTCGATCATCCGGTAGCCGTCGTCGAAAAGGCGCGGGTCGCCGCGGAACTTGTTGATCAGGAAGCCCTGCACCATCGCGGCGTCGCCCGCGTCGATCACCGCCTGGGTGCCGACGATCTGGGCGATCACCCCGCCGCGGTCGATGTCGCCCGCCAGCACCACCGGCACGCCGGCCGCGCGGGCAAAGCCCATGTTGGCGATGTCGCGGGGGCGCAGGTTCACCTCGGCCGGGCTGCCCGCGCCTTCGACGATGACCAGGTCATGGCCGGCCGAGAGGCGGGCGAAGCTGTCCAGCACGCCCTCCAGCAGGCGCGGCTTCAGGCCCTGGTAGTCGCGGGCCTGGGCGCGGCCGATGGCGCGGCCCTGCAGGATCACCTGCGACCCGGTGTCTGTTTCGGGCTTCAGAAGGACGGGGTTCATGTCGGTCACGGGCTCCAGCCCGCAGGCGCGGGCCTGCAGCGCCTGGGCGCGGCCGATCTCTCCGCCGTCGGCCGTCACGGCGGCGTTGTTCGACATGTTCTGCGGCTTGAAGGGGGCGACGGAGAGGCCCCGCCTGCGGGCCGCGCGGCAGAGCCCGGCGACCAGCAGCGACTTTCCGACATTCGAGCCGGTGCCCTGAATCATCACCGCAACCATGGGACACTCTTGCTTGCCATCACCTGCCCGGTTGACTAGATAGGCGCGTCCGCAAATGAAAGGCCGAAAGCCGTGGAAAACGTCATTCTGACCGTCCATCTGATCCTGGCAGTCCTGCTGGCCGGGGTCGTCCTGCTGCAACGCTCCGAAGGGGGCGGGCTGGGCATGGGCGGCGGTGGCGGCGCAGGGGGCGTGATGTCCGGCCGCGCGGCGGCCAATGCGCTGACCCGGCTGACCTGGATCCTGGGCGTGGCGATCTTTGTGACCTCGATCGTGCTGACGGTCCTGGCGGCGCGTCAGGCCACGACCGGGTCGATCATGGACCAGATGGGCGTACCAGCCAGCAGCCAGCCGCAGACGAACCTACCGACGCTGCCGGCCTATGCGCCGCCGCCCTCGACCGGGGGCAACCCGCTGACTCCGCCGGCCCCCGATGCGCCGACGAACGTGGCACCGACAAACGTGGCGCCGGCGGCCGAGGCGCCCGCCGCCGAGGCCCCGGCCGCACCCCTGACCGAGGCGCCGGCTGCCGCCGCACCCGCCGACGTGGTGGCACCGGCAACCACGCCCCTGGCGCCCCCGGCGGCCGCCCCCGCCCCCGCGGCGGATGCGGTCACGCCCCCCGCGGCCCAGGCGCCCGCACCACAGCCCGCCAACTGAGGCTGACACAATAGTTTGGGGCGGCAGTTTTCCCGCCCCACAGGAACTTGCGGTCCGTTGCGACCACGGGGCGAATCGGTTATTCTCCAACTCCCGTGATGCTGGTCGTTTCGACGGCCCGCAGCAGACCTAATTTGCACTTCTCGACTTGCACATCACGGGGGCCTCATGGCGCGATACATCTTCATCACCGGCGGCGTGGTTTCGTCCCTTGGCAAGGGCCTGGCCTCCGCGGCGTTGGGGGCGCTGCTGCAGGCCCGCGGCTTTACCGTGCGTCTGCGCAAGCTGGACCCCTATCTGAACGTTGATCCCGGCACGATGAGCCCTTTCGAGCATGGCGAGGTCTTCGTCACCGATGACGGCGCCGAAACCGACCTGGACCTGGGCCATTACGAGCGCTTCACCGGGGTGGCCGCGCGGCGCACCGACAGCATCAGCAGCGGGCGCGTCTATTCCAACGTGCTGGAAAAGGAACGCCGGGGGGAATACCTGGGCAAGACGATCCAGGTGATCCCGCATGTCACCAACGAGATCAAGGACTTCCTGGCCATCGGCGGCGACGAGGTCGATTTCATGCTGTGCGAGATCGGCGGCACGGTCGGCGACATCGAGGGCCTGCCCTTCTTTGAGGCGATCCGCCAGTTCATCCACGAGCGGCCGCGCGGCGAATGCATCCTGATGCATCTGACGCTGCTGCCCTATCTGGCGGCATCGGGCGAGCTGAAGACCAAGCCCACCCAGCACAGCGTCAAGGAGCTGCAGTCCATCGGTCTGGCGCCCGACGTGCTGGTCTGCCGGTCCGAGCATCCGATCCCGGAAAAGGAACGCGCCAAGATCGCGCTGTTCTGCAACGTGCGCCCGGACGCCGTGATCCCGGCCTATGACCTGAAGACGATCTACGAGGCGCCGCTGGCCTATCACCGTGCGGGCCTGGACCGGGCCGTGCTGGACGCCTTCCGGATCAGCCCCGCCCCGCGCCCCGACCTGTCGCGCTGGGAGGACGTGATGGACCGCCTGCAGAATGCCGAGGGTCAGGTGAACATCGCCGTGGTGGGCAAGTACACGCAGCTGGAGGATGCCTACAAGTCCATCGCCGAGGCGCTGACCCATGGCGGCATGGCCAACCGGGTGCGCGTCAAGGCGGACTGGGTCGACAGCGAGAAGCTGGAGGGCGAGGGCGCGCATCTGCTGGACGGCTATCACGGCATCATCGTGCCCGGCGGCTTTGGCGAGCGCGGGACCGAGGGGATGGTCACCGCCGCCCGCTATGCGCGCGAGAAGAAGGTGCCCTATCTGGGCATCTGCCTGGGGATGCAGATGGCCGTGATCGAGGCCGCGCGCAACTTGGCCCAGATGCCCGACGCGGGGTCCGAGGAGTTCGACCACGAGGCGGGGCAGACGCGGTTCACGCCGGTCGTCTATCACCTGAAGGAATGGGTGCAGGGCAATTATACCGTCCAGCGCAAGGTGGGCGACAACAAGGGCGGCACCATGCGCCTGGGCGCCTATACGGCGGTGCTGAGCGAGGGGTCCAAGATCTCGGACATCTATGGCGGCGTCACCGAGATCGAGGATCGCCATCGCCACCGCTATGAGGTCGATGCCACCTATCGGGTCCAGCTGGAGCAGGCGGGCCTGCGCTTTTCGGGCATGTCGCCCGACGGCAAGCTGCCCGAGGTGGTGGAATATCCCGACCACCCGTGGTTCATCGGCGTGCAGTCGCATCCCGAACTGAAATCGAAGCCCTTTGAGCCGGCGCCGCTGTTCGCGGGCTTCGTGCGCGCCGCGATGGAGGAAGGGCGGCTGGTCTGACCGCGACCCCTCCCCCGCTGCCGCCGCTTGCCGCCGCGCTGTCCCTGACGGCGCGGCGTTATGCGTTCGAGCGCCAGCGGCCCGTGGCGGGCAGCGCCTTTGCGCATTTCTTCCGGCGTGACGTGGCGCAGATGGGGCGCGACCTGATCGAGGCGCGCCCCGAGCGCCTGCTGGTGCGGGCCAGCACCGGGGCACCCGGCTGGGCCAGCGTGCCCTGGCTGGCCTTCTTTGCGCCGCAGGTGACGCGCAGCATGCGGCACGGGCTTTACGTGGTGATCTTTGTCAATGCGCGGGACGAGGCCGTCACCCTGTCGCTGCAGCACGGGGCGGCGGATGCGCTGACCCGGCTGGGGGCGACGGAGGGGCGGGCCCATCTGCGGCAGCTGGCCGCCGCGACGCGGGGGCGCCTGGGGCGCGATCACGGCTTTTCCGAAGATCCCATCTGCCTTGGGTCGCCCGCGGACCTGCCCCTGGGCTATGAGGCGGGATCGGCGCTGAGCCGGTCCTGGGCGGCGGGGGACCTGGAGCTGGCGCGGCTGCCGCAGGCGCTGGAGGGGATGCTGGACCTTTACCGGGGACTGGTCGGGCCGCCGGAATGACAAAGGCCGCCCGGGAAAGGCGGCCAGTCGAGAGCAGAGAGGGTTTACCAACCTGGTGCCGGTGAAGGGACTCGAACCCCCGACCCCATCATTACGAATGACGTGCTCTACCAGCTGAGCTACACCGGCATCAGGTTGTGCGCGGCGGATAGCAGTTTCACCGGGCGGGGGGAAGAGGGGACGGGCGATTTTTTCGCCCCTCCCCGCCCGGCCCTGCGATCAGGACCGGCGCTTTGCCTCGGTCCAGTCTTCGTTGTCGGTCGGTTCGACATCGGGCCGCACCATCACCGCCTCGGCGGTGACTTCGGGGTGGCGTTCCGCCAGCGCGTCCGGCTGCGCGGTCAGGTCCGGGGTCGGAACCGCCTGCGCGGGCATCGCATCTACCGTGGTGGCCTGCGAGGCAGCCATGGCCTGGGCCAGTTCCGGCTCGGGGGTGGCCTGCGGCTCGCTGGCCTTCAGGACGACGGGCTTGGGCACGGGCTTTATGTCAGGCTCGCGCGTGGTCACCGTCGTCGAGGGTTCGCCCGGATGCCGATAGTCGCTTTCGCGCGGCACCATGCCGGGGGCGACATTGGGCTGGTCCAGGTGACGGATCCGGGCACTGCCCTCGGGTTCGGCCGGGCCGGGGGGATGCGGCCGGACAGGTTCGGACAGGTCGGGGGCATCGGCGGCCGGGGCCTTGGGCGATCCGACCAGCAGCGGCAGCATCTCGGCGCCCGTGGGCGTGGTCGAGGCGGTGCTGCGCACCCCGTCGGGCTCGTGCCAGGTCAGCGTGTCGAAGCCGCCGCAGCTGTCACAGACCGGCGCCCAGGCGGGCATGACATTGTGGCACTTGTCGCAGACCCATTGCGGGCCGCGCGAAGCGGTCAGTGCCCGCGTCAGCCAGCCGCGCACCACGCTGTCGTCGGCACCCTGCCCGCGTTCGATCGCGGCCATGATCGACAGCGTCCGCACGGTGGGATGCTTTTCGGCCAGATCGCCCAAGGCGCGCCGCGCGCCGGGGAAATCCTCGGCCGCCAGCATCAACTCGGCCTTGAGCAGGCGGCTTTCCTCGTGATCCGGGTTCTTCGAGATCAGCCGGTCAAAGCGGTTCAGGCGTGCGATCGGCGATTCGTCGGGGACGATCTCGGCATAGGCGGCGGCGACGTCGGGATGCGGGCGCACCGACCAGGTCTTTTCCAGGATGCGCGACGCGTTGCGGTAGTCCTTTTGCGCCACATAGCTGCGGGCGGCCAAAACGGCGGCGGGGATCAGGTCCGGCGATGCCTTGGCGGCCGAGATCGCGGCCTCGCGCGCGCTGATCGAATTGCCCTGGGCCAGCACTTCGCTGGCCTCCTGCAGGGCCAGGACGGCATCGCGGCGCAGCGCCACGTCCTTGGGCATGTCGCCCTGGTTGCGCTTGTCCTTGAGCGTCTGGCGGGCGCCCTTCCAGTCGTGTTCGCGGGTCTGGAGGTCCAGCAGCGTGTCCTGAAGCTCCTTGTGGCGGGGCTTCAGGGCATAGGCCTTTTGCGCCAGCAGCATCGCCTTGTGGGTGTGGCCCATGGCCAGTTCCTGGCGCATCAGGCCGCGGATGCCCACGAAACGGGTGCGGTCATCCTCCAGCAGGTCGCGATAGACGGCCACGGCCTTTTGCGAATCACCCGCCGTTTCGGCGGCCTGGGCGGCCAGAAGATTGGTCAGATGCGGCTGGTTCAGGTATTTTGCGGCCTTGGCGGCCTTGTCCTGCGCCAGCTTGCCTTCGCCGGCGGCGACGGCAAGCATCCCGTCACCCAAGGCGGCATAGCCCTTGCGCTCGCGTGAGCGGGCAAAGTGGCGGTTGATCGCGGTCTCGTCCCCCGCCAGGAAGCGCAGGAAGGCCAGCGCCAGGCCCAGGATCTTGAAGACCACCCAGGCCAGGACCATCAGCACCAGCAGCGCGACCAGCGCCTTGACCGGGGTCAGGGCGTATTCGGTGCCGGCATATTCGATCCGCAGCATATCGCCGTGTTCGGAGAGGTAGACCGCGCCCAGGGCCAGGGCCAGGACGACGGCGAAGAAGAACAGGATCTTGAGCAGCGACAAAAGCATCGGGCGTCCCTCAGTTCGTGCCGGAGGACAGGTCGGACAGTGCCGCCTGTGCCTGGGTATAGGCGGTTGCGCGGGACAGCCAATCGGCCATGGCGGGTGCGGAGCGGGCGGATTCGGGCAGGGCCTCGATCTCGGTCACGGCCTGGTCGATGCGGCCGGCCTCGACCTGGGCATTGGCGCGCGACAGGATGGCGTCGGGGTCGTCGCCCTGGCGCACCTCGACCGAGCGGGCGCCGGTCTGGGCGCGCAGGAAGTTCGTGACCAGGTTGCCCTGCCCGCTGGCGCTGCTGTCGCGCAGGGCGCCACGCAGCGCCGCGCGCGAGGCCTCGGGGAAATCGGCCTGCAGCGAGGTCAGGCTGGGCACTTCGGTCGTCAGCGCCTCGGGCGTCTGGAGACCGGCGCCTTCCAGCGTCTGGCGCGCCTCTTCGGGGGTTACGCCCCGGTCCAGCGCAGATTGAAGTGAGGCGATGGCGGCCACGGCCTCGGCCCGACGGGTGCTTTCGGCGGCGGCGTCCTGCAGCTCCTGCGCCTCGGCGCGGGCGGCTTCCAGGCGCTGTTCGGCGTCGGCGGCGGCGGCTTCGATCTGGCTCTGCGCCTCGGTGGCGGCCTGCTGATCGAACGCGGGGCGGGCGGCCAGTTCCTCAAGCCGCGCCTGCTGTTCATCCAGACGCTGCTGCAGGGCGGTCAGCTGTTCGGCGGCGGCGGCGCGCTCCTCGGCGGCGCCGTCATCGGCGGGCGTCTCTCCGGCGGCGGCCAGACGCTCTTCCAGGGCGGTCAGGCGTTCGGCCATCTCGGCGGAGGCGGCGTCATCGGCGGCAGCGGGACGGGCGGCCAGTTCCTCGGCCACCACGCGGCGCGCGGCCTCTTCGGCGGCCTGTTGCAGGGCGCCATTGTCGGCGGCAGGTGCCGCGGCGGCGGGTGCCTGGTTGGCGGGGCGCCATTCGGGCGGCAGATGCGGCAGCGCATAGATGGTGGCCGCAGCGCCCAGGCCGGCTGCGACCACGCCGCCCAGCGCCACGGGCCAGAAGCCGGTCTTGCGGACCGGCGCAGCCGATTTGGACGTCGAAGTGGTCGAAGAGCTTGCGCCCATGGTGGGCGAGCCGGGTCGGGCGGCATCGGTGGCGCTGGAACTGTGCGCACTGCGGGCCTGATCAACTGCGGAGCCGGAGGCAGCAGTGTCCTTTGGACGATCCTGATTGGCGAAGGGGCCGGTTGCCGCGGTATCCCTGGCAGGTGTTTGATCAGCGGATGCTGCGGTCTCCTTGGCGCGCGTCTGGTCGGGGGCGGCGGGGCCGGCCTTGGGCTGCGCGGGGGGAAGCCCCTTGTCGGCATCGCCCACCAGGGTCGATTCCGCCGGCGTGACCTGTCCGGGCTGTCCGGCCTGGGCGGGCTTGCCGGTGCCAGTTTCCGTGGATGCGATCACGCCGGGCGCGGCGGACGCCTTCTTGGCGGCAGGGGTGGACCCGTCGCTGCCGGTTGTCTTGGCGGCCTTGTCCCCGGCCTGGGTCTTGCTTGGTTGCTTCACGTCCTGTCCCCGTTTCGGTGCCATGCCTGCATGGCCGCCATTCAGCGCGTCCCCGGCAGCCTAATGAGCGATGGCTGCACGCTCAACCCGTCGTCGTCAGCTTTGTTCCGCTGCGACGATCTGCCGGATGGCCTGCCGCATCCCCTCGGCCGAGGGGAGGGCGGACACGGCCTGCCGGGCAGTCGGCGCCTTGAAGGCCTCGCGGGCCGCGTCGCTGATCGCCACCAGCCACAGGGGCGCCCGCGCCTGATCCACCGCGTGCCCCACCAGCCGCGCCGAGCGGGGCGAGAAGACCGGCAGGATCACCGGGTCCCGTCCGGCCAGCAGCGCCGCGGCCTCCTCCGACAGGGGCTGCGCCTGCTGGTCATAGACGACGATGCCCGGCACCGGAAGAGGCCGGGCGAGGTGGCGGCCCTGCGGGTGGATCAGGGGCACGGGCGCGGCACGGATCAGGGGCAGCAGGCTTTCGGCGGTGCCTTCGCCCTCGGTCACGTCGAAACCTGCGGCGCGGGCGACCTGGGCCGTGCGGCCGCCGACGCAGAGCGCCGGACGCCCGCGCCCCGGTCCGGCCGAGCCGACGGCATGGGCCGAGGTGAAGACCAGCCCCGGCGCCGCCGCCAGCCGCGCGCCGTCATGGGGCACCGGGACGATCCGCAGGATGGGCGAGATCACCGCGCGCCAGTTCGGCATCGAGGCCGCGAAACGCCGTGCATCCGGCAGCGGCCGGGTCAGCAGAAGCGGCGGGTGCGGGTCGGCTGGCATTGGCAACTTCCTGCGCGGGTGCTAGGGCCACAGGGGTAAGCGCCACCCCGGACTTGGGCAAGAGCATGGATGATCTGATCTTTCTGGGCATCGAGAGCAGCTGCGACGACACCGCCGCCGCCGTGGTGACGGGGGACCGCCGCATCCTGTCCAGCGTGGTCAGCAGCCAGACCGAGCTGCATGCCGATTTCGGCGGCGTCGTGCCCGAGATCGCCGCCCGCGCCCATGCCGAGCGGCTGGACCTGGCCGTGGAACAGGCGCTGGCCGAGGCCGGGCTGGGCCTGGACGCCCTGTCGGGGATTGCCGTCACGGCCGGGCCGGGGCTGATCGGGGGTGTCATGGCGGGCGTCATGTGCGCCAAGGGGATCGCTGCCGGGACCGGGCTGCCGCTGGTCGGGGTGAACCACCTGGCGGGCCATGCGCTGACGCCGCGTCTGACCGACGGGGTGGATTTTCCCTATCTGATGCTGCTGGTCTCGGGCGGGCATTGCCAGTTCCTGCGCGTGGACGGGCCGGACGACTTCACCCGCCTTGGCGGCACCATCGACGACGCGCCGGGCGAGGCATTCGACAAGATCGCCAAGCTGCTGGCCCTGCCCCAGCCCGGCGGGCCGCATGTGGAGGCCGAGGCTGCGCAGGGCGATCCGGGGCGCATCCCCCTGCCCCGCCCGCTGCTGGACCGGCCCGGCTGCGACATGAGCTTTTCGGGGTTGAAGACCGCCGTGCTGCGCCAGCGCGATGCGCTGATCGCGGATCAGGGGGGCTTGCGGACAGCCGAACGGCGCGACCTGTGCGCGGCCTTTCAGGCGGCGGTGGCCGATGTCCTGGCCGAGAAATCGCGCCGCGCGCTGGCATTGTCGCCGGTGCCGGTGCTGGCCGTGGCGGGGGGTGTCGCCGCCAATCGCCAGATTCGCGCCGCGCTGGAAACGGTCGCCGGTGCCGCCGGGGCGCGTTTCCTGGCGCCGCCCCTGCGGCTTTGCACCGACAACGGCGCGATGATCGCCTGGGCCGGGATCGAGCGGTTCCGCCTGGGCCATCGCGACGGGATGGACCTGTCCGCCCGTCCCCGTTGGCCGCTGGACCGGCGCGCCGCGCCGATGCTGGGCAGCGGCAAGAAGGGCGCCAAGGCATGATCGGCGTCCTGGGCGCGGGCGCCTTTGGCACGGCGCTGGCGGTGGCGCTGACGGCGAACGGGCCGGTGACGCTGTGGGGGCGGCGCATCGACTGGCAGGGCGAGAACCCCCGCCTGCCCGGCGTGACGCTGCCCCAAGGGCTGACCGTGACCGAGGATCTGGAGGCGGCGCTGGCCGCACCGGTCGTGCTGCTGGCGCTGCCGGCGCAGGCGCTGGGCGGGTTTCTGGACGAACATGGCGGGCGGCTGGCGGGCAAGACCCTGGTCAGCACCGCCAAGGGCATCGACCTGACACATCTGACCGGCCCCTCGACCCTGATCGCCGCCGCCTGTCCGCGGGCGACGGTGGCGGTGCTGACCGGGCCGTCATTCGCCGCCGACATCGCGCGCGGGTTGCCGACCGCGCTGACGCTGGCCTGCGCCGATCCGCAGGCGGGCGCGACGCTGCAGCAGGCGCTGTCGACGCCGGTCCTGCGGCTTTACCGCACGACCGACGTGACCGGGGCGGAACTGGGCGGGGCGCTGAAGAACGTGATCGCCATCGCCGCCGGCGCCGTCATGGGCGCGGGCCTGGGCGACAGCGCCCGCGCCGCGATCATCACCCGCGGTTTCGCCGAGATGACGCGCCTGGCCATCCACCTGGGCGCGCGCCCCGAGACGCTGACCGGGCTGTCGGGCCTGGGCGACCTGACGCTGACCTGCACCTCGGGCGGGTCGCGCAACTTCCGCTTTGGCCGGGCGCTGGGCGCGGGGCTGGAGTTCGACGCCGCCACCACGGTCGAGGGGGCGGCCACCGCCCGCGCCCTGGCCCGCATGGCCGCCCGCGACGGGCTGGACCTGCCCATCGCCGGCATGGTCGCCCGCCTTGCCGAGGGCCGCGTTTCGGTGGAAAAGGCCATGGACCATCTGCTGAGCCGTCCCCTGAAGGAGGAATGATGCCCCTGTTCGCCGTGATCTGCCGGGACAAGCCCGGCGCGCTGCAAATCCGCCTGGACACGCGCGACGCGCATCTGGCCCATATCCGCGACAGCGGCATCGTGGCCATGGCCGGCCCGCTGATCGAGGAGGGCGAGATGCGGGGATCGCTGGTGATCCTGGAGGCCGCCGACCTGGACGCGGCGCGGGCCTGGGCCGCGGCGGACCCCTACAAGGCGGCGGGGCTGTTCGCCTCGACCGAGATCACCGAATGGAAGAAGGTGATCGGCTGATGGCCTTCTGGCTGTTCAAGTCCGAGCCCGACGTCTTTGGCTGGGACGACCTGGTGGCCAGGGGCGCGGCCGGCGAGGAATGGGACGGGGTGCGCAGCTATCAGGCGCGCAACATGATGCGGGCCATGAAGGTTGGCGACCTGGGCCTGTTCTATCATTCCAACATCGGCAAGGAGGCCGTGGGCATCTGCGAGGTCATCGCCCTGTCCCATCCCGACAGCACGTCGCCCGACCCGAAATGGGACTGCGTGGATGTGCGCGCGGTGCGCAAGCTGCCCCGCGCCGTCAGCCTGGACGAGGCCAAGGCCGAGCCGCGGCTGAAGGACATGGTGCTGGTCAACAACACCCGCCTGTCGGTGCAGCCGGTGACCGAGGCCGAATGGGCCGTCATCATGGAACTGTCGGGCGACCGGGGCTGACGGTGCACCGACGGGCCAAGGGGCACGCGCCCGGCCTGCCCGCCGCGCGCGTCCCCTGCGGCGGGCAGACCCCGCACCCGCCCTGCCGTTCCGGCCTTCTGGCCTCGGTGCAAGGCTAGCCGCCGGCGGAGGGGGGTGGCAAAGCCGAAACCTGTCGATTTTTAGCCATCCCCGCTTCATCTTCGGCCCGCCGCGCGCTAGGTTTGCGGCCATTCCGACAGCCAGGAGGTCACATGAGCCAACGCCTGCATCTCGTCTTCGGGGGCGAGCTGGTCGATCCGCAGGGAACCCAGTTCCGCGACACCAAGGACATCCACATGGTGGGGATCTTTCCCAATTACGAAACCGCCTTTGCCGCCTGGAAGGCCGAGGCGCAGCGGACCGTGGACAGCGCCCATACCCGCTATTTCATCGCCCACTTGCACCGCCTGCGCGACGAGCAGCGCGAGGTCAGCCCGACCGAGGAACTGGGCAGCTGATGGCAGGGGCGGGGCTGGGCCAGCTGGGGCTGTGGCTGCATCTGCGCGGCCGCCGCGGCGAGGACCCGGCCCTGCCCGCCATTCCCGCGGGCGAGGGTCCCGCGCTGGTCCTGCATGTCTCGGGCGATGCGCTGCAGGCCGAGGCGCAGGTGTTGCGCCGCCTGGCGCGTAGCCGGTCGGACCTGCGCGTGATCCGGCTGGCCCCGGAGGCGGCCGGGACCCCGGACCTGGCCCATGATCCCGCCCGGGCGGGACGGCTGCTGGACCGGGCGCGGCCGCGGGCCCTGCTGCTGCTGGGATCGGACCTGCCGCCGGCGCTGATCGCTGCGGCGCAGGCGCGGCAGATCCCGATGGTCCTGGCGGAATTCCGGCTGGACCGCAGCGCCCTGGCCTGGGGGATGGGCGCCAGCATGCGCCGGCAGCTTTTGTCGCATATGGCGGCGATCCTGCTGCGCGATGCCGCCAGCCACCAGATCGCCCGCCGCATGGGCCTGCCCGCTGCGCGGCTGCTGATGACCGGGCCGGTCTCCGAGATCCGCGAGCCGCTTTACTGTTCCGAGACCGAGCGCGTGTCGATGGCCCAGCAGATGAACGGCCGCCATGCCTGGTTCGCGGCCAGCCTGCCCCAGTCCGAGGAGGCCGCCGTTCTGGCCGCCCACGAGGCCGCGCTGCGCCATTCCCACCGCGCGCTGCTGATCCTGGCGCCGCGCGAGACGTCCCGCATCGACGCCCTGGCCGCCCTGATCGAGGCCGGCGGCCTGACCGTCGCCCGCCGCAGCGAGGACGAGGATTTCGGCGACGAGGTTCAGGTGCTGCTGACCGACGGCCCGACCGAGATGGGCCTGTGGTACCGGCTGGCGCCCGTCAGCTTTGTGGGCGGGACGCTGGAGGGCGAGGACCCGGCCATGCGCCACCCGTTCGAGCCGGCGGGGCTTGGTTCGGCCATCGTGCATGGGCCCCAGCCCGGCCCCTATGCCACCGAATGGCAGCATCTGGACGGAGCCCATGCGGCCCGGCAGGTCCGCAGCCCCGAGGAGCTGGCCCAGGCCATCACCGAACTGACCCAGCCCGAGCTGATCGCAGCCCTGGCCAGCAATGCCTGGAAGGTCAGCACCGGCGGCGCCGAGGTGGCGATCCGCATCGCCGAACAGGTGCTGCGGGCGCTGGACCGTCCTGCCCGCGCCGGAAAGGTCCCGGCATGAAGCGCGCGCCCGGCTTCTGGTTCCGGCGCCCGCCGACGCTGCGCGCCCGCCTGCTGGCGCCTTTGGGAGCCGCCTATGCCCGCGCCACGGCCCGGCGGCTGGCGCAGGGGGCCCGCGCCCGGGTGGGCGTGCCGGTGATCTGCGTGGGGAACCTCAATGCGGGCGGGACCGGCAAGACGCCCACGGTGATCCATCTGCAGATGATGCTGGCCGGGCGCGGGATCGCCGCCCATGTCGTGTCGCGCGGCTACGGCGGCAGCGCCAAGGGGCCGCTGCAGGTCGATGAGCGGCGCCACGAGGCGGCCCTGACCGGGGACGAGCCGCTGTTGATGGCGGCCTTTGGGCCGGTCTGGGTGTCGGACGACCGGCTGGCGGGCGCGCGGGCGGCGGTGGCGGCGGGGGCGCAGGCGATCATCCTGGACGATGGTTTCCAGGATCCGGCGCTGGCGCATGACCTGGGGCTGGTGGTGGTCGATGCCGCCAAGGGTTTCGGCAACGGGCTGTGCCTGCCGGCAGGGCCGCTGCGCGAACCGGTGGGGGCGGGCCTGGCGCGGGCAGACCTGCTGCTGTCGATCGGGTCCGAGGCCGCGCAGGCGGGCTTTGGTCCGCCCCCGGACGCGCCCCCGCATCTGCGCGGACGGCTGGCGCCCCTGCAGATGGGGTTCGACTGGCGCGGCCACCGGGTTCTGGCCTTTGCGGGGATCGGGCATCCGGAAAAGTTCTTCGGCACCCTGCGCGACCTGGGCGCCGAGCTGGTCCGCGCCGAGCCGCTGGAGGATCACCAGCCCTTCACGCAGGCCCTGCTGACCCGGCTGGAGACCGAGGCGCGGATGCTGCGCGCGCAGCTGGTCACCACGGAAAAGGACGCGGCCCGCCTGCCCCGCGCCTTTCGGCCCAAGGTCATGGCCCTGCCCGTGCGGCTGGCGCTGGCCGATGACGGGCCGCTGGTGGCTGCCCTGGACCGGCTGTTTCCGCGCGCCGTTTGAATTCCGCCCGGCGATGCCGATATATGGCGCTGAACCGCCGAAAGGACGCCCATGTCACGCAATGCCCGATCGAGGCTCAGCTTTTACCTGCTGCTGCTGCTGACGCTTTATGCCTCGCTTGCGGGCGCGGGCTGAGGGGTCGGGCATGTCGCAACGTTTCGGAGGCCGATTTTCACCCGAGGCCGGGGCGGGCCGCGCCCTGCCGCCGCGCGCCGAACTGCCGCCCACCCCGCGCCACCCGCATGAGGGACGGCCGAAATGGATCACCTTGGCCGCGACGCCCTTTCTGCTGGGCGCGTTCTTCCAGGGCGCGACCGGCATGGTCACCGACCTTGCGGCCTTTGGGCTGGTGGCCAGCGGCATGTGGATGACCCGCGAGGGGCTGGTCGCGCAGGCCGCCTTCGAGGCGCGGCGCATCGCCCGCCGCCCGGCCATCCCGCGCAAGCTGTTCGGCGGGCTGCTGGCGGGCTTGGGGGTCGGCCTGGGTGCCGCGGAACCCGGGGTCTGGGCCGAGGCCGGGATGATCGGCGCGGCGGGACTGGCGCTGCACCAGCTGTCCTTCGGGGCCGATCCCTGGCGCGACAAGGGCCGCGAGGGGATCGACGGCTTTCAGCAGGACCGCGCGCAGCGGATGATCGAGGAGGCCGAGACGCATCTGGCGCAGATGAAGGACGCGATCCTGCGCGCGGGCGACCGGCGGCTGGAGGCGCGCGTCCAGATGTTCGCGGCCAGCGTGCAGCATCTGTTCGATCGGGTGCGGGACAACCCGGGCGGTCTGGCCTCGGCCCGGCGCTATCTGGGGGTCTATCTGCTGGGCGCGCGGGATGCGACGATCCGCTTTGCCGATCTTTACGCCCAGACCCGGGATGCCGGGGCGCGGCGGGCCTATGAAGAGTTCCTGAACGATCTGGAGAAGGATTTCATCGCCCGCGCCGACCGTCTGCTGGATGGCGACCGAGAGGCGCTGGACATCGAGATGTCGGTCCTGCGCGAGCGTCTGGCCCGCGAAGGGCTGACCGGGGCCGCGACCCGCGTTGCGGCCGAGGATCGCCCCGCCCTGCAAAGCCAGGAGGCCCAGACGCTGGACGACCTGCTGAAGATGCCCTTTCCCGGCCAGAAGGTCCCGCGCGACTGATGCCCCGTTTCGCGTTGCAGGTGGAATATGACGGCGCGCCCTTTGCCGGATGGCAGGCGCAGGCCGACCAGCCCTCGGTCCAGGGGGCGATCGAGGCGGCGCTGGCGCGGCTGGATCCGGGCTTTGCCGCCGGCGCCCGGATCGCCGCGGCCGGGCGCACCGATGCGGGCGTCCATGCCACGGGCCAGGTGGCCCATGCGGACCTGGCGCGGGACTGGGACCCGTTTCGCCTTGGCGAGGCGCTGAACTGGCACCTGAAGCCAGCTCCGGTGGCGATCCTGCAGGCCGGGCGGGTGGAGGCCGACTTCCATGCCCGCTTTTTCGCGACCGAGCGGCGCTATCTGTTCCGGCTGGTAGCGCGACGCGCGCCGCTGACGCATGGGCGCGGGCAGGTCTGGCAGGTGCTGAACCCGCTGGACCTGGAGGCGATGCGCAAAGGCGCGGCGCATCTGGTGGGGCACCATGATTTCACGACCTTCCGGTCGTCGATCTGCCAGGCGAAAAGCCCGGTAAAATCGCTGGACTGCATCGAGATCACCGAACACGAGATTCCGCAGGGCCGGGAATACCGCTTTGTCCTGCGGGCGCGGTCCTTTCTGCACAACCAGGTCCGCAGCATCGTCGGCACGCTGGAGCGCGTCGGCGCGGGATCATGGGCGCCGGGGCGCGTGGCCGAGGCCCTGGCGGCCCGCGACCGCGCCGCCTGCGGCCCGGTCTGCCCGCCGCAGGGTCTCTACCTGACGGGGGTGGGTTATCCCTGCGATCCGTTCCGGGCGCCGCGGGAGGCCGGCAGCGGCGGATAGGCGGCGGGGTTGCGGCGGCGGCGGGGCCGTTCGTCGCGGCGCGAGATGACGATCTTGAGCGTGTGCCACAGGATCCACAGGTCCAGCCGCATGTTCCGGTGGCGCTGATAGATCAGGTCGATCTTCAGCTTGGCAGGCAGGCAGCGGCGGTAATAGGCGGCCTCGGTTGCCGCGGCGGATTTGCAGCGGGCCAAGATGCGATCCTCGTGCCGGTGATAGATCAGCGTCGCAAGGCCGGTGACGCCGGGGCGGCTTTGCAGGACCTGGGCATAGACGGCCGGGAAGCGTTCGACATATTCGCGCAGGGGCGGTCGGGGGCCCACGAAGCTCATGTCGCCCTTGAGGATGTTGAAGAGCTGCGGCAGCTCGTCGATGCGCGAGCGGCGCATGAAGCGCCCGAGGGGCGTGATACGCCAGTTCTTGTGCGCACCTGTGGCGCCGAAGTCCTGTTCCTCGCACAGCATGGTGCGGAACTTCCACTGGGTGAAGGGCTGGTTCGGCCCGCGCATCCGGTGCGCCGCATAGAAGATCGGTCGCCCCTGCGCCACCAGCAGGATGCCCGCCATGGCCAGCATCACCAGCGCGACAGGGGGCAGCAGCAGCAGGGACAGGACGATGTCGAAGACCCGCTTGGACAGGGGCATCGGCTTGACGCCGGGGGCGCTGGCCTGACCCATGAACCAGGCCATCTTGGGCGAGGTCAGCGCCGCCAGCCCGGCCGCGTCGGTCTTGTCCCAGTCCTGGTGGATCGTCACGACGCCATCCGCTGTGCAGTTATAGGTCCTTCTTGGCGGCTAACACATGTGCACGGCATTGGGAACAGGTGGGGCATGCAAAGGGTGCAATCACTTGCGCCCCCATGGCAGTTCGGCCACTCTGCGCCGAGCGAAACAGCCACAAGCGGGAACATGCGCAAATTTCTGGTCCTTCTGGACGACAGCAAGGAATGCCTCAACGCGATGCGCTTTGCGGCGATGCGGGCGGCGCGCACGCAGGGCGGCGTGGTGATCCTGTCGGTCATCCCCGCGGACGAGATCCAGCACGGCTTTGGCGTGGCCGAGGTCATGCGCGCCGAGGCCCGCGAGCGGATCGAGGCGCATTTCGAGGTCTTTGCCAAGTGGATGCGGTCCCGGCCCGGCATCGAGCCCGACCTGGTCATCCGCGAGGGCGATCCGGCCGAGGAGCTGCTGGCGCAGATCGCCGATGACGGCGAGATCGGCGTCGTGGTGCTGGGCCTCAGCGCCGAGAAGAGCGGCCAGAACCCGGTCCTCACGCGGCTGCTGCGCGACCCGACGGCGCTGCCCTGCCCGATCACCCTGGTGCCGGGCGACCTGTCCAAGGACCGGCTGGACGCGATCACCTGAGGGGGCCTGCTTGACCTGCGCGCCCGCCGTGGCCATATCAGGCCTCAAAGGAGCACGCCCATGTTCATCCAGACCGAGACCACCCCGAACCCCGCGACGCTGAAGTTCCTGCCCGGCGAGACCGTGCTGGGCAGCGGGACGGCCGATTTCCCCTCGCCCGATACCGGGGCCAGCTCGCCACTGGCGCGCCGGATCTTTGCCGTCGAGGGCGTGGCGGGTGTCTTTCTGGGCCGCGATTTCGTGACCGTGACCAAGGCCGACGACGTGCCCTGGGATCACCTGAAGCCCTCGGTCCTGGGCGCGATCATGGAGCATTTCCAGTCGGGCGCCCCGGCCATCGAGGGCGCGGCCCCCGAAAGCGCGGGCCATGCCAGCCATGACGGCCCGGACAGCGAGATCGTGGGCCAGATCAAGGAGCTGCTCGACACGCGCGTGCGTCCGGCGGTGGCGCAGGACGGCGGCGACATCACCTTCCACGGCTTTGATCGCGGCATCGTCTACCTGCACATGCAGGGGGCCTGCGCGGGCTGCCCCTCCTCGACCCTGACGCTGAAGATGGGGATCGAGAACCTGCTGCGTCATTACATCCCCGAGGTGATCGAGGTCAGGCCCGTTGTCTGACAGGATCGTCCTGGGGTTCGACACATCGGCCGCGCATTGCGCGGCCGCTTTGCTGCGGGGGGACCGCCTGCTGGCCATCCGGCACGAGGAGATGGCCAAGGGGCAGGCCGAGCGGCTGATGCCGATGCTGGAGGAGCTGCTGGCCGAGGCCGGGCTGGGCTGGCGGGACCTGGACGCCCTGGGCGTGGGCACGGGCCCCGGCAACTTTACCGGCATCCGCGTGGCGGTGGCGGCGGCGCGGGGGCTGGCGCTGGCGCTGCGCGTCCCGGCCATCGGCGTCAGCGCGACCGAGGCGGCGGCCTGGAGCCTGCCGCGGCCTTGCCGGATCGTCCTGCCGGGGCGCGGCGATCTGGTCATCTGGCAGGATTTCGATACCGAGGCGTTGGATGAGGGCCGGCCGCAGCAGGCTACGGCCGGCGCGCTGCCGCCCGGCCCGGCGCCGGCTGCCCCCGCGGTCGCGCTGGCCGAGGGCGTGGCGCGCATTGCGGCCGGCCGCGCCGACAGGCCCGGACCGCGGCCTGCGCCGCTCTACCTGCGCCCTGCGGATGCGGCCCCGGCGCGCGAGGCCCCGCCCCGCATCCTGCCATGACCACCCCCCCGGCCGATCCGCAGGCGCTGGCCGATCTGCATGGGCGCTGTTTTGAGCGTCCGGCACCTTGGACGGCGGCGGCCTTTGCATCGCTGCTGGAGGGGCGGGGTGCGTTTCTGCTGACCGAGCCGCAGGGGTTCCTGCTGGGACGGGCGCTGGCGGGCGAGGCCGAGCTGCTGACCTTGGCCGTCGCCCCCGAGGCGCGGCGCCGGGGTCTGGGGCGCCGGCTGGTCGCAGGGTTTCAAGACGAATGCCAGGCCCGCGCGGTCGAGGAGGCCTTTCTGGAGGTCGCCGAGGATAACCTTGCGGCACGGCAGCTTTACCAAAGCCTCGGCTGGCTGGAAGCCGGCCTCCGGCGGCGCTATTACGGGCCGGCGACAGATGCGGTCGTGATGCGCCTGACGCTGCGTGCCACCCAAGAAGGCGGTTGACCGACCCTGACCGATGCGCCCTAATCGGGCGATCAGCGGGCCGGCTGAATCGCCCGCAAAAACAGGATGAGGTTCCTAATGTCCCTGATGAAAACGCTTCTGGCAGGTGCGGCCCTGACGGCCCTGACGTCCGGCGCGGCCCTGGCAGAACCGGCGCTGATCTATGACCTGGGCGGCAAGTTCGACAAGTCCTTCAACGAGGCCGCCTATGCCGGGGCGGAGCGTTGGGCGCAGGAAAGCGGCGGCAGCTATCGCGAGTTGGAGATGCAGTCCGAAGCACAGCGCGAGCAGGCCCTGCGCCGCCTGGCGGAATCCGGGTCGAACCCGATCATCATGGTGGGCTTTGCCTTTGGCGACGTTCTGACCAAGATCGCCGGCGACTATCCCGAGACCAAGTTCGGGATCATCGACATGGTAGTCGAGGCCCCCAATGTGCAGTCGGTCGTCTTTACCGAGGAACAGGGCAGCTATCTGGCGGGCGTCATGGCGGGCATGGCCTCGGACAGCGGGACGGTGGGCTTCATCGGCGGAATGGACATCCCGCTGATCCACAAGTTCGAATGCGGCTTTGCCCAAGGCTTCAAGTCGGTGCAGCCGGAAGGCAAGGTCGTCATCAACTATACCGGCACCACGCCCGCGGCCTGGAACGACCCGGTGAAAGGCGGCGAGCTGGCCCGTGCGCAGAAATCACAGGGCGCGGACGTGATCTATGCGGCGGCGGGCGGCACCGGCATCGGCGTGCTGCAGGCGGCGGCGGACGAGGGCATCCTGGCGGTCGGCGTGGACAGCAACCAGAATGCGCTGCATCCGGGCAAGATCCTGACCTCGATGGTCAAGCGGGTGGACAACGCGGTCTTTGACGCCTTCACCGCCGGCGCCGATCTGGAACCCGGCATCAAGGTCATGGACCTGGCCGCGGGGGGCGTGGACGTCGCCATCGACGACAACAATGCAGACCTGGTCACCGACGAGATGCAGGCCGCCGTGGACGAGGCCAAGGCCGCCATCGCCGCGGGCGAGGTTCAGGTCCACGACTACATGACCGACAACACCTGCCCGGCGTCGTAATGGCCCAAGGTGACGTGAGGGGGGGGCGGTCCGACGCGGCCGCCCCCGCTGCCATCGAATTGCGCGGCATCTCGAAGGCCTTTGGTTCGGTTCAGGCGAACCGGGACATCAACCTGCGCGTTCCCAAGGGCACCATCCACGGCATCATCGGAGAGAACGGCGCGGGCAAGTCGACGCTGATGTCGATCCTTTACGGCTTCTACCGCCCCGATGCCGGCGAGATCCTGGTCAATGGCCGGCCCATCACCATCGCCGACAGCCAGACCGCGATCCGCGCGGGCATCGGCATGGTCTTCCAGCATTTCAAGCTGGTGCAGAATTTCACGGTCCTGGAGAACGTCATCCTGGGGGTCGAGGAGGGCGCCCTGCTGCGACCCTCGCTGTCCAAAGCGCGCGGCGTGCTGAAGCAGCTGGCCGCCGAATACCAGCTGAACGTCGATCCCAATGCCACGGTCGAGGACCTGTCGGTGGGCCACCAGCAGCGGGTCGAGATCCTCAAGGCGCTGTATCGCCAGGCCGACATCCTGATCCTGGACGAGCCCACCGGCGTGCTGACCCCGGCCGAGGCCGACCACCTGTTCCGCATCCTGCAGGGCCTGCGCAACGAGGGAAAGACGATCATCCTGATCACCCACAAGCTGCGCGAGATCATGGAGATCACCGACAATGTCAGCGTGATGCGGCGCGGCGAGATGGTCGCCTCGGTCAGGACCGCCGAGACCAGCCCCGAGGAGCTGGCCGAGCTGATGGTCGGGCGCAAGGTGCTGCTGAACGTGGAAAAGACCCCTGCCCGTCCTGCCGCCCCGGTGCTGGAGGTGCGCGACCTGCGGCTGGTCGACGAGGGCGGCGTGGAACGGCTGCGCGGCATCAGCCTGGACATCCGCGCCGGGGAGATCCTGGGCATCGCGGGCGTCAGCGGCAATGGCCAGACGCAGCTGCTGGAGATCCTGGGCGGCTATCCCGGCAAGGGCAGCCGCGTCACCGGCGAGGTGCGCATGAACGGCCGCCCCCTGCCCCTGTCGGGGCGCGGTTGCGATGCCGGCCAGCGCCGCCGCGACGGCATCGGCCATATCCCCGAGGACCGGCAGGTCGAGGGGCTGATCATGGATTTCGCGGCCTGGGAGAACGTCGCATTCGGCTGGCAGGACGCGCCCGAGTTCAACAAGGGCTGGCTGATGGACAACCAGGCCATCCGCCGCGACGCCGAGGCCAAGATGGAGCGGTTCGACGTCCGTCCCCGCGACGCGGGGCTGGCGGCGCGCAACTTTTCGGGCGGCAACCAGCAGAAGATCGTCGTGGCGCGCGAGATCGAGCGCAATCCCGACCTGCTGCTGATCGGCCAGCCGACGCGCGGCGTGGATATCGGCGCGATCGAGTTCATCCACAAGCAGATCGTGGCGCTGCGCGACGCCGGCAAGGCGATCCTGCTGGTTTCGGTCGAGCTGGACGAGATCCTGGCGCTGGCCGACCGGGTGGCCGTGATGTTCGACGGCCGCATCATGGGCGAGCGCCTGCCCGGGGACACGACCACGGGTGAGCTGGGCCTGCTGATGGCGGGCGTCACCGACACCCGCAATGAGGCCGCCCCCGCCGGCGGCTCCGCCCATGTCGACAAGCTGCCGGAAGGAAGGGCCTGATGGACAAGATGCCGAAATGGGCGGATGTCGTGCTGACGCCGCTGATCTCGCTGGTGCTGGCGATGGCGATCTCGGCGCTGGTGATCCTGGCGATCGGGGAAAGCCCACGCGAGGCGCTGACCACGATGGTCGAAGGCGCGCTCGGCTCCAGCTATGGCTGGGGCTTCACGCTGTACTACGCGACCAACTTCATCTTCACGGGCCTTGCCGTGATGGTCGCCTATCATGCCAGCCTGTTCAACATCGGCGGCGAGGGCCAGGCGGCGATGGGCGGCCTGGGGGTCGCGCTGGTGCTGCTTTATCTGCCGCTGCCGCATTGGGGGCTGGCGCTGCCGGCCGCGATGGTGGGCGCGGCGGTCTTTGGCGCGGCCTGGGCCTTCATCCCGGCCATCCTTCAGGCCAAGCGCGGCAGCCATATCGTGATCACCACGATCATGTTCAACTTCATCGCAGCGGCGGCGCTGAACTATGTGCTGGTCAACCTGCTGCGCCCGGTGGGCAGCATGGACCCGGCCACGGCCCGCTTTCCCGAAGCGACCAACCTGCCCACGCTGTCGGACATCGCGGCGGCGTTCGGCATGGAATGGGGCCGCAACACGCCGGTCAACGTCACCTTCTTCATCGCGCTGCTGGCCTGCCTGCTGGTCTGGGTGCTGATCTGGCGCACGCGGCTTGGCTACCAGATCCGCGCGCTGGGCAAGTCCGAGCCGGGCGCCGTCTATGCCGGCATCAATCCGGTGCGGATCACCGTGATCGCCATGCTGATCTCGGGCGGGCTGGCGGGGTTGATGGCCATCAACAACGTCATGGGCGAGGCCGAGCGCCTGGTCCTAAACGCGGTCGAGGGCGCCGGCTTCATCGGCATCGCGGTGGCGCTGATGGGCCGGAACCATCCCTTGGGCATCCTCCTGGCGGCGCTGCTGTTCGGGTTCCTCTACCAGGGCGGCGGGGAACTGGCGCTGTGGACGTCGATCCCGCGCGAGCTGATCGTGGTGATCCAGGCGCTGGTGATCCTGTTCACCGGGGCGCTGGACAACATGGTCCGGATGCCGCTGGAGCGGATCTTCCTGGCGACGCGGCGCAACAGGGGGGCCGCGCGATGAACATCCGGGATTCGCTGATCGCGATCATCGTCCTGGCCATCTGCCTGATCTGGGCGCTGGCCGACGGGCCGGCCGCCCAGCAGGGCATCGGCAGCGCCCTGCGGCTGATGACGCCGCTGCTGCTGGCCTGCCTGGCGGGTCTCTATTCCGAACGGGCGGGCGTCTTCGACATCGGGCTGGAGGGCAAGATGCTGATGGCGGCCTTCACCTCGGCCTCGGTCGCGTTCCTGACCGGCAGCGCCTGGCTGGGCCTGGTGGCGGGCATCGGGGGCGCGCTGGCGCTGTCGCTGATCCACGGGCTGGCCTCCATCACCTTCATGGGCAACCAGCTGATCTCGGGCGTGGCGATCAACTTCCTCGCCTCGGGGCTGACGGTTCTGATCGGGCAGAACGCTTTTGGCCTGGGCGGGCGCACGCCGGCGCTGACAGGCGCGGGGCGGTTCAACCCGATCACCCTGCCCGGCGCCGATGCGGTCCGCGACGTTCCGGTCCTAGGGCCGATCTATTCGGGGCTGATCTCGGGGCAGACGATCCTGGTCTATGTGGCCTTCGCGCTGGTACCGATCACCTGGTGGGTCCTCTATCGCACGCGCTTTGGCCTGCGCCTGCGGGCCGTGGGGGAAAACCCGGCCTCGGTCGACACGGCCGGGGTCTCGGTCACGCGGCTGCGCTACACGGCGGTGGCGATCTGCGGCGTGCTGACCGGCATCGCCGGCGCCTATCTGGCCACCGGCCTGTCGGCGGGCTTTGTCAAGGAAATGACCGCCGGGCGCGGCTTCATTGCCCTTGCCGCGCTGATCTTTGCCAAGTGGCGGCCGTGGCAGGCGCTGTTCGCGACCTTCCTCTTCGGCCTTCTGGAGGCGATCGCCAATCTTTATCCAAACCTGGACCTGGGGATCGTCACGGTCCCTTCGATGTTCATGAACGCCCTGCCCTATATCCTGACGGTGGTGATCCTGGCCGGCTTTGTCGGCCGCGCCATTCCGCCCCGCGCCGGAGGAGAGCCCTATGTCAAAGAGCGCTGAGCTTGCCGCCCTGATCCGCGACCGCGCTGGCAACGAGGCCCCGGAATTCGGCCTCATCCTGGGGTCGGGCTTGGGCCATCTGTCGGAAAAGGTGGAGGGCACGGCGATCCCCTATTCCGACCTGCCGGGATTTCCCCATGCCGGGGTCTCGGGCCATGTCCCGCAGCTGGTGATCGGCCAGCTGGAGGGGCGCCGCGTCGCCGTCTTTGGCGGCCGGTCGCATTATTACGAAAGCGGCCGCGCCGATGTCATGCGCCTGCCGCTGGAGGTGCTGGCGGCGCTTGGCTGCGACCGGCTGATCCTGACCAATGCGGCCGGGTCGCTGCGGGCCGACATCCCGCCGGGCGGCCTGATGCTGCTGAACGACCACATCGCCTTCGCGGGTACGAACCCGCTGATCGGAGAGGCGACGGATGCGCGCTTCGTCCCGATGACCGATGCCCATGATGTCACCCTGCGCCAGGCTCTGGCGGCGGCGGCCGCGGCCGAGGGGGTGGAGCTGCCCGAGGGCGTCTATTGCTGGTTCTCGGGGCCCAGCTTTGAAACCCCGGCCGAGATCCGGGCGGCACGGGTGCTGGGCGCGGATGCGGTCGGCATGTCCACCGTGCCAGAGATCATCCTCGGCCGCTTTCTGGGCCTGCGCTGTGCCGCGATCTCGGTCATCACCAACATGGGCGCGGGGCTCAGCGACGAATCGATCAGCCACGACCACACCAAGGCGATGGCCCCCCTGGGCGCCACCAAGCTGGAGGCGGTGCTGCGCCGCTTCCTGCGCGAAAGCTGAACGCGCCTCTTCCTCGTTGCGTGAGATACCCTGCGGGAGGCGGTGTCGGCAGGACGGCCCTCAGCCCGTCATCCGCGCTAAGGCGGCTTCGACGGCGCCGGCAGCCGCCTCCAGGTCGCGCAGATCCGCCACTGGCACGATCTGCCCGCGCCCATCGTCATGGCGGGCACGGTGGCTGTTGTAGCGTGGATCGTAATGATCGCTCAGCAGCCCTTCGGACAGAAGGCGCCAGTCGCGGGCCTCGATCAGCGCGCGCCAGCTTTCAATCCGGGCCGCAGGGTGCAGGGGCGCCAGCAGCGTCAGGATCGGCTCCATGCGCGCCCCGTCGCTCAGCACCTCCTCATAGCGGTCGGCGGTGAAGGCGGCGCGCGCCGCGACGGGCACCTCCAGCCGGATGCGCGGCGCGGCGCAGATCGCCTGCCACATCGCCTTGGGCAGGTTCAGGTTACCGATGCGGCTGCTCTCGGCCTCGACCAGGACCGGGCGGGCGGGGTCCAGTGCCTCGAAGGCCAGGGCCAGCCGGCCTTCGAACATCTTCTGGCTGGGCTGCCCGCCGGGCATGCCGCCGAAGATGCTGCCCCGATGGTTCGCCAGCCCCTCCAGGTCGATGACCTGGTGCCCGCGCTCGGCCAGGCGCAGCAGGATCTCGGTCTTGGCGCTGCCGGTATTGCCGTCCAGGACGATCACGGGCGAGGGCACGGGCCCGTTCTGCACCAGGTCCACCACCAGCCGCCGCCAGGCCTTGTAACCGCCCTCAACCCGCGCGGCCCGCCAGCCAACTTCGCGCAGCAACGTGGTGAAGGCGCCCGACCGCTGGCCGCCGCGCCAGCAATAGACCAGCGGCTTCCAGGCCCCGTCCTGCCCGGACAATGGCCCGGCGATGTGGCGCGCGATGGCCGAGATGACCAGCGCACCGCCGATCTTGCGGGCATCAAAGGGCGAAACCTGCTTGTAGATCGTGCCGACGCGGGCCCGCTCCTCGTCGTCCAGGACGGGCAGGTTGATCGCGCCGGGCAGGTGATCCTCGGCGAATTCCGCCGGAGAGCGGGCATCGATGATCTGGTCGAACCCCGACAGCGCAGGGTCGGCCACGCGGGACAGGCGCAGGTTCAAGATCAGAAGACGTAGACGGGCGTGCCGATCGGCACCTGGTCGAACAGGCTGATCACGGCCTCGTTGCGCATCCGCAGGCAGCCGTTCGACACCGCGCGCCCGATCGATCCCGGCTCGGTCGTGCCATGGATGCGGATCGCGGTGTCCTGACCGTTCTCGTTGTACAGATACAGCGCCCGCGCGCCCAGGGGGTTCGTCGGCCCGCCTGGCATGCCGTCGGCATATTTCTGGTAGGCCGTCGGGTTGCGCTCGATCATGTCGTTGGTCGGGCGCCAGCTGGGCCATTCGACCTTGCGCCCGATGGTGGCCTTGCCCTTCCAGACCAGTTCATCGCGACCGACGGCAACGCCGTAGCGGATCGCCCGGCCCGGAGCCACGACGTGATAGAGGAAGAAATCCCGGCTGACGACCACGATGCTGCCGACCTCGAAATCATCACGGATGGCGACCTCGGTCGGTACATAGGGGTCGGCCTGGGCCACGGCGGGCGCCGCCGCAGGGGCGGCCTGCGCCATCACCAGCGAGGGCGTTGCAGCCAGCAGGGCGGCCAGCGAGATCAGCTGACGACGGTTCATGGCGGATATCCTCGTCCAGTTCGTTTCCCCACCGATACAGGAAAAACGGGGCCCGCTGCAACTCACGACGGCGTTGCGGGGCCCTCTGCCCTTGACCGGCGGGCCCCGGGGCCACATCTGTTTCACATGAGCCGCGACATGCCCCGCCCGGATTGCCACGCCCGCACGGCGTCCCCCCGTCCCGCCCATCGGTGCCGGGGCCGGGGCGATCGTGCCTGCCGCTGCCATCCCGCGGCGCGGCTGCGCCTGTCGCGGCCCGCCCCCCGGCCCGAGCCGCAGCACCTGGACGCCCATCCGCGCCGCGATCTGCCCGATCGCGCGCCCATGCGCCCGCAGGCCCCGCCGGCCGCCCTGATATTGCATCGCCCTTCCCGCAATATCAGTGGATCCGGACATGACCTCTGCCATCACCCTTGACCTGCCCGTCCCGGGCATCAGCTGCGGCGCCTGCGCCGGCCGCGTGACCCGCGCGCTGACCGACCTGCCAGGCACCGCCGACATCAACGTGAACCCGATCACCAAGCGCGCGCATCTGCGCCTTGACGGCGCCACCCTTCCGCAGGTGCAGGAGGCGCTGACGCAGGCGGGCTATCCCGCCGAACTGATCACCACCCGCCTGGCGATCGAGGGCATGAGCTGCGCCTCGTGCTCGGGGCGTATCACCCGCGTGCTGTCGGCGCGTCCCGACGTGGCCGAGGCGCAGGTGAACCTGGCCACGCATCGCGCCCAGGTGACCCATGCCCCGAACCTGACGCCCGAGGCGCTGGCGCGGATCGTCACCGACCTGGGCTATCCCGCGCAGGTCCAGCAGCCCGACCAGCCCGCGGCCCCGCCCCCGGACGAGGCCCCTGCCCTGCGTCGCGCCTTTCTGACGGCGCTGGCGCTGACCGTTCCGGTCTTCGTGGCCGAGATGGGGGGCCACCTGTTCCCCGCCTTTCACCACTGGCTGCACGGGCTTGTCCCGACGCAGGTCCTGTGGCTGGCGCAGCTGGCGTTGACGCTGGCGGTGCTGGTGGGGCCGGGCCGTCGCTTTTTCACCACCGGCATCCCTGCGCTGATGCGCGGCGCGCCCGAGATGAACAGCCTGGTCGCTTTGGGGGCTGGGGCGGCCTTCCTGTTCTCGACCGTCGTTACGCTGGCGCCGCAGCTTGTCCCGGTTGCCTCGCGCCATGTCTATTTCGAGGCCGCCGCCGTCATCGTGACCCTGATCCTGATGGGCCGCTGGCTGGAGGCACGGGCCAAGGGCCAGGCCGGCGAGGCGATCCGCCAGCTGATCGCGCTGGTCCCTGAACATGCGACCGTCCTGCGCGACGGCAAGCCGGAACAGGTGGCCGTCGCGGACCTGCGACCGGGCGACCTGGTCCGTCTGGCGCCGGGCGAACGCGTGGCGCTGGATGGCGTCATCACCGAAGGCTCCGGCCCGGTGGACGAATCCATGCTGACCGGAGAGCCGATCCCCGCCGCCAAGGCGCCCGGCGATGCAGTCACGGGCGGCACGGTCAACGGATCCTCGGCCCTGACCTTCCGGGTGACCGCGACGGGGGCCGACACCGTCCTGTCGCGCATCGTGGCTCTTGTGGAACAGGCGCAGGCCACGCGGCTGCCGGTGCAGGCGCTGGTGGACCGGATCACCCGCGTCTTTGTCCCGGTGGTGATGGGGCTGGCGCTGCTGGCCTTTGCGCTGTGGCTGGCCTTTGGGCCGGGCCTGGCCGAGGCGGTCGTCGCCGCCGTCGCCGTGCTGATCATCGCCTGCCCCTGCGCGATGGGGCTGGCGGTGCCGGTCTCGATCATGGTGGGCAGCGGGCGGGGCGCGCAGCTGGGCGTGCTGTTCCGGCGCGGCGATGCACTGCAAAAGCTGGCCGAGGCGCGGATCGTGAGCTTTGACAAGACCGGCACCCTGACCCAGGGGCGCCCACGCGTCACCGCGATCTGGACCGACGGCACCGGGCGCGACGACGCCCTGCGCCTGACCGCCGCAGCCGAGGCGCGGTCCGAACATCCGCTGGCCGCCGCGATCCTGTCCGAGGCCGAGGGGCTGGACCTGCCCGAGGCCCTGGATGTCACCGCCACGCCCGGGCGCGGCCTGACCGCCACCGTGGAAGGACAGGCGCTGCTGATCGGCAACCGCGCGGCACTGGAGGGCGCGGGCGTCGTGCCGGCGGCGGCGCTGATGGACGAGGCCGACCGGGCCGCCGCCGAGGGCGCGACCCCGGTGCATCTGGCGGTGGAGGGGCGGCATGTCGCGACCTTTGCCCTGGCCGATCCCGAACGCGCCGAGGCCGCGCCGACCGTCGCCGCCCTGCACCAGCTGGGGCTGGAGACGGCGATGTTGTCGGGCGACCTGCCCGCCACAGCGCGGGCCGTCGGCGCCAGGCTGGGCATCGACCGGATCGAGGGCGGCCTGACACCGGAAGACAAGCTGACCACGATCCGCAGCATGGGCAAGGGCAGCGTCTTTGTCGGCGACGGCATCAACGACGCCCCTGCCCTGGCGGCGGCCGAGACCGGCATCGCCATTGGCACCGGCACCGACATCGCCATCGAATCGGCGGATGCGGTGCTGATGTCGGGCGATCCGCAGGGCGTGGTGCGGGCGATCCGGCTGTCGCGCGCGGTGATGCGCAACATCCGCCAGAACCTGTTCTGGGCGTTTGCCTATAACACCGCGCTGATCCCGGTTGCCATGGGCGTGCTGGTGCCCTTTGGCGGGCCGCAACTGTCGCCGATGCTGGGTGCGGGGGCGATGGCGCTGTCCTCGGTCTTCGTGGTGGGCAATGCCCTGCGGCTGAGGCGCGCGGGATGAGTCCCACCCGCCGCAACGTCCTGGCCGGGGCCGCCGCCCTGGCCCTGACGCACCCGGCCGAGGCCGCGCCGCCCCCCGGCCTGCTGTGCTTTGGCGACAGCCTGACCGCAGGATATGGCCTTGGCCCGACCGAGGGGCTGGTGCCGCGGCTGTCGGGCTGGCTGGCCGATCGCGGCCATCCGGCCCGGCTGATCGACGGCGGGCTGTCGGGCGACACGACCTATGGCGGGCGCGTCCGAATCCAGCTGTCGCTGCGGCGTCACCGGCCCGATGCGGTCATGGTGGAGCTGGGCGGCAACGACATGCTGCGCGGCTGGAGCGCTGAACAGGCCGAGGGGAACCTGGACGCGATCCTGACGACGGCCAGTCAGGGCGGGCGGCCGCTGCTGCTGGTGGGCGTCCAGGCGCCCGGTGGCGGTGCCGCCTGGCGCGGGGCATGGGCCCGGATGTGGCCACGGCTGGCGGCGCGGCACGACGCGCTGCTGCTGCCCGACCTTTATGCGCCGCTGGCGGCGGTTCCGCGCGCCCGGCGCGGCCGGCTGCTGCTGCGTGACGGGGTCCATCCTTCTGCGCAGGGGGTGCGCCTGATCGTGGACCACCTGGGGCCGGCCGCCGCCGAACTGGTGCGGCGCGCGCAGGCGGCCTGAAGTCCGAAGGCCGACCTGCCGGGCCAGCCTTCGGGTGATCATCGGGCGGATCTAATGACCGGCATGGGCGGCGTCGGCCGTGGCTGCGGCTTCGGCGCGATTATTGTCCACGACGGCCTCGGCCTCCTCGGTGCCGCAATCGCCGAAATCGAAGGCCAGCGTCAGGCTGTCGCCCTGCGTCAGCGGGCGCGTCAGGCCCAGCAGCATCACATGATCGCCGCCCCGGACAAGGTCATGCACCTCTCCGGCGTGGACAGTGATCCCCTCCTCCAGATGGATCATGCGCATCACGCCGTCGGTTTCCAGATGGGTGTGCAGCTCGGCCCGCTCGGCCGCCTCGGTCGAGATGCCCTGCAGCGTGCAGTCCACCGCGCGATGATTGGCCAGCTGCAGGAACACGGCCGCGGTCTTGGGATTGGTGCTGCGCGCATAGGCGTCGTTGATGTGCATGCCGTCATGGGCCAGGGCGGCAACGGGCAGCAGGGCCGCAAGCGCGGCAAGGGTCAGGGTCTTCATCTGTCGGTCCTTGATGGAATTCGTGTCGGTCTCAGGCAGGCTGAGGGGCCGGGGGGCCCCGGACACGAATCACCGCTTCCAGCACCGGGACGTGGCCGGCGATCAGGGCCAGGGGACCGGGCTGCGGCAGCGGCGCGCGCAGCGGCAGGGCGGGATCCGGCAGGCCGATCACGGCCAGCAGCGACAGCGCCATGTCGGGACAGATCCGCGCTTGCCCCTCCCCGCCATCCGGCAGGCGGGCCACCACCACGCCATGGCCGGCGCACAGGACCACCTCGGTGCCCTGGCGTATCGTTCCACGGGCCGCGCCCAGCCCGATGCTGGTCAGCATCACGGCCAAGATCAGAAGCAGGGGAACGGGACGGAACATGGCCGCAACCTAATTCGGTCTGCAGGAAAGGTCAGCAGGCAATCGCCGTGCGGGGTCCGCCCGGACAACAGGCCGCAGCGCATGTGCAAAAGCCCCACCGGAGGGCGGGGCGATGCAATCGAAACGAGGCAGGCGATCAGGCGGTGGCGGCGGCGCCTTCGGCCTTGACCAGGTCGCGCTTGATCTTCAGCGCGCGGTCCGACAGCTCGGTGTCCTTGGCCTTGGCCAGGAAGGCGTCCAGGCCGCCCCGGTGATCGACCGAGCGCAGCGCCGCGGCCGAGATCCGCAGCGAGTAGCCGCGGCCCAGCTTTTCGGACAGCAGCGTGACCTCGTTCAGGTTCGGCAGGAACCGGCGACGGGTCTTGTTGTTGGCATGGCTGACATTGTTACCGGTCATCGGGCCTTTGCCGGTCAGTTCGCAGACGCGCGACATGGTGTGTTCCTTCGTCTCAGCTACGCGGGCGTCCCCGGCGGTGGGTCCGTCCCAATGTGAAAGGGCGCCGCGAGGCAGCGCCCGGAATTCCGTTCGCGGGTGGTTACAGGTCCCCGCGCCCCCAGTCAAGCCTTGTCGGGCATTTCCATGCCCGCGTCGCGCCAGGATGCCTCCAGCGCGATCAGCCTTTCCTTGCGCCACAGCCCGCCCGCATAGCCGGTCATGGTGCCGTCCGCGCCGATCACCCGGTGGCAGGGCACGACCAGCGCCAGCCGGTTGGCGCCATTCGCCCGCGCCACCGCCCGCACGGCCGAGGGCTGGCCGATCGCGGCGGCCAGTTGGCCATAGCTGCGGGTCTGGCCGGGGGGGATCGCCTGCAATTCCTGCCACACCCGCAACTGGAAAGCAGTTCCGTGCATCCGGACCGGCAGGTCCAGCCGCCCGTCGCGCCCGGCGAAAAAGCCCTCCAGCGCGGCTTCGGTGCGGTTGATGATCCCGTTGCGCCCCAGGCCGATACGGCCCCCGACCAGCGCGGACAGCCGCCGCAGCCCCTCTGGCAGCGCCTTCCTGTCGATGAATTCCAGCAGGTGCAGCGCCCGGTCGTCGGCGATCGCGATCATGCCGCCAAGCGGCGTGTCGATCCAATCCGCGTTCAGGTCGCCACTGCCGCGCATCTGGTGCGGCGCATGGCCGAACAGCGCGCGGAAGGCCTGTCGAAAGCCCGAGGCCGAATCGAATCCCGAATCCAGTTGCGCCTCGATCATCGCATCCCCCTGATGAAGCCGGGCCAGCCCCTGCCGCAGCCGCGCGGCCCGCGCCATCTGCAGAAAGCTTTGGCCGTAATGTTGCCGGAACAGCCGCCGCACGGTCGAGGGGTCCAGCCCCCGCGCCACCAAGTCGGCCTCGGACCAGCGATGCGCGGGCTGGTCCGCCAAGGCGCCGGTCAGTTCCGCGATGATCGGATGTGCCTCGGCCTGCGGGCCCTGCGGGTTGCAGCGCAGGCAGGGGCGAAAACCTGCGGCCCGCGCCTGTCCGGCGGTCGCGAACCAGCGGCAGTTGCGGGCCAGTGGCTTGCGCGCCGGGCAGGTCAACCGGCAGAAGATCCCGGTCGAGGTGACGCCCACCAGCGCCACCCCTTCATAGGCGGGGTCGCGCGCCAGAAGCGCCGCGTAAAGACGGTCGTGATCGGTCAGGTCGCGCATGATGCCCCCCTTTCGCCCCCGTTCTAACCGATTCCGGCCAGGGAGGGGGCGCGAAATCGGGCAGCTATTGCGCGCGATCCCCGGCCAGCCAGTCCAGCACCTCGGCCGCGGCCTGGCCGGGGGGCAGGTCGCCCGCCGCCACCGCGCGGCCCAGATCCTCGACCCGGCGGCGCGCCTCGGGCCGGTCCAGCTGCGCCAGCAGCCCGGCGCGCAGTTCGGCCAGGAACCAGTCGCGCGCCTGATCGGCCCGGTTGCGGTCGAAATACCCGTGATCGCGCCGCCATTGCACCAGGTCCTGCATCTGGTCCCAGGCCTCGTCCAGCCCCGAGCCCGTCGTGGCCGAGACCGGCAGTGCCTTGGGGAAGCCCTCGGGGTCCTGCGGCCGCTTGCGCAGCAGGCGCAGGGCGCCCGCATAGTCGGCAACGGTGCGCCGGGCCGTTGCCAGCAGGTCGCCATCGGCCTTGTTGACCAGGATCAGGTCGGCCATCTCCATGATGCCGCGCTTGACCCCCTGCAGCTCGTCGCCGCCTGCGGGGGCCAGCAGCAGGACGAACAGGTCCGACATCTGGGCCACCAGGGTCTCGGACTGGCCGACGCCGACGGTTTCGATCAGGACCACGTCAAATCCCGCGGCCTCGCACAGGCGGATCGCCTCGCGCGTGCGCCGCGCCACGCCGCCCAGATGCGCGCTGGAGGGACTGGGCCGGATATAGGCGCGCGGATTGCGCGACAGCAGCTCCATCCGCGTCTTGTCGCCCAGGATCGAACCGCCTGACCGCGTCGAGGACGGGTCCACCGCCAGCACCGCCACCCCCAGCCCCTGCCGCGTCAGCCGGGTGCCGAAGGCTTCGATGAAGGTCGACTTGCCGACGCCGGGCGTTCCCGACAGGCCGATCCGCAGCGCCTGCCGGTCGGGCAGCGCCGCCAGCAGGGCCTGCGCACGCGCACGGTGGTCGGGACGGGTCGATTCGACCAGGGTGATCGCGCGCGACAAGGCACGGCGATCGCCCTGGACCAGCGGTGTCAGTAGGTCGTCCATCTTGTCGCGTCGCCTGTCCCGGCTGTGGCCTGCGGCGGCAGATTGGACCAGACGCCGCGGCGCGGCAATCCCCGCACGCCCCTCAGGGCGCTTGCCACGGGGGCCGGGGCTGCCTAATTGTGGTCGGTATCAGGATTGGAGATGCCCATGCGCGCCCCGTCGCGCCCCCTCGCCTGGCAGCTGTCAGCCGTTGTCCCGCCCACCGCCTCGCGGCGCATGGTGCTGGGCGGACTGGCGGCGCTTGCCCTGACCTTTCCGGCAGATGCGGCCCCGCTGCAGCCCGACTGGCAGGCCCGGCCCCTGCAGATGATGATGGTGACCTCTCCTGCCTGTCACTTTTGCCGCCTCTGGCGGGATGAGATCGGGCCGGGCTATGCCGCCTCGGCCGCCGGGCGCATGGCGCCGATCTTCGAGGTGGACGTGGCGGGACCCTTTCCCGATGGCCTGGCGCTGGACCGCAGGCCGCGGCTGACGCCCAGCTTCATCCTGCTGGACCGGGGCACCGAGATCGGGCGGGTCGAGGGCTATGTCGGCCGGCGGCACTTCTATCCCGTCCTGGAGGAGGTGATGCAGCGCGCCGGCCTGGACCTGCCCGAAAGCGGAGCGCCGGAATGACCGCGCTGACCGATCCCGAGGCGGACACCGGCCAGCGTCCCCCCGCGCCCGGCCCGGCCGAGATGCTGGAACGGGTGTCAGAGGCGGCAGCGCTGATGAAGGCGCTGGCGCATGAGGGCCGGATGATGATCCTCTGCCACCTGTCCGGGGGTGAAAAGACCGTCACACAGCTGGAACAGCTTCTGGAGCAGCGCCAGGCGACCGTCAGCCAGCAACTGGCCCGGCTGCGCGCCGAGGGGCTGGTCGCCTGCCGGCGCGAGGGCAAGGCACGGCTTTATTCCGTGGCCGACCCGCGGGCCGCCGAAGTGGTGGCACTGGTGCATCGGCTGTTCTGCGCGGACTGAACTGCGCGGCCCTGCCCCGTCGTCTTGCAGCGCGTGCCCCGGCCTATTTGGACAAAGAAGATGGAGCGCGGGCTTTTGTTGCAGACGGGCCTGCGCTAGGCATGCGGCAATCCATTTTCCGTGAAGGTGCCGCCATGCATGACATCCGTGCGATCCGAGAGAACCCCGATGCCTTCGAGCAGGCCCTGAACCGGCGTGGCCTGCAGGGGCTGACCTCGCAGATCCTGTCGCTGGACAGCGCGCGGCGGGCGCGGATCAGTGCGGCCGAGACGGCGCAGGCCGAGCAGAACCGGGCCAGCAAGGAGGTCGGCGCCGCCAAGGCCAAGGGCGACGAGGCCGAATTCGAGCGCCTGCGGGCGCTGGTGGCCGAGAAGAAGACCGATATCGCCCGTATGCAGGCCGAGGCCACCGATCTGGACGGGCAGCTGCGCGACCTGCTGCTGGGCATCCCGAACCTGCCGCTGGAGAGCGTACCCGAGGGCCGCGACGAGGAGGACAACGTCGAGTTGCGACGCTGGGGCAGCCCCCGGGCGCTGGACTTTGCCCCGGTCGAGCATTTCGAGATCGCGGGCGTCCGGCCCGGGATGGATTTCGAGACGGGCGCCAAGTTGTCGGGCAGCCGCTTCGTCGTGCTCAAAGGCGGCGTGGCGCGCATCCATCGCGCTTTGGCACAGTTCATGCTGGACCTGCATATCGACCGCCACGGCCTGCAGGAGACCTGGACCCCCGTCCTGGTGCTGGAGGAGATGATGCTGGGCACGGGCCAGTTGCCCAAGTTCGGCGAGGACAGCTACAAGACCCGCGAGGGGTACTGGCTGATCCCGACCTCCGAAGTGACGCTGACCAATACCGTGAACGGCGACCTGGTGGACCAGTCCGCCCTGCCCCGGCGCATGGTCGCGCACAGCCAGTGCTTTCGGTCCGAGGCCGGCAGCGCTGGCCGCGACACCACCGGCATGCTGCGCCAGCACCAGTTCGAGAAGGTCGAGATGGTCTCGATCACCGACGCCGACAGCGGCCTGGCCGAACACGATCGCATGACCCGCTGCGCCGAGGCGGTGCTGGAGGCGCTGGAACTGCCCTATCGGACCATCGTGCTGTGCACCGGCGACATGGGCGCGGGCGCGCGCATCACCCATGACCTGGAAGTCTGGCTGCCCGGCCAGGACCGCTATCGCGAGATCAGCAGCGTCAGCTATTGCGGCGACTACCAGGCGCGGCGGATGAACGCCCGCTATCGTCCCGAGGGCGGCGGCAAGCCAGAATTCGTCCACACGCTGAACGGGTCGGGCCTTGCGGTCGGGCGTACGCTGATCGCGGTTCTGGAAAACGGCCAGCAGGCCGACGGTTCGGTCGAACTGCCCGCCGCGCTGCACCCCTATCTGGGAGGTGCCACGTGCCTGACGGCCGAGGGGCTGCTGGCCTGAGGCCAAAAGATCCTCCATCCCGTCCGGGCCGCGCAACTGCCGCAGGCTGAGCGGCGTTGGCCGGTATGGTACGTGTGGGAAATCTTGTTCAGACGGCGGCGACGGCGATCTTCGTGATCGCCGGGCTGCGCTTTGCCTGGCGGCCGCATGCGCCGGTCCTGGATGACTTGGCCAGCGCGCGGCTTGCGGGTCCGCTGCTGCCGCCGCCACCCCAGATCCAGGCAGCCAGCGCGGCGTCGATCCCCCAGCTGTATCTCGATCCCGTCAATGTGCTGATGTGGTCGCTGCTGGCGACGGTGCTGATCATGGTCCTGCTGGATGCGGCCGGGCAGTGGATCGATTTTTCCGACGACCACACCCTGCGCGCCGGGCGCGGCCGCATCTGGCCCCTGTTTTCCGCCGCACTGTTCAGCGCGGCCCTGTGGCCCTGGATGTTCACGGAGCATTCCGGCTGGCTGATGCTGGGCACGGCGGTGACGGCGGGCACGGCGGTCGTCGCCGCACGCCGCGCCGCAGGGCGGCAGCGGCCGGCCATCGGCTTTTTCGCGGGCTGGGCTACGGCCCTTCTTTCCGCGTCCCTCGCGGGTTTTGCCGCGGCCCGGCTGGCCCTGCCGGTGCAGGCGCTGGCGGCGCTGGCGATCCTTCCGGGGGCCGCCATCGGCATGGCGGCGCAGCTGTGGATCGGGCCCAGCATCGGCTATTCCGCGGCGCTGATCTGGGCCTTCTGCGGGCTTGCGGTCACCACCATGGGCAGCGACCCGATGATCGCGCTGGCCGCCATCCTGGGCATCTCGGGCATGGCGGCCGTGCTGGTGCGCGCGGCCAGCTGAGATCAGCTGCCCTTGGGCTTCTGGCGGTTCTTGTGCTTGGACAGCGCGCCAGACTGGACGATCTTGGTTGCCTTGGCCTTGAAGGGGTTGTCGCCCCCCTGGTCGCGGAAGAACAGGCGGATCGGCGTGCCGGGCATGTCGAAATCCTGCCGCAGCCCGTTGATCAGGTAACGCTGGTAGCTGTCGGGGATCTTGTCGGTATGCGTCGCCTTGACGATGAAGGCCGGCGGCCGCGTCTTGACCTGCGTCATGTACCGCAGGCGGATGCGGCGGCCACCCGGCGCCGGGGGCGGGTGGCTCTCGGTCATCGCGCCCAGCCACTGGTTCAGCCGCGCGGTGGACACCCGGCGGTTCCAGACCTCATGCGCCTTGACGACGGCATTATGCAGACGGTCCAGCCCCTTGCCGGTGCGCGCCGACACGGTGACCAGCGGCGCCCCCTTCAGCTGCGGCAGCAGCTTTTCGAAACTGGCGCGCATCTCGTTCAGCTTGTGGGACTTGTCATCCTCCAGGTCCCACTTGTTGACCGCCACGACGACGGCGCGACCCTCGGTCTCGGCAAAGTCGGCGATGCGCAGGTCCTGGGTCTCGAAGGGGATCTCGACGTCCAGCAGGACGACCACCACCTCGGCAAAGCGGACCGCGCGCAACCCGTCGGCCACCGACAGCTTTTCCAGCTTCTCGGTCACGCGGGCGCGCTTGCGCATGCCGGCCGTGTCAAAGATGCGCATGGGCGTGCCCATGAAATTCGTGGTCACGCTGATCGAATCGCGGGTGATCCCGGCCTCGGGACCGGTCAGCAGGCGATCCTCGCCCAGGATCTTGTTGATCAGCGTCGACTTGCCCGCGTTGGGACGGCCGATCACGGCCATCTGCAGCGGACGCGCCTCGGACGGGCGCCAGTCCTCGGACCCCTCGCCCGATTCGGCATCCTCGTCGCTCAGGTCGATGTCGGTCGCGGCCTCGATGGGCGCGGGACGCTCGGCCTCGATCCGGTCCGACAGCGGCATCAGGACCCGGTACAGGTCGTCCATCCCCTCGCCATGCTCGGCCGAGATGCGGATCGGCTCTCCCAGACCAAGGGCATAGGCCTCCATGGCGCCCGCCTCTCCGGCACGGCCCTCGGACTTGTTCGCGGCGATGATGACGTGCTTGGCACGGCGGCGCAGGATCTCGGCGAAATACTCGTCGGCTGCGGTGATGCCGATGCGGGCGTCGACCACGAACAGGCAGATGTCGGCCTCGTCCACGGCGCGCTCAGTCAGGCGGCGCATGCGGCCCTGCAGGCTGTCGTCCTCGGCCATCTCCAGGCCGGCGCTGTCGATCACGACGAAGCGCAGGTCCCCCAGGCGGCCGGCGCCCTCGCGGATGTCGCGGGTGACGCCCGGCTGGTCATCGACCAAGGCGAGTTTCTTGCCAACCAGACGGTTGAACAGGGTGGACTTGCCCACATTGGGCCGTCCGACGATGGCGAGTGTGAATGTCATCTGAACGCATGCAACTGGCCGTTGCGCGCAACGACGTAAAGGGTTTGACCGGCGACGACGGGGGCCGAGGCTGCCCCGCCGGGGATCTGCGCCTGGCCGACCAGCGCGCCGGAGGCGGGATCGAAGCTGCGCAACATGCCATCACTGGAGGCGACATGCAACCGCCCTCCGGCAAGGACCGGTCCGTAATGGGCATGGATGCCGCTTTGACGGCGCACGCGCTCGGTCGTGAAATAGGGCAGCGCCTGGCGCCAGATGACGCCGCCGGTGGCCGCATCCAGCCGCACCAGCTCGGCCTGGTCGTTGACCGCAAAGACCGAACCGCCCGCCACGACGACCGGGCTGGTGGCGCCGTCGCGCGCGCTCCAGTCCTGAAGCCCCGTGGCCAGGTCCATCGCCTCGATCCGCCCCGAGGAGGTGCCGGCATAGACCCGCCCGCCCGAGATCACCGGATCGCCGGTCAGGTCGCGGACGACGGCGATGCTGCGGCCCTGCCGGGTGCCGGCGATCTGCCCGGTCCAGTTGGTCAGCCCGCTGTCGCGATCCACCGCCATCACCTGCCCCGAGGAGAACGGGAACAGCACGGTGCTGCCCTGCACCGCCGGAACCGACACGCCCATCACGCCCGAGCCTGAGGGCATGCCCGAGGTCTGCCAAAGCACCCGCCCGTCGCTGGCGCGCACGGCCCAGCCCACGGAATTGCGCGCCGCGACATAGACGACGCCATCCTGCACCGCAGGGCCGCCGCCGATGGGCGCATCGACGCGCTGCCGCCACAGGACCGCGCCCGAGGCGGCGTCCAGCGCCACCAGTTCGCCAAAGCCGGTGGTGGCAAAGAGGCGGCCGCCCTCATAGGCCAGCCCCCCGCCCGAGGCGCTGTCGGGATCCTCCAGCGCCGGGGTGATGTCGGTCGACCAGGCGCGCCCGCCCGTCAGCGCCGTCGCGGTCACGCGGGCAAGGCTATCCATGGTAAAGATGCGGCCGCCTGCGACGACCGGATCGGCGGTGATGCGATGGCGGCGGCTGTCGCCCTGCCCGATCGGCGCGGACCAGATCCGGGCGCCCGCCGCGCCCAGCTGGACATGGCCCGGCGCATGGGCGGCATTGCCGCCGCGATGGGTCCATTCGGCATTGGTGACGGGCGCCGCCAGCGACAGCACGGTGCTGCTGACGCCGGGCTGCCCCTCGACCGCGGGACCGTCGGGCGAGGTCACGGCCAGCGGGTCCAGACGCTCTCCGGGCAGGATGACGTCACGGTCCGCGCAGGCCGCAAGGCCCAGTCCGGCGGCAAGCACCAAGGTCAGTCGCAGCGTGGCGGTCATCCCTGCCTCTCCCTCGTCAGTTTCTGTCTGCCGCGCCGCGGTCAGTTGGTTACGGGCATGCCATCCAAGCCGGCCACGGGCTCTGCGCCAAGGGCGACCATCATCTCGGACAGGCGGCGACGCAAGGCCTCGGTCAGGCCATCCTTCTGCTGGATCTGACGGATCAGCGTCACGGCATCCTCGGGGCGCCCGGCACCGATCAGGGCGACGGCCTTCTGCTCCAGCGCCAACAGCTCGAAGGGGGCGCCGCTGCGCGACAGGCGCGCCAGCAGGGCGTCACGCTCGGACGGGTCCATGTCGGGGCCTTCCAGCATCACCAGCTTCAGTTCGGCCAGGTCATGCAGGACGCTGCCATCGGGCGTGTCGCCCGACACGTCCCGCAGGGCCTCGACCGCCGCATCCGGCTGGTCCGACTGCGCGGCGGTCGAGGCCGCCAGCAGGCCCGCCAGCACCTCGCGCCCGGCGGAACCCTGCGGATCGACTGCGCGGATGGCCGCCGGATCGCCCGCCGCCTCGGCCGCCAGGATCGCGTCGCCCCAGGCCTCGGCCGCGGCCCGATCCTGCGCGCGGCTGTATTCGCGCCAGGCCGCGCCCCCGACGATCAGCAGGATCACCAGGATGCCGATCCAGCCATAGCGCCTGAAGGCGCCATAGAGCCGGTCGCGGCGCAGTTCCTCGGTCACCTCGTCGATGAAGCTGTCGTTCTGGTTGGCCATGGCCGCCTCGGTCCGATCTGTCTTGCGTTTCAGAGGTCTTATACCGCCGTGGCCGGAAAAGCCAATGCCGGCGCACAGGGGCACCGGCATTGGCCGCGCGCATGAAAAAGGCCCGCCGATCGCGCGGCGGGCCCTGATGCGGAATGGCGCGGGATCAGAGGCGCGAGGCCACGTTGTCCCAGTTCACCAGGTTGTCCAGGAAGTTTTCCAGGTACTTCGGGCGCGCATTGCGGAAGTCGATGTAGTAGCTGTGCTCCCACACGTCGCAGCCCAGCAGCGCGGTCTGGCCGAAGCACAGCGGGTTCACGCCGTTCTCGGTCTTGGTGACCTCCAGCCCGCCATCGGCGTTCTTGACCAGCCAGGCCCAGCCCGAACCGAACTGGCCGACGCCGGCCTCGGTGAACTTCTTCTTGAAGTCCTCGACCGAACCGAAGCTGTCCTTGATCGCCGATTCCAGCTCGGACGGCATCGCGCCGGGGTTCGGGGCCATCATTTCCCAGAACTGGGCATGGTTCCAGTGCTGGCTGGCATTGTTGAAGATGCCGTTCTGCGCCACGGCGCCCTTCTGGTAGGTGCCCTTGACGATGTCCTCCAGCGACTTGCCGTCCCACTCGGTCCCGGCCACCAGTTCGTTCAGCTTGGTGACATAGGCGTTGTGGTGCTTGTCGTGGTGGTATTCCAGCGTCTCGCGGGACATCCCGGCGGCTTCCAGAGCGTCGTGGGAATAGGGAAGATCGGGAAGGGTGAAGGCCATGTTTTCAATCCTTTCAGAGGGGTGATGCCGAGCCGGGCGCACGGTCGCGCATTCGCCTGCCCAACGCAAGGGGGCCGGCGCGGTTCCAGCGGCCGGCAGGTCGCGCCTAGGCTCAGCGCGGGGCCAGCTGGCTGCCGGGGATGGCGGCATTGGCCAGGATCAGCCCCAGATAATCGGCCGTTGAACGGAAGCCGATGACGCGAAAGCCGCCCTCGATGCGCCAGATCGCCGCAGCGGTCTGCGCCAGCCGCGTGCGGCGCAGGTGGCCCCGGGGCATGGCGGCGGCATCGACCGGGGCCAGCTTGGCCACCACATCGGCGGCATGGGGACCCAGGATGTCAAAGACCGCGCGCGCGTCCGAGACATCGACGACCAGGCCGGGCTCTCCGGTCAGCGCCTGCTCCAGCGCGAGGGTCGCCTCGGGCAGTTCGGCCGCGGGCAGGATCAGCAGCAGCTCGTCCGGCGACATCCAGCCCAGGGCGCGGCTGCCGTCGGTGACGATGCCCGTCCGGTCGGGAAGGGCCAGGCCCGCGGCCTCGGCCAGCGCATCGCCGGCACGCGACAGGTCGGCGCGCAGGGTGATCATCCCCAGGCCGGTTTGGCGGGTGATGGTGGCCAGTGCCTCAGCCATTCAGGCGGCTCCCTTCCTTGTCGTAAAAGACCGGATCCACGATCCGGGCCCGCATCGTCGTGCCCGAGGGCATCGGGAAATCCAGCACCTGCCCCATCCGGGCCGGGCCGTGATGAACCAGGCCCATCGCGATCGGCCGGTCCAGCGTCGGCGAATGATAGCTGGAGGTCACGCGCCCCTGCACCCGGCGCTGGCCATTGGCATTCACGCCCTCGGCCACGGCATAGGCGCCATCGGGCAGCACCCGCCCGTCCAGGCTTTCCAGCCCGACCAGCTTCCAGCGGTTGCTGTCGGTCATGTGCAGGCGCCGCTGCGCGCGCTTGCCGATATAGTCGGCCTTCTTCTTCGAGATGGCCCAGTCCAGTCCCAAGTCCTGGGGGATGATCGTGCCGTCGGTCTCGTCCCCGATCATGATGAAGCCCTTTTCGGCACGCATCACATGCATGGCCTCGGTGCCATAGGGGGTGATGCCCAAGTCCTGGCCGGCCTGGTGCAGGCCTTCCCACAGTTCCAGGCCCCGGTTCGCCGGCACCGCGACCTCATAGCTGAGTTCGCCCGAAAAGCTGATCCGGAAGACGCGGGCGGGGATGCCCGCCACCTGCCCTTCGGCCCATTGCATGAAGGGCAGCCCCGCCTGCGACAGGTCGATGCTGCCGCCAAGGCGTTCCAGCAGCAGGTGCGCCTGGGGGCCGGCGACGGCGATCTGGGCGAACTGCTCGGTCAGGTTGGCGGTATAAACCTGCCAGTCCCACCATTCGCATTGCAGCCAGTCCTCCATGTGGCCATGGATGCGGTCGGCGCCCCCGGTCGTGGTGTGGCAGAGCCAGCTGTCCTCGGACAGGCGCGCCACGACGCCGTCATCCATCAGGAATCCGTTCTCGTTGCACATCAGGCCATAGCGGCATTTGCCCACCGGCAGGTTGGACATCATGTTCGTGTAGAGCATGTCCAGCAGCCGCCCGGCATCCGGCCCCTTGACCAGGATCTTGCCCAGGGTCGAGGCGTCCAGCGTGCCCACGCCCTTGCGCACCGCCAGGATCTCGCGCGCGACGGCCGCGTGCCGGTCCTCTCCCCCGCGCAGATAGGCATAGGGACGCCGCCACTGGCCCACGGGCTCGAAGCTGGCGCCATGCGTCTCGTGCCAGGCATGGATCGGCGTCTTGCGCAGCGGCTGGAAGGCCTCTCCCTTGGCCTCGGCCGCGATCGTGGCCAGGGTCAGCGGCGTGTAGGGCGGACGAAAGGTCGTCGTGCCGGTCGCCTGGATCGGCTGGTTCAGCGCATTCGACAGGATCGCCAGGCCGTTGATGTTGCTGACCTTGCCCTGGTCCGTGGCCATGCCAAGCGTGGTATAGCGCTTGGTATGCTCGACCGAGGCATAGCCTTCGCGCGCGGCCAGTTCGACATCGGTGACCTTTACGTCGTTCTGGAAATCCAGCCACATCTTGGCGCGCAGCTTGTAGGGGGCGCGGGCGGGCATGACCCAGACGGCCTGCGTGGGCGCCTCGAACTGCTCCAGCGGGCCTGCGCAGCGCAGATCGCCATTGGCGGCGCCTGCCACGGTGACATTGCCCTGTCCATCGGGGCCCAGGGGCGGGCGGTCGGGGTCGGGGCGGAACATGGCCTCATCCTCGTCCCAGATCAGCTTGCCGCCGCAATGGCTGTAGAGATGCACGACCGGCGACCAGCCGCCCGACATGGCGACCACGTCGCAATCGATGCTGTCCAGCGCCCGCCCCTCGCCCGACTGGTCGCAAAGGACCACCGTATTGACATGGCGGCCGCCCTTGACCTTGGCGATGCCCATGCCGGTCAGCACGGTGATGCCGGCGGCGCGGGCCGCGCGGGGCAGCGCGCCCTCGGCCACGGGGCGGGCATCGACGACGGCCGGCACATCCAGCCCTGCGGCCTGTGCCGCCAGGGCGGTGCGATAGGCGTCGTCGTTGTTCGTGACCACCAGGATGCGCCGGCCGGGGGCGACCCCGTAATCGCGGATGAAGTCGCGCACGGCACTGGCCAGCATCACGCCGGGCACGTCGTTGCAGGCAAAGGCCAGCGGCCGTTCCAGCGCCCCCGTGGCGGCGATCACATGGCCCGCGCGGATGCGCCACAGGCGCTGTCGGGGAATGCCCTGGTTGGGGTCGTAGTCGGCCAGCGCCTCGCGCGCGATCAGGTAACCATGGTCGTAAAGCCCCGTCGCCATGCAGTTGCGGCGCAGGGTGACCTTGTCCCGGCGGGACAGCTCGTCCAGCAGCGCGTCGATGGCCGCCTGCCCCCCGCCATGGTCGACAGGCGTGCGCCCGCCCCAGACCGGCGACTGTTCCAGCACCAGGACGCGCTGGCCCGCATCCGCCGCGTCGCGGGCAGCGGTCAGCCCGGCAATGCCGCCGCCCACGACGACCACATCGGCAAAGCCATAGGCCTGTTCGTAGCGGTCCGGGTCCGGGTCGGTCGGCGCCCGGCCCAGGCCCGCGCTTTTGCGGATGAAGGGTTCGAACAGGTGCTTCCAGAAGGAGCGCGGATGGATGAAGGTCTTGTAGTAGAAGCCCGCCGGCAGGAAGGGCGCCAAAAGGTTGTTCACCTCGCCGACATCGGCATCCAGCGAGGGCCAGCAGTTCTGGCTGCGCGTGACCATGCCCGCCACCAGGGGCGTCGTGGTGGCGCGCTGGTTCGGCTCGAACCGGCCGCCCTGGCCCAGGCCCAGCAGGGCGTTCGGTTCCTCGGCGCCCGAGGCGATGGGACCGCGCGGGCGGTGATACTTGAAGGACCGTCCCATCAGCATCTGGCCATTGGCCAGCAGGGCCGAGGCCAGCGTGTCGCCGGTCAGCCCCCGCAGGTGCCGCCCGTCGAAGCGGAAGGGCAGTTGCAGGGCGCGATCCACAAGGCGGCCGCCGGTGGACAGGCGAAAGGGGGGCGTGTGGGTCATGACGCGGTCGTCCAGTCGGGTTGCCAGTCGGGATAGGTCTGCTGGATCGCCGCGACGATCCGGGCCGGGGGATGCTTGGTCTGCGCCTCGTAGGTGCCAAAGACCTGCAGCGTCGCCGTGCAGCGGGCGGCCAGGAACCACTTGCCGCAGCCATAGGCGTGGCGCCAGCGTTCGAAATGCACGCCCTTGGGGTTCTTGCGGGCGAACAGATAGGCCTCGAACTCGTCATCCGTGCCCTGCGGGCCGACGCGCATCAGATGCGCCTCGCCGCCGGGCTGCAATTCGGTTTCCTCGGCGGCGATGCCGCAGCAGGGACAGGTCAGGATCAGCATGGGCGGGTCCTTGCGAGGCCAGAGAAGACAGGGAAACATGCGAACGCCCCACAGCGGCGGGACCGCGCGGGGCGTGCTTGGCGGATCAGCGGCCGCAGGATTGCCGTGCGACCACGGACAGGTTGTCCCCGATGCGCGCGGGATGCCGTCACGGGGACGGCATCCGCACGGACAAGCCGGACGGGATCAGTTGGCCGGAGCGGGCTCGACTTCGGGGGTGTCGGTCTCGACGGTGACATCGGGGGTGTCGACCTCGGGGGCCGTGTCCACGATGACATTGGTGTCGCCACCGGCCGGCGCCGGGTCCACGATTGCGGTTTCGCTATCCACCGTCGCGTCGCCGACGCTGTCGCCGGACATGAAGAAGAACAGCAGCGCCACGACGACGACGATCGCGCCGACGATGAAATAAAGACCGTTGTTGTTGCGGTCGGCCATGGGAGTCCCTTTCGGTGAAAGCAGTTGCATCTCAGCAATTCCGCTGCGGGCCCGCCGGTTCCATCCCCCTGATTCATCAGTGCAAACATGCTTAATGCGCCACACCGGCGGCGACGGATTCGTCGATGAAGCGACCCTCGCGGAAGCGGTTCAGCCCGAAGGCCGCGGCCAGCGGGCCGGGCCTGCCCGTGGCGACCAGTTCGGCCATGGCCCAGCCCGATCCCGGGATCGCCTTGAAGCCGCCGGTGCCCCAGCCGCAGTTGACGAAGATGCCACCCACCGGCGTCGTGGACAGAATGGGCGAGCGGTCGCCGGTCATGTCCACGATCCCGCCCCACTGCCGCAACATCTTGAGGCGCGACAGCATCGGGAAGGTCTCGATCAGGGCGCGGACGGTTTCCTCGACATGCTGCCAGCTGCCGCGTTGGGTGAAGTTGTTGAAGCCGTCGGTGCCGCCGCCGATCACCATCTCTCCCTTGTCGGATTGCGACAGGTAGCCGTGAACGGTGTTGGCCATGACCACGACATCCATGCAGGGCTTGATCGGCTCCGACACCACCGCCTGCAGCGCCACGCTTTCGATCGGCAGGCGAAAGCCCGCCATCTCGGCCAGCTGGCTGGAATGGCCCGCGACCACGATCGACAGCTTGTCGCAGCCGATGCGGCCCTTGGAGGTGTTGACGGCGCGGACCTGCCCGCCCTCGGTCTCGATCCCCTGGACCTCGCAGTTCTGGATGACATGCATGCCCATGTCGGAACAGGCCCGGGCATAGCCCCAAGCCACCGCGTCATGGCGGGCCGTGCCGCCGCGCGCCTGGTAAAGGCCGCCCAAAACCGGATAGCGCGGACCGTCCAGGCTGATGATCGGCACCAGCTCCTTCAGGCGCTGCGGCTCCAGCCATTCGGTGGCGACGCCCTGCAGGTTGTTGGCATAGACGGTGCGCTTGTAGCCGCGGATCTCGTGTTCGGTCTGCGCCAGCATGATCAGGCCACGCGGGCTGAACATGATATTGTAGTTCAGGTCCTGGGACAGGGTTTCATAAAGGCTGCGGGATTTCTCGTAGATCGCGGCCGAGGGATCCTGGAGGTAGTTCGACCGGATGATCGTGGTGTTGCGCCCGGTATTGCCGCCGCCCAGCCAGCCCTTCTCGATCACCGCGACATCGGTGATGCCGAAATTCTTGCCCAGGTAATAGGCGGTGGCCAGGCCGTGACCGCCGGCCCCCACGATGACCACCTTGTAGCGGTCGCGCGGGGCCGGGCTGGTCCAGGCCCGGTTCCAGCCCTGGTGCTGGCGCAAGGCTTCGCGGGCCAAGGCGAAGACGGAATAGCGGCCGGAGCGGGGGGCGTCGGGCATGATGGCTCCCTGAAATGAATCAGCATCAGAATGACGCCGGGGGGCGGCAGGCTCAAGATGCGTCGCGGCGGATCACGGCAAAATGCGACATGCGACCTTGTGACCGGCGCAATGCCCCCATCGCGGCCCCGCATTCGGTCACGGGCCGCTTTCGGATCGCGGGCAATCGGGCTAGGGAGGGGGCAACGGAGGATGCCGATGTTCTGGATGCTCGCCGCGGGCCTGACCGCGATTGTCGCCTTTGCCATTCTGGCGCCGGTCTGGCGCGGGCGCGCCGCCGCCGGGACCGAGCCCGCCGCCGCCTATGACCTGCGCGTCTATCGCGACCAGCTGCGCGAGGTCGACCGCGACCTGGAGCGCGGCGTGATCCAGCCCGAGGACGCCCACCGCCTGCGCACCGAGATCGGCCGCAAGGTGCTGGACGCCGACAGGCGCCTGTCGCGCAGCCGGCCCCTGGTCGCCTCGGAGCGCCCGGTCTGGGCCCTGCTGGTGCTGGGCGCCGTTCTGGCCGGGGCGGTGGCGCTTTACCTGCGCGAGGGCATGCCGGGCGCCGCGGACATGCCCCTGGGCGAGCGGATCGCGGCCGCCGACGCCGCCTATCAGAACCGCCCGACCCAAGCGGAGGCCGAGGTGGCGGCGCCGCCCCGCCCCGCGCCCGACCTGTCCGATACGGACAGCGATTACATGTCGCTGGTCGAACAGCTGCGCGAGGCGGTGGCCCGCAACCCGCAGGACATCCAGGGCCTGACGCTGCTGGTCAGCAACGAGATCCGCCTTGGCAACATGACCGCCGCCCGCCAGGCCCAGCAGCAGCTGGTCGAGGCGCTTGGCAGCGGGGCCGACGCAATAGAGCTGCTGCGCCTGGCCTCGCTGATGATCGAGGCGGCGGGCGGCCTCGTCACCGTCGAGGCCGAGGCCGTGCTGGCCCGCGCGCTGACACTGGACCCAGACCAGGCGCAGGCGCGCTATCTGCAGGGCGTGCTGCTGATCCAGAACGGCCGCCCGGACCGCGCCTTCCCGATCTGGCGCCGCCTGCTGGAACAGGGTCCGCCCGAGGCGCCGTGGATGCCCTCGATCCGGGCCGCCATCCGGGACCTGGCCTGGCTGGCGGGTCAGCCCGACTATCAGCCGCCTGAGGACCCCGCCGCCGCCCTGCCCGGCCCCGATGCCGATGCGATGGCCGCGGCGCAGGACATGTCGCCCGAGGACCGCCAGCAGATGATCGAGGGGATGGTGTCGGGCCTTCAGAACCGCCTGGCGACCGAGGGCGGCTCGCCCGAGGAATGGGCGCGGCTGATCGGCGCCCTGGGTGTCCTGGGTCGCACCGACCAGGCCGGTGCCATCTGGGAGGAGGCCCAGCAGCGCTTTGGCTCCGCGCCCGAGGCGCTGGCTCCGATCCGCCAGGCGGCGCAAGAGGCGGGGGTCGCCGAATGATCCACGAGGACATCATCGAATTTGCCGCCGCCCTGCCCGCCGTCGGCGCCGTCGCCGGGCTGGACCTGGGCACCAAGACCATCGGCGTGGCGGTTAGCGACGGCATGCGCCAGGTCGCCTCGCCGATCACCGTCATCCGCCGGCAAAAGTTCACCACCGATGCCGAGGCGCTGCTGGCGATCGCCCAGGACCGGGGCCTGGTGGGACTGGTCCTAGGCCTGCCGCGCAACATGGACGGCTCCGAAGGGCCGCGGGCGCAATCGACCCGCGCCTTTGCCCGAAACCTGACCCGGCTGACGCCGCTGCCCATCGCCTATTGGGACGAGCGCCTGTCCACCGTCGCCGCCGAACGGGCGCTGCTGGAGGCCGATACCTCGCGCAAGCGCCGGGCCGAGGTGATCGACCAGGTCGCCGCGGGATATATCCTGCAGGGCGCCCTGGACCGCCTGCGCTATCTGGCCCGCTGACCATCCCCCGCCACCCGGAGCGTCAGCCCTAGGGTCTGGGGCCAAGCGGCAGCGTCCGGGGCGGGCCTTGCTCGGCCCGGCCCGCCCCCTCCGACGCACCCGGCCTCACGGTTCACGACCCCGCCAAAGGAACACCAATGATCGAAAGCCCCTGCATCCAGATCTGCCAGATCGACCCCGACGCGCAGATTTGCATCGGCTGCTTTCGCAGCCTGACCGAGATCGCCTGCTGGGGCAGCATGACGCCCCAGGCCCGGCGCGCGGTCATGCAGGACCTGCCCGCGCGCGAGGCGGCGCTGGCAGAAAACGATCAGCCCGTCGCCATGCCCCGTCTGGGATCATAGCCGTTTTCCTGCCGCCATTCCTCGAAGAAGGCCGCCAGCTTTGCATCGACCTTGGAAGGCATCGCGATGCGCAGTTCGACATGCTGGTCGCCGCCGTTGACCCCCCGGCCCCGCAGGCGCAGCCTCTGACCCGAGGTGGCGCCGCGCGGGATGGTCAGGTTCACCGGCCCGTCGATGGTGGGCGCCTGCACCTTGCCGCCCAGAACCGCCTCGTCCAGCGCGATCGGCAGGACCACGTGGATGTCGTCCCCTTCGCGCCGGAACAGCGGGTGATCGGCGACGCTGACATCCAGATAGGCGTCGCCCGCCGGGGCGCGGCCCAGTCCCGGCGCCCCCTTGCCGCGCAGGCGGATCGTCTGGCCATCGCGCACCCCCTTGGGGATGGCCACATCCAGCGTCCCCCCTTCGGGCAGGGTGATGCGGGTCCGGCCGCCGCGGACGGCGGTCAGGAAGTCCACCTCCAGCTGATAGCGCATGTCCTGACCGCGCTGGTCGGCCCGCGCGCCGCCGAAACTGCCAAAGCCCCCGAAACCGCCCCCGCGCCCGCCGGTCCGCTGGCCAAAAAGGTCGGCAAAGACATCCGACAGATCGGGATCGCCCGCATGTCCGGCCGCGTCGCCAAAGGGATTGCCGCCCGCGCCCGCATGCTGACGGGTCCGCCAGCGCGGCCCCTGTTCCTGGCCCTGCGCGTCAATTTCACCCGCGTCAAAGCGGCGGCGCTGCTCGGGGTCCTTCAGCAGGTCATAGGCCGCCGAGGCCGCCTTGAAACGCGCGACCGCCGCCGGCTCCTGGTTCAGGTCCGGGTGGTCGGTCTTTACGATGCGCCGATAGGCCTTCTTGATGTCCTCCGCGCTGGCGTCACGCGAAACGCCGAGCGCTGCATACGGATCGCCTGCCATGCCTGGTCCTCATGTTTCTCTGCCTCGTCAGAAAGATAGAGGCAGCCTGCGTTTCATCAATAGGGCAAAGGAAAGGCCTTGTGCAGCCTTTCGATGCCGCGCCGCAAGTCGTCAGGCAGGTCGCGGTCAAGACCGGCGATCAGGTGACGCAGCTGATTGGTCGTCGTGGCGCCGATGATCGGCACGACCTTGAAGGGGCGCGTCAACTGCCAGGCGATGGCCATGTGGATCACGTCCCAACCATGTTCGGCCGCCAGCCGGCCATAGGCCGAGGCCGCCTCGACGCCGCGCGGGGTCTTGCGCCCGCCCAAGTTCCCCGGCCCGCCCGTGGCCTTGTCCACCGCGGCCCGGCTGCCCTCGGGCATGGCATCATCGGCGTATTTCCCCGTCAGCAGCCCGGCGGCCAGCGGCGAATAGGACAGCAGAGTCACGTCCTCGTTCACCGCCGTTTCGGCCAAGTCCGTGTCATAGGGCCGGTAGAGGGGCGAGTATTCGTTCTGGATCGACGCCATGCGCGGCGCCCCGATCCGGTCGGCCACATCGCACCACCGGGTCAGGCCCCAGGCCGATTCGTTCGACAGTCCGACCGCGCGGATCTTGCCAGCACGCCGTGCCGCCGACAGCGCCTGCAGCACGTCCTGCATATGCGCCAGCGTCGCGGCCTTGTCCTGGCCCGACGGATCAAAGGCCCAGTTCTGGCGGAAGGCATAGGAGCCGCGCACCGGCCAGTGCAGCTGGTACAGGTCGATCCGGTCCGTCTGCAGCCGCCGCAACGAGGCGTCGATGCAGGCCGTGACCGTGGCGCCGTCAAAAGGCGCGCCGTCGCGGACCATCTGGCTGGGGCCGGTGATCTTGGTGGCGATCTCGACGCGGTCGCGATGGCCCGTGCGCGCCAGCCAGCGGCCGATGATCTCCTCGGACCGGCCGATGGTCTCGCGCCGCACCGGGTTCACCGGATACATCTCGGCGCAGTCCATGAAGGTCATCCCGACCTCCAGCGCCGCATCCATCTGGGCATGCGCCCCCGCCTCGTCGGTCTGGTTGCCAAAGGTCATGGTGCCAAGGCAGATCCGGCTGACCTCGACCTCGCTGCCGCCCAGTTTCACGCGTTCCATCAGATCTTTCCATTCCTGTCGCTTGGCCGCAGGCTAGCGGACGGGGCGGCAGGCGCAACCCGCCTAGGCGGGACGCCTGCGGCGCGGCCAGCGCCAGCCCTTGAACAGGCTGCGCTTGTGAAGCGGCTCGAAGATCTTTTCGGGGCCCTCGGGGTCCATGATCTCGTTGTCGGCCATCCAGATCTGCAAGCCGTTCAGCTCGGGGATCTCATAGGGAGCCAGCGTCCGCCCCTGCCCTCGCGGTCCGCGGCTGGTCTCGATCATGGCAATCAGGCTGCCATGCTCGGCGATCAGCTGCGACACCTTCTCCGGCGGCAGTGACAGGTGCTCGCCCAGAAGGTCGTCGCGCAGGGCGATGATCTCCTCGCGCACCGTGTCGCAGCCCGGCCGGTCGGCCGCCAGCACCACGTCGCATTCCGTGTCCAGCCGCATCGAGCGGTTGTTGAAGTTCGACGAGCCGACCCGCAGATAGATGTCGTCGACGATCATCAGCTTGGCATGGACATAGATCTCGGCCCCGCCGTCGGTCAGCGGGTGATAGATGCGGAACCGTCCGCGGTGATCCAGCCGCTGCAGCGCCTCGACCAGCCGGGCGCGGGCGGTGTCCATGGCCAGCGGCTCCAGCCAGCCCTCGGCGCTGACCGGGTTCACGATCACGATCTCGGGCGGATCATCCTCGGTCAGCCGCTTGGCGATGGCCTGCGCGATGCGGCGCGAGGCGAAATACTGGCTTTCGGCATAGATCACCCGCCGGGCCCGCGCGATCAGGTCCAGATACATCTGCTCGATCTCGAAGGAGGGATGCACGTCCGGGATCTCGGGCCGGGTGCGCGCGATGGCCAGGGGCACGTCACGGAACCGCGGCACCAGCACGTCGGGCCAGCAGCCGGCCCCATCCGACACGGGCGACAGTTCCTCGCCCGACGCGATGCGCCAGCGGTCGCGCGCCAGGTCGCCCAAGGCTTTCGCCGCCGGGCCGTCAAAGCAACTGGTCGCGTCGTGCCAGGGCTTCATCGGCTTGCCGCGCGCGCTGACCCGCAGCGGATTGTCATCCAGGTGCTCGCGCGTGTCCCAGCGGCCTTCCGTGATGTCGATGCCGCCGCAGAAGGCTAGGCAGTCGTCGATGACCACGATCTTGTGGTGGTGCGAACTGGCCAGGGGATGGGCGCCATCCAGCCGCAGCGTGATCCGGGGGTGCATCTTCCAGCGCAGGATCGTCAGCAGCGTGGTCCCGCGAAAGATCGATTTCAGTGCCCCCTTGTCCCAACGCAGCAGGCGGATGTGCAACCCCGGGTTCCGCCCCGCCAGCCAGACCACGAAGTCGCCCAGGCAGGACGGCCCGCCATCCGCCGAGGCATCGCCCAAGGGAATGCGCGCGTCAAAGTCCCAGCCCACCATCAGGATGCTGCTGCGCGCCTGCAGCATGGCCTGCCGGACGGCACGGAAATACTCGTCGGCATCGGCAATGACCGCGAAGCGCCCCGACTTCTCGACCCGCCAGCAATTGTGTCCGGGGCGGGTCAGGCGTTCACTCGTTGCGTCCATGCTGATCTGCCACCCCTGAAAATTCCACCACTTATTCCCCGCTGCCCGCCGGGAAAGGCCATCGCCACAACACATGAAGCTGGAGCATCGTTCCCCTGCCGCCAAGGGGCATTTGAATACAACTTGCCGCGACGGGCAACCGCATCGAACAGGCTGTAACTGTGAGGGAAATGGTAGCGGAGGAGGGACTTGAACCCCCGACACGCGGATTATGATTCCGCTGCTCTAACCAACTGAGCTACTCCGCCACGGAGTAGCGGCGATCTAGAATAATGCCGCAGGGTCGTCAAGCGGTTTTGACGGGTTTTCTGCAGGGGAGACGGTTGCGATCCGTGTGGGCGGGGGGATGCGGGGGGCAGCAGGCCCCCCGCGATCGCAGGACGCAGATCAGCCGCGCGCCTTCACGACCTGCAGCAGCGGCATCACGTCCGACATCTCGGGGCCGTGGGCCTGGCCGGTGACGGCCTTGCGCAGCGGCATGAACAGGCCCTTGCCCTTGCGGCCCGTGGCCTCCTTGACGGCCGCCGTCCATTCGCCCCAGGTCGCGTCGGTGAAGGGACCCTCGGGCAGCAGGGTCATGGCCTGGGCCACGAACTCGGCATCCTCGGGGTCGATCTGCGGCTCGGCCCCCTCGCTGAAGATCTGCCACCAGCCCTCAAGATCCTCCAGCCGGGTGATGTTCTGCGAGGCGACCCGCCAGAAGCGCTCGGCCTGGTCCGCCGGCACGCCAAGCGCCGCGATCCGGTCGGCCACCTGGTCGAAGGGCAGGCGCTGGTTGCGCTCCCGCGTCAGGGGCCACAGATCGTCGGCCTCGAACTTGGTGGGCGATGCGCCGAACTGCGACAGGTCAAAGGCCTCGGCCAGCTCGTCCAGCGAGGCCAGTTCCACCGGCACGCCCGATCCAAGCCGCGCCATCAGGCTGATCAGCGCCTCGGGTGCCACGCCCGCCTCGCGCAGGTCCTTCAGCGACAGCGCGCCGATGCGTTTGGACAGTTCCTCGCCCTTGGCGCCGGTCAGCAGCGAATGATGCGCAAAGGCCGGGGGCGTGCCGCCGATGGCCCGGATGATCTGGATCTGGGTCGCGGTGTTCGTCACATGGTCCGACCCGCGCACGATATTCGTGACGCCCATGTCGGTGTCATCCACGCTGCTGGCGAAGGTGTACAGCACCTGCCCGTCGGCACGGATCAGCACCGGATCGCTGACCGAGGCCGCGTCGATCGAGATGTCGCCCAGGATGCCGTCGGTCCATTCGATCCGCTCCTGCTCCAGCAGAAAGCGCCAGTAACCCTCGCGGCCCTCGGCCCGCATACGATCCTTGTCAGCGTCCGAAAGGTGCAGGCCGGTGCGGTCATAGACCGGCGGCTTGCCCATGTTCAGCTGCTTCTTGCGCTTCAGGTCCAGTTCGGTCGGGGTCTCGAAGACCTCGTACAGGCGGCCCGACGCCTTCAGCGCCTCGGCCTCGGCGCGATAGCGCTCCAGGCGCAACGACTGGCGCTCCACCCGGTCCCAGTGCAGCCCCAGCCAGTCCAGGTCGCGCTTGATCCCCTCGACATATTCCTCCTTGCTGCGTTCCTGGTCGGTGTCGTCCAGGCGCAGGATGAAGGTGCCGCCGGTCTTGCGGGCGATCAGATAGTTGAACAGCGCGGTGCGCAGGTTGCCGACATGGATATGGCCGGTGGGCGAGGGCGCGAAACGAGTGATGGTCATGGGGCGTCTCCTGTTGGGGTTGCTCTTTCACAGACCGGCATTTTTGTCCATATCGGGGGTTGAACGCAGGAGGCGCTGGAATGAGTGACTGGGATGGGCGGACCGCCCCCGACGCAGCCGAGATCGAGGCGATGGCCCGCACGGCCCTTGACGGTCTGCCGGCGGAATTCGCGGCCGCCGCTGCCGCGGTGGCGATCCGCGTGGCCGAATTCGCGCCCGAGGACGTGCTGGACGAATTGCAGATCGACGACCCGTTCGAACTGACCGGCATCTATGACGGCGTGCCCCTGACCGAGAAGTCGGTCGCCGACCAGCCGGGCCAGCCCGACATCATCTGGCTCTATCGTCGTCCGATCATGGACGAATGGGCCTCGCGCGGGGATGTCACCCTGGGCGATCTTGTCGTCCATATCGTCACGCACGAGATGGCGCATCACTTCGGCTGGTCCGACGACGACATCGCCACCATCGATCGTTGGTGGGAATGAGCGGCCAGGCCCCCATCCTGACCGTCACGCTGAACCCGGCGCTGGATCTGTCCACCGCCGCCGACCAGGTCGTGCCCGACCTGAAGCTGCGCTGCGACAAGCCGGTGGTCGATCCCGGCGGCGGCGGCATCAATGTCAGCCGCGCCATCAAGATCATCGGGGGGCAGTCGACGGCCATGGTGGCGCTGGGCGGGGCAACGGGCACCCGGCTGGCCGAGATGCTGAAATCGGCCGGCCTCTCGGTCCTGCGCCTGACCGCGCCGGGGGAGACCCGCCAGTCGCTGGCGGTCACCGACCGCACGACGGGCGGGCAGTACCGCTTTGTCATGCCGGGCCCCGAATGGCACATGGCGCAGGTGGCCAGCACCATCGCCGCCATCGGCGAGGCCGCCCTGGCTGGGGGCTGGGTCGTCGTCTCGGGGTCGAACCCGCCGGGCGTGGCGGCAGGGTTCGAGCAGATGCTGACCGTGCGCCTGAAGGACGGGCGTGCCAAGCTGCTGGTGGACACGTCGGGCGACGCGCTGCGGGCGCTGGCGGGATCGTCGATCCCGGTGGACGTGCTGCGCATGGACAGCCACGAGGCCGAGGGACTGGCGGGGCGCCCCCTGCCCCTGCGCAGCGACAGCGCCGAATTCGCCGCGGGCCTGGTCCGGAACGGCGCGGCGCGATCGGTGATCGTGGCGCGCGGCGCGGACGGGTCGGTGGTTGCCGGGCCCGACGGTGCCTGGCACGCAACGGCGGCGCCCGTGGCGGTGGTCAGCGCGGTCGGAGCGGGCGACAGCTTCGTGGCGGGCTTTGTCTTGGCCATGGCGCGAGGCTGGCCCGTGCAGGAGGCGCTGGCCTTGGGCACGGCGGCCGCATCGGCGGCGGTCAAGACCCCGGCGACCGAGCTTTGCCATGCCGACGACGTCCGGCATTTCTATTCGCAGCGCATCATCACCCGGCTCTGAGCAACAAAAGAGGCCGTCCCGAGGGACGGCCTTGAGCATTGGGCGATGCGCGCCGGATCAGGCGGCTTCGGCTTCCTCGGCTTCGGCGGCCATGCGGCGTTCGCTTTCCTCGCGCGACAGCGCGACCGAGGTGCGCACACCCTTCGACACAAATTCCATCAGGCCCTTCACCACGCGCTCGTTGGGGTCGATCCCCGCGCAGGACAGCACCTCGCGGCCATCGCGCGACCGCGCCCAGCGGGCGATCTGCTCGGGGCCGTTGCCATATTTCTTGTCATCCGCAATGGCATCATCCAAAGCAGCCAGAACCACGGCCGCAAACAGCTTGCGGGCCCGCTGGCCCTGTTCGAAATTGAAAGCCGAGCCGTCAACAAAATCGCGCATCGTGTTCGTCCATCTCTTGCGGTCCCATCAGCACGACAGGACCTGTGGGGAAACTTGACGCTTCCCCTGTTTCTTGAATCCGTTTCTCCGACGGTGCTGCAGCCTTAGCCTTTCGCAACTCCGATTCGGTATCCCCTGCGCCGCATGTCTGCCATGTCTCTACTGCATGTCGCGCAAAAACGGGAAAAAACTGCCCTGGTTCCCGTATGACGGCAGCCGCTTGCCCATGTTGCCGACTTGACAACGCCGCAGAAGCGATCTGGTTGCCTGAGAAGGCAGGCCCCGATATAGGGGGTCCAATTCGCCGTTCAACGCCCGACCGGCGCAAAACCTCCGCAATCGCACGAGAAGCATCCCATGCCCAAGATCAACGGCAACGAAATCCGCCCCGGCAATGTGCTGGAACATGACGGGGGCCTGTGGGCCGCCGTGAAGGTCAGCCATGTCAAGCCCGGCAAGGGCGGCGCCTTCGCCCAGGTCGAGATGAAGAACCTGCGCGACGGCCGCAAGCTGAACGAACGCTTCCGTTCGGAAGACAAGGTCGAACGCGTCCGCCTGGACCAGAAGGACCAGCAGTTCCTGTATGAAACCGACGGCAAGCTGGTCTTCATGGACAGCGAGACCTTTGAGCAGACCGAGCTGGACGCCGAGTTGCTGGGCGATCGCCGCCCCTTCCTGCAGGACGGCATGACCGCGACCATCGAATATTATGGCGAAGAGGCCCTGTCGGTCTCGATCCCGCAGAAGGTCACCTGCACCGTGGCCGAGACCGAGCCGGTCGTGAAGGGCCAGACGGCCGCCAACAGCTACAAGCCGGCGATCCTGGACAACGGCGTGCGCATCATGATCCCGCCCTTCGTCGGCGAAGGCGAGGCGATCATCGTCAACACCGAGGTCTTCGAATACAGCGAGCGCGCCTGATCGTCGCAGGCCCCGCACCACAGCCCACAGGAACGCCCCGTGCATGTCGCGCGGGGCGTTTTTGCTGCGCGCTCAGTCGAACAGGCTCAGCTGCGCCGGGTCGGGGTCGTCCTGGTCAAAGCCTGACAGGGTGATCCCCAGCAGTCGCGCCCCCCGCGGGTCCGGCAGCACCATGCCCGCAAGATCGCGCGCGATGTCCAGCATCTCGGCCTCGGACGCGACAACATGCCCCAGGCTGCGCGCCCGGGTCACCTGCTGGAAATCGGCGAACTTGACCTTGACCGTCACCGTCCGGCCGCGCAGCTCGTGGCGCGCCACCGTGGCCCAGACCTTGGCGGCCAGGGGCGCCAGCGCCTCCACGGCCTCCTCCAGCGTCAGCAGATCGGAGGAATAGGTGTTCTCGGCCCCCACCGACTTGCGGATGCGGTCGGGGCTGACCCGGCGGTGGTCGATCCCGCGCGAGATGTTCCAGTAATAGCGCCCGGCCTTGCCGAACCGCCGCAACAGGAAATCCAGGTCCTGCGCCCGCAGGTCGGCGCCGGTCTGGATGCCCATCGCCTGCATCTTTCCGGCCGTCGCCGGGCCGATCCCGTGGAACTTGCCGACCGGCAGCGACAGCACGAAATCGGGGCCGCGGTCCGGGGTGATCACGCAAAGCCCGTCGGGCTTGTTCTGGTCGGAGGCCAGTTTCGCCAGGAACTTGTTGTAGCTGACCCCCGCGCTGGCGGTCAGCTGCGTCGCCGCCCGGATGCGGGCGCGGATGTCGGAGGCGATGCGCGTCGCGGTGCGGCCCTGCAGGTGGTCGGTGACGTCCAGATAGGCCTCGTCCAGCGACAGCGGCTCGACCAGGGGCGTGTAGTCGTGAAAGATCGCGCGGATCTGCTGGCTGACGGCGCGATAGACGTCAAAGCGGTGGCGCACGAAGATCAGGTCGGGGCAAAGCCGCGACGCCGTGACCGAGGGCATGGCCGAGCGCACGCCAAAGACCCGCGCCTCGTAGCTGGCGGCCGCCACCACGCCGCGCGCCGCCGACCCGCCGACCGCCACCGGCTTGCCGCGCAGTTCGGGAAAGTCGCGCTGTTCGACCGAGGCGAAGAAGGCGTCCATGTCGATATGGATGATCTTGCGCAGCCCCGGTTCGGGCTGCGCCTCCGGGATCATGCGGGAAACAGCCGCGCCTCGCCCGCCTGCATGTCGGGGCCGACGCGGTCGTGACGGACATGCGCGATGGCCTGCCCGCCCGACTGGGTGAACAGGGTGCCCACCTCGCGCCCGTCGGCGGTGATGGGGGTGCCCACGGGCGCCGCGCCTTCGATGTGCAGCACCTGCAGGCCCTTGCGCAACTCGGTCTTGTGCTTCATCCGCGCGGTGACCTCCTGGCCCACGTAACAGCCCTTGCGGAAATCGACGCCGTGCAGACGCTCGAACCCGGCCTCCAGGATATAGGTGTCGTTCGGGACCAGCTCGATCCCGGTTTCGGGGATGCAATGGGCGACCCGGATCGCATCCCAATCGCTGCCGTCATCGCCCGCCTGCCCATAGAGCCGCCAGCCGAGCGCGGGGTGGCGCGGGTCGGCAATGGCGCCTTCGGGGGCGGGGCCGGTGCCGCGCGCCACGGGCATGTCCACCGCCTCCAGCGCCACCTTGCTGCGCAGCTTGTACATCGACAGGCGCCGCAGCAGGTCGGGGGCCAGTTGCGCCTCGACATCGATCAGCAGCGCGTCGCCGTCGGGGATCACCAGGAAATCGACCAGGTACTTGCCCTGCGGCGTCAGCAGCGCCGCCCAGCAGGGCGCGCGGCGGATGTCGTTGGTGACAAGCCCCTGCAGAAAGGCTTCGCGGTCCTCTCCGGTCAGGCGGATGATCTGGCGGGTCATTCATTCTCTCCGAATTGCAGCGCGACAAGCCGGGCATAGGCGCCGCGCCTGGCCATCAACTGGTCATGGCTGCCCTGTTCGACAACCCTGCCCGATTCCAGGACCACGATCTTGTCGGCATTGCGGATCGTGGACAGGCGGTGGGCGATCACCAGGGTCGTGCGGCCCTCGGACAGCTTGTCCAGCGCGTCTTGGACCAGCCGCTCGCTGGCGGTGTCCAGCGCGCTGGTGGCCTCGTCCAGCAGCAGGATCGGCGCGTCGCGCAGCAGGGCGCGGGCGATCGCCACGCGCTGGCGCTGCCCGCCCGACAGCGACGATCCGCGCGGGCCGACCGGACTGTCCAGGCGGCGCTGCTCGTCCAGAAAATTGGTCACATGGGCCGCCTCCAGCGCGCGGCCCAGGTCGGCATCCGAGGCCTCGGGCCGGCCCATCAGCACGTTGTCGCGCAGGCTTTCGTCGAACAGCGCCGATTCCTGCGCCACGGTCGAAAACTGGTCGCGCAGAACGCCCAGGTCATAGTCCGACACCGGCACGCCCCCCAGCAGGACCTGCCCCCGATCGGGGTCCACCATCCGGGTCAGCAGGTTGAAGACCGTGGACTTGCCGGCCCCGGAGGGCCCGACCAGCGCCGTCGTCTGCCCCGCCGCGGCGGTGAAGGACAGCCCGTGCAGCACGACCTGCCCGTCATAGGACAGCCAGACATCCTCCAGCCGCACGTCCATGCTGTCAGGCGGGGCCAGGCGCGGGCCCGACACGACCGTCGGCTGCGTGTCAAAGACCTGGTAGATCCGCTCCAGGCTCGCGGCGGCGATCTGCCAGGTGCCGGCCAGCCCGCCAAGCCGCCGCATCGGCTGGAAGGCCAAGGCCAGCGCCGTGAAGAATGCCATGAAATCGCCGACGCTGCGCTGGCCCTCCATCACCTCGCTGCCGCCCAGGGCCAGCACCGCGACAAAGCCGATGCCGGTCACGATGTCGGTCAGCGCCGGGATCACGCTGGAGGTCGCGGCGACCTTGGTCTCGGCCTGCCGGATGCGGCCGACGATCTGGGCAAAGCGCTCGGTCTGGGCGGCCTCGGCCCGGTTCAGCCGGATCGAGGCGATGCCGTGCAGCACCTCGTCCAGCCGCGTCGCGCGCAGGCTGGCATTGGCGCGGTTCTGGCGCACCTTGCGGCGGATATAGCGCTGGACCAGCGCCGCCGGCATGATCAGGATCGGGGCGCCGATCAGCGCGCCCAGGGTCCAGACCGGGTCGATGGTTAGCGCCACCCCGAACAGCATCACCAGGCTGATCGCGTCGCGCGTGGCCCCGGTGATCAGCGTGGCCCAGACCCCCTGCACCGCGATGGTGTCGCCCTGGATGCGCTCGATCATCGCGCCCGGGGGATTGTCGCGGAAGAACCGCTGGTCCAGCGTCAGGATATGCGCCAGCAGCCGCGTCTGCATCAGCGTCGACACCGACAGCGAGATCCGCGTCAGCAGCGCCCGGCTGGAGATCAGGGTCACAGCGCGCAGCAGGAAGATGCCAAAGATCGCCCCGCCGACCCACCAGATCGCGCCCTGCTGCTGGCCGATGAAGACCACGTCGAACAGTGGCTTCAGCATCCAGCTGATCAGCGCCAGGGTCGATCCCTCCAGCGTCATCAGCAAAAAGGCCAGCAGCATGCCGCCGCGATGGGGGCGAAGATAGTCGTCCCACAGCCTGCGCAGCAGCCCCGGCACCTTGGCGCGATCGGGGGCGGCGGGGGCCCCGGCGCGGGTGGCGGTGGCGATCAGGCGGGCGGGGCTGTCTTTGCGCGGATCCACGGGTCTGGCGGGCCTTTCGGTCACGGGCGGGCGGCATCACGGCGCGGCCGGCCATCTCTGGTTCTCAGCCATACCCCGTTCCAGCCCGCCGCCACAAGGCCGGCCCCCGCGCGGCAGCGGTTGACGTGACCCCGGGGGAAGCCTACCGATCTTGCACGATGTGAAGGATATCCCGCATGAGCCCTGCCACCGGCCACGAACTGATCGCCATTCCCGGCCCCTCGCCGGTCCCCGCCCGCGTGCTGAACGCCGCGCACCGGGCCTCTCCCGACATCTATGCGGAACCGCTGGCCCAGCTGAACCTGCAGGTCATGGCCCAGCTGAAGCGGCTGGCGGGCACGGCGCAGAACCTGGCGCCCTATATCGGCAACGGCCATGCCGGTTGGGAGGCCGCGGCCGCCAACATGTTCGACCGGGGCGACCTGGCGCTGGTGGTGACCTGCGGTCATTTCGGGCGCAGCTGGGCCGACACGCTGGAGGCCATGGGCGTCTATGTCGAGCGGCTGGATTTCGGCAACCTGCCCCCCGACGCGGCCCGCCTGGCCGAACGACTGGAGCGCGACCCGCAGCACCGGATCCGGGCGGTCCTGCTGTGCCAGACCGACACGGCCAGCACCACGACGGCCGACATTCCCGCCCTGCGGGCGGCGATGGGCGATCACCCGGCGCTGCTGGTGGTGGATGCGATCGCCTCCCTGGGCTGCGCGCCGATGCGGATGGATGAATGGGGCGTGGACGTGCTGATCTCGGCCAGCCAGAAGGGGATGATGTGCCTGCCGGGAACGGCCTTCGTCTGGTTCTCGGATCGCGCGGCGGCGCGCGGCCGGACGGGGCTGACGACGCCCTACTGGGACTGGCACCAGAGGGCGGGGGCCGAGGCGCTGTGGCGCTTCTGGGGCGGCACGCCGCCGGTGCAGCAGATCTATGCCCTTTCCGAGGCGCTGACGATGATCCTGGACGAGGAGGGGCTGGAGGCTGCCTGGCGCCGGCACGCGCGCCTGGCGCAGGCGGTCTGGGCGGCGGTCGATGCCTGGGGCGCGGGACATCCCGACATCCGCCTCTCGGTGGATCAGCCCGAGGCGCGCGCCGCCTCGGTGACCGCGGTGACCCTGCCCCGGGCCGATGCCCTGCGGGCCTGGGTCACGCGCGAATGCGGCGTGACCCTGGGCATTGGCTTGGGTGCCGCCGATCCGCAGGCGGCGCTGCGGATCGCGCATATGGGGCATTGCAACGCGGCGATGATCCTTGGCGCCCTTGGCGCGCTCGAGGCCGGCCTGACCGCGCTTGCCATGCCCCATGGCGCCGGAGCGCTGGAGGCGGCCGCGGCCCGCATCGCGCGAACCGACTGAGCCAAGCGCCCGGCAGGTGCTGCCGAGCCGGGCCGCCGAAGGCAGGCCCGGCGCCTCCGGACGCCGGTCGGGCGTTATTCCGCCGGGGCGTTGGCGGCCAGCCAGGCTTCCATCTGGGCGATCTCGGCCTCCTGCGCGATGATGATCGCTTCGGCCAAGGCGCGGATCTCGGGGTCCGTTCCATGCTCCAGCACGATGCGGGCCATGTCGATGGCGCCCTGATGGTGCGGGATCATGCCGCGCATGAAGTCCACGTCGGCGTCGCCCGAGGGCGCGATCATCATCGTCTCGTGCATCCGCGTCATGGCCTCGGCATAGGCCGCGCCTGCCGGATCGGCCGGGGCCGCGGTCTCTGCCTGGCTGACCGCCGCAGGCTCGGTACCATGTCCGTTATGGGTCGCGTGGTCCTGGGTCTGCGCCAGGCCCGGCAGGGCCAGTGCCAGCGCGACGGGGGCCGCAAGCAGCGCCGAGATGCGGAAAAGCTTCATGTCATCCTCCTTGTCTGAAGCCTGGAAATTGCCACGGTCCGCGACAGGTACAAGAGGATGCCGAACACTTCCCCGTCAGCTTGCGGTTCCGGGCGCACGGGCCAGCGTCACGACTGTGTCGCCATAGCTGCGCTGGTCCAGCAGCATGAAACCCGGCGGCAGCAGGGGCAGGCGCGATTCCTCCCAGACGACCACCGCACCGGGCGCCAGCCAGCCGCCTTGCAGGGCCGACGCCATCGCCGCCTCGCCCCTGGCCTGCCCATAGGGAGGATCAAGGAAGACGAGGTCATGGGGCACCCCGCGATGCGGACCAAGCCGCGTGGCGTCGCGACGCAGGTGCCGGGCCATGTCCTCGGCGCGGGCACGCTGGATGTTCTGGCGGATCAGCGCCGCGGCCCGGGCGCCGTCATCAACCAGGACAGCCTCCGCCGCCCCCCGCGACAGCGCCTCCAGTGCCAAGGCGCCGGTTCCCGCGAACAGGTCCAGCACCCGCGCGCCGGGCAGCGGGTTGCCGTGGCTGCCGTTGATCAGCAGGTTGAAGATCGCCTCGCGCACCCGGTCGGTGGTCGGGCGCAGATGGGCGGCGGCGTCGCCCTCCCCCAGTTCCGCCAGCTTCAGCCCGCGCATCCGGCCGCCCACGATCCTCATGATTGCGTCCCGCGACGGCAGGGGGCATCCCGCCCCACGCACCCCCCGGGGGGTATTTGCACAACAGAGAATGACCCGGTCACAGCAGCGCCTTGAGGTCGGGCGCGGTCGACAATTCCTCGGGGGACGGGCTGCGGCCGGCCTCGATCAGGCGCTTGCCGATCATGTAGGCGCGCGGATCGTTCAGCGCGTCCACGGCGATCAGCCGGTCCTGCCGGAAATACCAGACCGAACCCCCGTGATCGCCGGCGCCGGGGCGGGTCACGATCCGGTCATGGCCGGTGTTCAGCCCCGCCATCTGCAGCTTGGCCTCGAACTGGTCGGACCAGAACCAGGGCTTCGGCTCATAGGTCCGGCCCTGGCCCAGCATGTTGTCGGCCACACATTCCGCCATGTCGATCGCGCCGCCCACGCTTTCCAGTCGCAACTGCGTGCCTTGGTGCGGAAAGCTGGCGCAGTCGCCCGCGGCCCAGATGGCGGGATCCGAGGTCCGGCCCTGGGCATCCGTGGCGATACCGTTGTCCAGCGCCAGCCCCGCCTCCGCGGCAAGGTCCGTGCGGGGCAGGACCCCGATGCCCTGGATGACCAGGTCGGCCTCGATCTGCCGCCCCTCCGTCAGGGCCACGCCGGTCGCCTGATGATCGCCCGTGATCCGGCTGATGCCCGTCCCCTCCAGGATGGTGACGCCATGGGAGACATGCAGCGCCCGCACCATGTCGGCGGTCTGGAATGCCGCCACGCGGCCGAGGATGCGCGGGGCGGCCTCGATCACGGTCACCGAAAGGCCCAGCTTGCAGGCGACGGCCGCAGCCTCCAGCCCGATATAGCCGCCGCCGATCACCACCAGCCGGCGGCCGGGCTGCATCTGCGGCGCAAGGGCATCCACATCGGCCAAGTCGCGGATGACATGCGTGCCGGGCAGATCGCCCCCCATCGCGGCGGGCAGGCGGCGGGGCGCGGCCCCAAGGGTCAGCGCCAAGGCCTCATAGGCGTGCGTGCCCTTGTCGGTCGTCACGGTGCGGGCATCCCGGTCGATCCGCAACGCCGTTTCCGACAGGCGCAGGTCGATCTGTTGCCTCGTCCACCAGTCGGGCGCGCGCAGGATCAGCCGGTCAAGGCCCATCTGCCCCAGAAGGTAGGCCTTGGACAGGGGCGGCCGCTGATAGGGTGCCGCCGGTTCCGCACCGATGACGGTCAGCGGGCCGGAATGCCCCTGCGCCCGCAGCCTTGCCGCCATCGAGGCGGCTGCCTGGCCCGCCCCCAGGATCACGATGCGCATGCCCCTGCCCCCCTTCGCGGTTCTCTGGCCTGTTGTTCGGGCGCACCCTATAGTCGCCGCGAATCCGTTGCAATTCAGGAGATTCGAATGACCATCACCGCCGGAACCAAGCTGCCCGAAGGCCAGTTGCTGCGCGTGGGCGAAGGCGGCCCGGAGAGCGTGCCGACCAGCGAACTGATGCAGGGCCGCGTCGTCCTGTTCGGGCTGCCCGGCGCCTTCACCGGCACCTGCACCAATGCCCATATGCCCAGCTTCGTGCGCAGCGCGGACGCATTCCGCGAGAAGGGCGTCGACCGGATCGTCTGCGTCACCGTGAACGATCCCTTCGTCACCAAGGCCTGGGCCGAGCAGACCGGCGCCACCGATGCCGGGATCGAGGTCCTGGCCGATGCCGACGGCAAGGTGACGGCCGCGCTGGGACTGGACTTCGACGCGCCGCCGGTCGGCTTCTTCGGGCGCTGCAAGCGTTTTGCCGCGCTGGTCGAGGACGGCGTCTTCAAGACCATCGATGTCGAGGATTCGCCCGGCGCCTGCACCGTCAGCGCGGGCGAGGCGCTGCTGGAAAAGGTCTGACCCGACCCGCATCGGGGAACCGCTGGTGTCCCGGTGCGGACCGGCCCACGGGGCGGCTGTTCAGTCGCCCTTGCGGAACGGGGTCCAGTCGGCCAGCGCCTCGATCTCCTGCCCCATCGCGTCGCGCTCCTGCTCCAGATACTGCTCCAGCGCCCGCAGGAAGCCCGCATCCCGCACCCAGTGCAGCGAATGGATCGGAACCGGTTCATATCCGCGGGCCAGCTTGTGTTCGCCCTGCGCGCCCGCCTCGACGCGGGACAGGCCGTGGGTGATCGCGTGGTCGATCGCCTGGTGATAGCACAGCTCGAAATGCAGAAAGGCGTGGTCGGCCACGCAGCCCCAGTAGCGGCCATAGATCGCGTCGGGCCCCAGGAAGTTCAGCGCCCCGGCGATGGGCTCGCCCTCGGTCTCGGCCAGGACCAGCAGGATGTCGTCCTTCATCGTGTCGTGGATGCGGTCGAAAAAGCCGCGCGTCAGGTAGGGCTGGCCCCATTTGCGCGCACCGGTGTCCTGGTAGAACTCCCAGAAGGCATCCCAGTGATGCGGCTTCAGGTCGTCGCCGGTCAGGTGGCGGATAGTCCCGCCAAAGCCCTGGGCCCGGGCGCGTTCCTTGCGCAGGTCCTTGCGCTTGCGCGAGGACAGGGCACCCAGGAAATCGTCATAGCTGCCATAGCCGCGGTTCAGCCAGTGGAACTGCTGGGTCATGCGCGGCAGGAAACCCGCCGCCTCACCCAGGCTGCTTTCCGCGGCCGTGCAGAAGGTCACATGCGCCCCCGACAGGTCCAGCCGTTCCGTCACCTGCATCAGTCCGGCCAGCAGGGCGCCGCGGGCCTGGTCGTCGCGCGCCAGCAGGCGGTTCCCGGTCGCGGGGGTAAAGGGAACGGCACATTGCAGCTTGGGGTAATAGCGGCCGCCCGCGCGGGTATAGGCCTGCGCCCAGGCATGGTCGAAGATGTATTCGCCCTGGCTGTGCGACTTGGCATAAAGCGGTGCGGCCCCCACGATCCCCCCCTCCCGTTCCACGGTCAGGTGCAGCGGCTGCCAGCCGGTACCGGTCCCGACCGAAAGCGACTGCTCCAGCGCCAGCAGGAAGCGGTGCGAGGTGAAGGGATTGCCGTCGCCCAACCCGTCCCAGATCCGGGGGTCGATGGCGGCGATCGAGGGATGGGTCGTCAGGGTCAGCATGTCGCTCATGCCCGCAACATAGGGGCGAAGGAGCCGCTTGTCAGGGGCCGCAAGGTCGCGGGGCGCCGGGGCCGGCGTCCCGCCTTTCTTCGGCTTACCGCTGGGGCATCCATGCGCGATAGCCTTCGAACGTGACATTGTCCGCGATCCGACGGGCGGCCCGTTCCTCGGCCTCGCTGCGGATGGTCCAGCAGAGGATCGACACCCCCTGGGCGCGCAGGGCATCGACCCGCGGATTGTCCAGATCCGCCTTGTCATGCGAGATGAAGCTGGCCCCCGACGGGTCGAAGTCGTCGATGATGGCCAGCCCTTCGCGGCGGCCGGGCGGGACATGCGCCCAGTCATCGGCGCCAAAGGCGCAGGTGGTCAGGCCCACCGGGATATGCGGCGCAACCTGATGAAAGGCCGTGACCACGTGCGGGTTGAAGGACATGACCGCGACCGGCCCGCCGTAATCCCGCAGCGCCTCGGCCACGCGGCCGTGCAGGTTGCCGATGGCGGGGCCGCAGGACCCGTCCTGGTCCTTGATCTCGATCAGCAGCGGCACCCGGCCCGCCACCAGCTCCAGGAAATGGGCCAGGGTGGGGATGGATTCGTCGCTGCCCACCAGACGCAGATGCGCCAGGTCATCGGGCGCGGTCTCCGCGATCAGCCCTTCCTGCGCGGTCAGCCGCGACAGCTGATAGTCGTGAAAGACCATCGGCGTCCCGTCGCCCGCGGGCTGGATGTCGCATTCGATGCCATAGCCCGCCTCGATCGCGGCGCGGGCCGCGGCCAGGCTGTTCTCGGGCGCGCCCGGGCCGTGCAGGCCGCGATGCGCGATGGGCGTCGTCAGGAACCTGTCGGGCAGCGAGGGCATCAGCGGACCTCGAAGACGGCTTCGATCTCGACCGCGACACCAAAGGGCAGCGACGGGGCCGAGACGGCGGCGCGGGAATGGCGCCCGGCTTCGCCAAAGACCTCGACCATCAGGTCTGAACAGCCGTTGATGACCTTGGGCTGGTCGGTGAAGTCTGGGGGCGAGTTCACGAAGCCGGTCAGCTTGACCACCCGCGTCACGCGGTCCAGGTCGCCGATGGCCGATTTCAGCTGGGCGATCAGCGCGAGGCCGCAGCGGCGGGCCGCCGCCGCGCCCTCCTCGACGCTGGTGCCGTCGCCCAGCTTGCCGGTGATGAAGCCGTTCTCGTCCGCGCTGATCTGGCCCGAGATGAACACCAGGTTGCCGGTCTGGACAAAGGGGACATAGTTGGCGGCCGGCGCAGGGGCTGCCGGAAGCGTGATGCCCTTGTCGGCCAGGGTCTGTTCGATGCTCATGATGTCCTCGCTTGGGTTGGGTTTGGCGGGACCCTAGCGCGGGGCGTGTCAGGCGACCAGAGCCTCGGCGCGTTTCAGGTCCACGCTGACCAGCTGGCTGACGCCCTGCTCCACCATGGTCACGCCGAACAGGCGGTCCATGCGTGCCATCGTCACGGCATGGTGGGTGATGATCAGGAACCGCGTGTCGGTGCGCCGCGTCATCTCGTCCAGCAGGTCGCAAAAACGGCTGACATTGGCATCGTCCAGGGGCGCGTCGACCTCGTCCAGCACGCAGATGGGCGCGGGATTGGCCAGGAAGACCGCAAAGATCAGCGCCATCGCCGTCAGCGTCTGTTCGCCCCCCGACAGCAGCGACAGGGTCGACAGGCGCTTGCCCGGCGGCTGGCACATGATCTCCAGGCCCGCCTCCAGCGGATCGTCGGATTCGACCAGCACCAGCCGCGCCTCGCCACCCCCGAAAAGCGTCGTGAACAGCGTGGCAAAGTTGCCGTTCACCGTCTCGAAGGCCGCCAGCAGGCGCTCGCGCCCCTCGCGGTTCAGGCTGCCGATGCCGGCGCGCAGCTTGCGGATCGCCTCCTGCAGGTCGGTCTTTTCCGCGGCCAGCGTGTCGCGTTCGGTCTCCAGCGCGCGCTTGTCCTCCTCGGCGCGCAGGTTCACGGCGCCCAGGGCCTCGCGCGCGGCGCGCAGGCGGGCGACCTGATCCTCCAGCGCGTCGGCCGGGGCGGCCTGGTCGAATTCACCCAAGGCCGCGTGCAACTGGTCGGGCGTCTGCTCGGTCTCCTCCAGGATCCGGGCGCGGGACGCATCTTCGGCGGCCTCGGCGGCCTCGGCGCGAGCCTCGCGGGCGGCGCGCAACTCGCGCGCCTCGGAGGCCGCACGCTCGGCCTCGCGCTCGGCCAGGGCGGCGGCGCGGGCCGCCTCGTCCGCCGCGCCCAAGGCGTCACGGGCGCGGTCCAGGCGGGTGCCGGACTGCGCCTCGCGCTCGACCAGGGCGGCGCGCCGGTCGGCCAAGAGGGCAGGCTGGGCCTGCGCCTCGACCAGTTCGTCGCGCGCGGCATCGCGCCGGGCCGCCAGTTCCGAGGCGCGCGTGCCCGCCTGCTGCAGCCGCAGCCGCCAGCCCGATTCCTCCTTGGCGATCTCCTGCAGGCGCTTGACCCGGGCCGTCGCATCACGGCGCAGCTCCTCCAGTGCCGCGCGCCGGGTCATCGTGGCGATGCGCGCGGCCTCGACCCCTGTGCGGGCATGATCGACCGCCGCGGCCGCATCGGCGCGGTCGGGCAGCGCGGCCAGTTGCGCCTCGGCCTCGACCAATCGGGTGCGCGCATCGGCGGCGTCGGCCTGATGGCGCGCCAGTTCGCCGCGGGCGGATTCGGCCCGGCTGGCGGCCAGGGCCAGGTTCGATTCGGCGCGGGTGGCGGCCCGCGCGGCGTCCGACAGCAGACGCTCGGCCTCACGCCGCGCATCGCGGGCAGATTTCTCGACCTGCGCGGCCTCGGCCAAGGCGGCGCGGGCATCCTCATGCGCCTCGACTGCCCCGCCGGCGCGGGCCCGGGCCTCGTCGGACTGGCCGGTGATCCGGGCCAGTTCGTTCACCTTCTGCAGGTGCAGCGCGGCCGCAGACGAGGCCTCGCCTGCCATGACCCGCAGCCCGTCCCACCGGAACAGGTCTCCTTCCGGCGTCACCAGCCGCTGTCCGGGCCGCAGCCGGGGCTGCAGGGCGGCCCCTTGCCCGGCATCCAGCACAAGCCCGGTCTGCGACAGCCGCCGCGCCAGCGCATCGGGGCCTGCCACATGCGGCGCCAGCGGGCGCGCGCCCTCCGGCAGGGGTTGAGGCAGGTCCAGCGTCGGCAGGCTGTGCCAGCCTGATCCCGCCTCGGTCACCCCGGCACGCAGATCGTCCCCAAGTGCCGCGCCAAAGGCCACCTCGTAGCCCTGCGCCACCTGCACCTGATCCAGCAACGTGCTGCCGCCCGACCGGCCACGTTCGACCAGCCGGCGCAGGGCCGCCATCTCGGCGCCCAAGGCCGCGGCCTCGCCCTCGGCTTCGGAGCGCGCGGCCCGGGCGGCGCCCTCGCGGGTCTCTGCCTCGGCGCGCGCAACCTCGGCCCCGGCCAGTGCATTCTCGGCTCCCTCGACCCGCTCCCGGGCCTGGTCCTGGGCGGCATCGGCCTGGTCCAGCGCGGTGGCGGCGGCCTCTCCGGCCTCGTTGGCGCGGGTGACCGCCTCGGCGGCTTCGGCGGCCGAGCGCTCGGCCCGGTCGAACATCGCGCGCAGGTCGGTGGCAAGCCGCTCGGCCGACTGGTGGCGGGCGGCCAGCCGCGCCGATTCGTCCGTCAACTCGGCCAGCCGCGCCTCGACCTCGCGCAGCGCCTCGGCGGCCTCCTCGGCCCGGGCGGCGGCGGCGTCCAGGCGATCCTCGTGACCCTCACCTGCCTTGTCCAGCTCGGCCTTTTCCCAAGCCAGCCGCGCGACCACTTCGCCGGCATCGCGGTTCAGCGCCTCTTCCCGGTCGATGTCGCGGTCCAGCTGGGCGATCCTGGCCGCCAGGCCCCCGATGGCCGCGGCGGCGCGCGTCTCGGCCGCGTCCAGCGCCTCTCGCTCGACCGTCACGCGCGACAGGATGGCGGCTGCGACCTGCTCCTCTTCGCGCAGGTCCGGCAGGGCAGCCTCGGCCGCCTCGCGCCGGGCCCGCGCCTGCTCGGAGGCCGACCCGGCCTCGGCCGCCGCCCGGACTGCCGTGTTCAGCGCCGCACCCGCCGCCAGACGGGCCGCCTCGGCCTCGGCCCAGCGGCGATAGAGCAGCACCCCCTCGGCCAGCCGCAATGCGGCGCCGATCTCGCGGTATTTGGCGGCGGCGCGCGCTTGGCGGGCCAGCGCTGCCGCCTGCGCCGACAGCTGGTCCAGCGTGTCATCCACCCGCGTCAGGTTCGCCTCGGCGCCGTTCAGCTTCAGTTCCGCCTCATGGCGGCGCGCGTAAAGGCCCGAGATCCCGGCCGCCTCCTCCAGGATCCGGCGGCGGTTCTTGGGCTTGGCATTGATCAATTCGCTGATCTGCCCCTGCCGCACCAGCGCAGGCGAATGCGCGCCCGTCGAGGCATCCGCGAACAGCATCTGCACATCGCGGGCCCGCACATCCTTGCCGGCGATCTTGTAGGCGCTGCCCGCATCGCGGGTGATGCGGCGGGTGATGTCGAACTGGTCGTCGTCGTTGAAGCCCGCCGGCGCCAGGCGGGCGCGGTTGTCGATGGTCAGGGACACCTCGGCATGGGCACGGGCATTGCGGCGCGTCGTGCCGGCAAAGATCACGTCCTCCATCCCCTCGCCGCGCATGGCGGTCGGGCGGTTCTCGCCCATGACCCAGCGCAGCGCTTCCAGCAGGTTCGACTTGCCGCAGCCGTTGGGACCGACCACGCCCGTCAACCCCTCGCGGATGACCAGGTCGGTCGGGTCCACGAAGCTCTTGAAGCCGTTGAGGCGCAGGCGGTCAAAGCGCAAAGGGCAGGTCCGTCAGATTCGGGTCGATGGCCGATTGTCCCTGCCCTGCCTGCCCAAGTCAACCTTACCGCAAGATGTCGCGGAGCCGGCGCCATTGTCCACAAGATGCGGCGGCACGCAGGGGATCTGGCGCGACATCCTGTCCCGCGCTAGCGTGGCGGGATGATCCAGACGCTTGCCATCATCCTGGGCTTTCAGCTGGCCGGGGAAATCACCTCCCGCGCCCTGTCGCTGCCCCTGCCCGGCCCTGTGGTCGGGCTGATCGCGCTGGTCCTGGCCTGCATCCTGCGGCCGGCGCTGGCCACGCGCATCCGACCGACGGCGACCGGGCTGCTGTCGCACCTGTCGCTGTTCTTCGTGCCGGCGGGGGTGGGCATCGTGGCGCATTGGGACCTGCTGCGCATGCACGGGATCGGCCTTGCGGCCGCGCTGACGGGATCGACGCTGCTGGCCATCGCGGCGGGGGCCTGGGCCTTCACGCTGGTCGCCCGGCTGACCGGATCCGAGGAAACCGCCGCACTGAGAGACCAGGGACGTGAGTGACCCCGCCCTGATCTGGTCCTATCTGGCGCAGGGGCCGCTGCTGTGGCTGACCGCCACGCTGGTCGCCTATCTGGCGGGCGATGCCGCCTTTCGCGCCGCGAACCGCCAAAGCTGGGCCAACCCGGTCCTGGTCGCGGTGATCCTGCTGGCGGTGCTGCTGTGGGTCACCGAGACCGACTATGCGACCTATTTCGAGGGTGCGCAGTTCGTGCATTTCATGCTGGGACCGGCCACGGTCGCCTTGGCCCTGCCGCTCTATGACAACCTGCCCCGGGTGCGAAAGGCGGCGCTGCCGATGCTGGCGGGGCTGCTGGCGGGATCGGGGGTGGCGGTGCTGTCGGCGCTGGCGATCGCCCGCGCCTTCGGCATCGGCGGGCCGGTCCTGGCCTCGCTGGCGCCCAAGTCCACGACCGCGCCCGTAGCCATCGGCATCGCGGAATCGCTCGGCGGCCAGCCAACGCTGACGGCGGCGCTGGTGCTGCTGACCGGCATCTTCGGCGCGATCGTCGTGACGCCCCTGCTGAACATGCTGAAGATCCGCGACTGGCGCGCGCGCGGCTTTGCGGTGGGCGTTGCCGCGCATGGCATCGGCACGGCGCGGGCGTTTCAGGTCAATGCCACGGCGGGCGCGTTTTCGGGGATCGGCATGGGGCTGAACGCGGTGCTGACGGCGATCATCGCGCCGCTGGCGCTGCGCCTCTTCGGCGGCTAGGGGCCGCAGGTCAGCCTTGGGCGCCGCCCTCCAGCCGGTTGCGCAGCTCGCGCAGGACCGGCAGCGCACCGCGCACGCGGTCGGCGCCGATGTCGCGCACCACCCCTGCGATCAGAGGCATGAAGGCGGCCAGCGCCGTGTCGCGCGCCGCGCGGCCCGCCGGGCTGATCGACACGAACTTGCGCCGCGCATCGTCCCAGTCGGGCCGGATATGCACATGCCCCGCCCATTCCAGGCGCGACAGGGTGTTGGTCATCGCGCCGCGGGTGACGTGGAAGGCCTCGGCCAGTTGGGCGGGGGTCCGCTCCTCATTGACATGCGCCAGAAGGTTCAGGACCGAGAAATGCGAGATCTGCATGCCGCGGGGCAGCGCCTTGCTGATCAGGTTGCGGGACAGCTGTTCGGCGATCAGCACCTCGGCAAACAGGCTGGCCGCCAGCCTGTCGGTCGCCTTGGAGGGATCAATGTCGGTCGCGCGCGTGGTCATGGTCTTCCGGGGCCGCATAGGGCCGGTCAAGTGTCAAAGACGGAATGCGGGACCGTGCCCTGTCAACTGCCTGAAGGTCAAGCGAAACGATCGTGCATCCCGGTGTCGCACCCCCGTCTGCAAGAACCGTGCCCCAGGGGTCCACCACCAGGCTGTGGCCGTGGCTGCGGCGTGGCGGCCGATCGGGACTGTGCGGGCTGGGATGGATGCCGCATTGCGCGGGGGCCAGAACGAAGCAGCCGGTTTCGATGGCGCGGGCGCGCAGCAGCACCTGCCAATGCGCATCCCCCGTCACCGGATTGAAGGCCGAGGGCACCGTCAGGATGCGCGCGCCGGCCTGGGCCAACTGCCGATAAAGCTGGGGAAACCGCAGGTCATAGCAGATCGTCATGCCGATAGGCACATCGTCGACCCGGGACAGCACGGCGCGATCACCGGGGCGATAGGCCGCGCTTTCGCGATAGGATTCGGTATCGCTGATCATCACGTCGAACATGTGCAGCTTGTCATAGCGCGCGCGGATGTTCCCCTCAGGGTCGACCAGCAGGCTGCGATTGGCAAAACGCCCGTCAGGATCCCCCGTCGCCAACGCGAGAGAGCCGATCATCAGCCATATCCCCAGGTCGCGCGCCTCGGCCCGCAGGGCGGCCAGGGTCGGGTCCTCGGCCTCTGGGCGCAGCAGGCGGCGCTGCCGGTCGCGGTCGGGCGACAGCAGGTTCGTGGCCTCGGGCGTCAGGACCAGCCGGGCGCCGCGGCCCGCTGCCTCTTTGATCAGCGGGACGGTCTGCGCCAGGTTGGCCTGCGGGTCGTCGCCGACCGTCAGCTGGATCAGCCCGACGGTCTGCGAAGCGGGTGCCATCAGGCGGCGCCCTTCAGCAGCGGGTCCAGCTTGCCCACGCGGTCCAGGGCGTAAAGGTCGTCGCAGCCGCCGACATGCGTGCTGCCCACGAAGATCTGCGGCACGCTGCGCTTGCCGTTGGCGCGCTGCGTCATGGCCGAGCGCTTGGCCGGATCGGCGCCGACGTCGATTTCGGAATAGGACACGCCCTTCTGGTCCAGCAGCGACTTGGCGCGGATGCAGAACGGGCAGGTGCGGGTAGTATAGATCTCGATCGAGGGCATGGTCGTCCTTTCTGACGGGTGGTCACCCTATCTAGTGATCCTTGACCGCCCTTGCCAGAAGCGCGACCGAAACCGGTCCCGAACCCGCCGCCAGCAGCGCTGTCGCCGCCGCCGTGATGGTGGCCCCCGATGCCATGACATCGTCCACCAGCAGCACCGGCCGGCCCTGCACGCCCTCCCTCCGCCGCCGGCTGACCGCCAGCGCGCCCGCCTGGTTGGCAAAGCGGTCCTCCGCGCCCCGATGGTCCTGCGAAGGGGTGTGGCGCAGGCGCGTCAGCAGGTCGGCCTGGTGCGGCAGGTCCAGAAGCCGCGCCAGCCGGCCCGACACCTGCGCCGCCTGGTTGTATTTCCGCCGCATCAGCCGCCGCAGATGCAGCGGCACCGGCGCCACGACCATGTCGGGCTGCACCAGCGGGGCCGCGGCACGCGCCAGCCAGGCGGCCATCGGCGGCGCCAGGTCCAGCCGGTCGCCGTGCTTCAGCGCCAGGATCAGCTTGCGCCCGGTGCCGCCATAGACCATCGCCGCCCGGCCCCGCGACCAGGGACGGACCGCCACCAGGCAGTCGTCGCAGACCAGCACCTCGGCCCGGCCCGTGCCGTCGTCCGGCAGCGGCGCGCCGCAGCAGTCGCAGCAGGCCCCGGTGACAAAGCTGGCCTCTTTCCAGCAATCGGGACACAGGTGGATCGCGCCGGGGCCGCTGTCGGCCACCCCCGCCCCGCAGGACAGGCATTGCGGCGGATAGAGCAGCAGAAGCGCCGCTTTCATCGCCCCGGAAAGCATCCTATGTTCCAGCCCCATGACCCATCCCGCATCCGACCGCCCCGCCCTGACCGACCGCGACGCCCTGCTGCGCCAGCGCGACCGCGCCTGCCGCGGGGGGCTGGTGGACCTGTTCCACCAGATCGCCGCCGACGAGATCGAGGATAGGCTGGCAGAGGTTAACAGGAGCTTTACGGCCCCCGCCCTGGTGACGGGTTTCCCCGAAATCTGGGGCCCGCGCTTTCCGCAGGCGCGGGTCGTGGCGGACGCGCCGATGCTGGATTTGCAGCCAGGGGCGCATGACCTGGTGATCCACGCCATGTCGCTGCACTGGGCCGATGACCCGGTGGGGCAGATCGTGCAATGCCGCCGCGCCCTGCGCGAGGACGGGCTGTTCATCGGCGTCTGCTTTGGCAACCAGACCCTGGCCGAACTGCGCGCCGCCCTGGGCCAGGCCGAGGCCGAGATCCGCGGCGGGCTGTCGCCGCGCATCCTGCCCATGGGCGAGATCCGCGACTTGGGCGGGCTGTTGCATCGCGCGGGGCTTGCCCTGCCGGTCGCGGACCTGCTGCACCAGCGTGCCAGCTATCGCGACCTGCCTCACCTGGGCCGCGACCTGCGCGGCATGGGCGAAGGCAATGCCATGGCCGCCCGGCTGCGCCGTCCCACCGCGCGTGGGGTCATGGCCCGCGCGGCGCAGATCCTGGCCCTCCACCATCCCGACCGCGACGATCCGTCCCGTGTCGCCGTCACCTTCGATCTGGTCTTTCTGACGGGATGGGCCCCTTCGGACAGCCAGCCCAAACCGCTGCGGCCCGGCTCGGCGCGAACGCCGCTGGCCGACGCCTTGAACGACATCAGGAAAAAGCAACAATGAGACCGACCCACGCGCCCGCCGACCATCCCCGGATCCCGCCGGCCAAGACCGGCATCCTGATCGCCAACCTGGGCACGCCGGACGGCTATGACTACTGGTCGATGCGCCGCTATCTGAACGAGTTCCTGTCCGACCGCCGCGTCGTCGACGTGAACCGCCTGATCTGGCAGCCGCTGCTGCAGGGTGTGATCCTGACCAAGCGGCCCTTCAGTTCCGGCAAGAACTACAAGCTGATCTGGAACCACGAGGCGAACGAAAGCCCGCTGCTGACCATCACCAAGGCCCAGACCAAGGCGCTGGCGCAATTGGCACATGACGAATGGGGCGACCAGGTGATGGTCGATTTCTGCATGCGCTATGGCAACCCGTCGACTGGGGACGTGGTGCGGCGGATGGTCGATGCGGGCTGCCGGCGGATCGTGTTCCTGCCGCTTTATCCGCAATATGCGGGACCGACCTCGGCCACGGCCAATGACCAGCTGTTCCGCGTCCTGATGAAGGAGACCTGGCAGCCGGCCGTGCGCACCTGCGAGCCCTATGTCAGCCGCCCTGATTACATCAAGGCGCTGGCCGACAGCGTGCGGCGCGCGCTGGACGGCAAGGTTCCGAAAAAGCTGGTCGCCAGCTATCATGGGATGCCCAAGCGTTACCTGATGCAGGGCGACCCCTATCACTGCCAGTGCCAGAAGACCTCGCGCCTGCTGCGCGAGGAACTGGGCTGGCCCGAGGGGATCATCGACACGACCTTCCAGTCGGTCTTTGGCCGTGAGGAATGGCTGAAGCCCTATACCGTGGACCACGTGGCCGAGCTGGCCCGGCAGGGGCACACCGACATCGCGGTGATCTCTCCGGCCTTCTCGTCGGATTGCATCGAGACGCTGGAGGAGATCAATGGCGAGATCCGCGAAAGCTTCGAAGAAGCCGGGGGGCATGAATTCCAGTACATCCCCTGTCTGAACGACGATCCGGCCCATATCCAGGTGATGCTGAACGTGATCCGCGAGAATATCGGCGGTTGGGTCGAACCGCGCGTTTGACAGGGGAAAGGGGCCACAAGGCCCCCTTTTTCGTCACATCACCAGGACCTGCGTGCCGACCTCGGCCAGGCCGAACAGCTCGGCGATATGCTCGTTGTAAAGGCCGATGCAGCCGTTCGAGGATTTGCGCCCGATCTTGCGCGTGTCATGCGTGCCGTGGATGCGGTAGTACTGCCAGCTGAGCCACAGAGCATGGGTGCCAAGCGGATTGTCCGGCCCCGGCGGCACGAAATCCGGCCATTCGGGATTGCGCTTCTTCATTTCGGGCGTGGGCGCCCAGGACGGGCCCTCGACCTTCTTGATGATCTCGGTCCGGCCGGTGCGGATCAGATCCTCGCTGACCGGGATGGACGAGGGATAGACGCGATAGGTGTTGCCATCCTCGGACCAGTAATGGACCGCACGCGAGGTCAGGTCGCACAGGATCGCGCCATTGGTCAGGTTCTGGAAATGCGGACGCCAGTCCTGCATTCGGAAGCTGGAGATGTTGTGCTGGGGCCCGGTGTTGGCCGGGGCCGCGGGGGCGTCCATCGGCAGGCCCGTCGCGGGATCGATACCCTGGCCCAGCACCGGCAGGGCGGCGCCCGCAGCCCCAAGCGCCGCAGCCGCAGCCAGGAAGGTCCGGCGGTTGAAAGAAGGCGATCTGCTCATCGACACATGTCCTCGGTTCTCCGCTCTTGAGAGGCGGGGTTGATGCCCGTCAGGTCCGGGGGTGGCCGGAATATAGCGCCCCGCCAGATTCGCGGCAATTCATAGCACCCTGCGGATGCTGCGGTTGAACCACGCGCGCAACTCACGCAGAGTTGCGTTTGAAGCCTGGGCGCCCGTTCGATACACCTGCGCCAAATGGCCGATGAGGGGCACCAGAAACATGAGACTATTCAAGATCTTGCCGATGATCGCCATGATCTCGCTCGGCGCCTGCGCGCCGCGCTATCTGCAGAACCAGCCCCCGGTCATGCCGGTCGAGCAGCAGGCCCCGGCCCAGCCCGCCGTGCCCGACACCGCCGCGATCAGCGGGCGGGTGTTGCAGCAGATCAACACCCTGCGCGGCAATATCGGCCAGTCGGCCCTGGTCCCCAATCCGCAGCTGGATGCCGCGGCGCTGGCGCATTCGCGCGACATGTCCGCCCAGAACCGGGCCTGGCACTGGGGATCGGACGGATCCTCGCCGCTCGACCGGGCGCGGCGGCAGGGGTTCACCGGGACCCTGGTGGGGGAGAACATCTCGGAAAGCTACGAGAACGAGATGCAGACCCTGGCCGCCTGGATGAGCACCCGCGACACCCGCGACGTCATCATGGACCCCACGGCCACGCAGCTGGGCTTTGCCTGGTTCACCGAACCCTCGGGCAAGATCTGGTGGACGCTGCTGACCGCGCGCTGAGCGGACAGGAAAAAGCCCCGGTCGCGGCCGGGGCTTCGACACCACGCGGCAGCGCCTGTCAGGGATGGATCACGATCGGCGTGCCGGGGCTGAGCATCGCATAGATCTCCTCGATCTCCTCATCGGCCACGGCGATGCAGCCGGCCGTCCAGTCGCGCTGGCGCGGGAACAAGTTGTTGCCGTCGGGCCCGCGGCCATGGATGAAGATGTCGCCCCCCGGATGCCGGCCGTGGGATTCCGCAAAGGCGCGGTCGGCCGGGTTCGGATAGGAGACGCCGACCGACAGGTGATAGCGGCTGCGCGGGTTGAAGCGGTCCACGTAGTAGATGCCTTCGGGTGTCTTGCCGTCACCCTCGAACTGCTTGTGGCCCACGGGCTGGTTGCCCAGGCTGATGTCATAGGAGCGCACCACGGTCGAACCGCTCAGCAGATGCATGCGCCGCTCGCCCTTGTTGATCGACACCTGCGTGACCGGGGGGCCGGCATAGCGCGGGAACTTGGTGGCCTGTTGCGGCTTGCCACAGGCCGCCAGTAAGGCCAGCATCGAAATCGTGAAGGTCCGACGGGTCGTTCTGCTCATCACTGCCTCTGAAGCGTTCTTGATTTTTATGATCCCGGGATACCACAAGTCGCCCGGCCCTGCCTAGCTTCGCCTAAAATCCGCCACTATTTCGACATGCGGCGAAAAGCGGAACTGGTCGACCACCCAGAGCCCCTCCAGCCGATATCCCGCATCGGCCAGAATCCGCGCATCCCTTGCGAAATTGACCGGATCGCAGGCCACGAAGGCTACCACCGGCACCCCTGCGGCGGCCAGCTGATGGACCTGCGCCTCGGCCCCCGACCGTGGCGGATCTATCACGACAGCGTCAAAAGAGCGCAGCTCGTCGGGCAACAGCGGGCGCCGGGCCAGATCGCGCAGCTCGGTCGTGACCGCGTTCAGGCCGGTGGTGCCCCGCCAGGCCGAATCAAGCGCGGCCAGCGGCGCGGCAAGCCCCTCGACCGCATGGATCCGCGCGCCCTCCGCCAGGGGAAGGGAGAAGGTGCCGCAGCCCGAGAAGAGGTCCGAGACATTTCGGGCGCCTCCGACCGTCTGCCGCACCGCCGCCAGCAGCGCGGCCTCCCCTTCGGCCGTGGCCTGCAGGAAAGCGCCGGGGGGCGGGATGACCCGCGCCCTGCCCATCGGCAGGGCGGGCGCGCGGCGCGTGATCGACTGCCCGTCCCAGTCCAGCCGGGCCAGGTCGCCTTCCTCGGCCAGCGCCGCCAGCGCTTGGAACAGCGCCGCATCCATGGGCTTGCCGCCCCGGACCGCCAGGTCCAACCCCGCCGGCCCATGGATCACCGTGATGTCCAGTTCGGCCGCGCGCGAGGCCCCCGTCACCACGATCCTGCGCAGCAGCGGCAGTGCCGCGGTGATCTGGGGACGCATCACCTGGCATTCGGCCAGATCGACGATCACCTCCGAGGCGCGGGCGTGAAAGCCCACCAACGCGCCCTTCTTGGTCCGGCGCCCCGAGAGCACGGCCCGCCTGCGCGACTGCAGGGGCGAGACATGGACCTGCGGCACGGGGGCGGCGATGCCCTGCGCCGCCAGCGCCGTCTCGACCACCTGCCGTTTCCAGGCGGTGGTGAAGACATCCGAGGCATGCATCAGCGAACAGCCGCCGCAGGCGCGGTAATGCCCGCAGATCGCCCGCACCCGGTCGGGCGACGGGGTGACGATGCGGGGCGCGCCGATGCGGCCGTCGGCGGCCTCGCCCTCGACCACCTCTCCCGGGAGGGTCAGCGCGGCCAGCGCGCGGCCCGCCTCGCCCTGCGCGACGCCGTCGCCCTTGCGGCCCAGCCGCTCGATCACCCACCGGCTCATTCGGCGGCCTCCTCGGTGCCCAGAAAGCCCCCGGACTGCCGCGACCAATAGCGGGCATAGCGCCCGCCGCGGGCCAGCAATTCCTCATGGGCGCCCTGCTCGACGATCTGCCCGTCCTCCATCACGATGATCCGGTCCAGTTCGGCAATGGTGGACAGGCGATGCGCGATGGCCAGAACGGTCTTGCCCCGCATGGCGCGGGTCAGCGCCTCCTGAACCTGCGCCTCGACCTCGCTGTCCAAGGCGCTGGTCGCCTCGTCCAGGACCAGGATGGGCGCGTCCTTGAGGAAGGCGCGGGCCAGCGCGATCCGCTGGCGCTGGCCGCCCGACAGCTTGACCCCGCGTTCGCCCAGATGCGCGTCGTATCCCGTCCGCCCCGCATGGTCGCGCAGCGTCAGGATGAAGTCATGCGCCTCCGCCGCCCGGGCGGCGGCAACGATCTCGGCCTCGGTCGCGCCGGGCCGGCCGTAAAGGATGTTGTCGCGGGCCGAGCGGTTGAACATCGCGGTTTCCTGCGTGACCATCGCGATCTGGCGGCGCAGGCTTTCCTGCGTGACCTCGCGCAGGTCGTGGCCGTCGATGCGGATGCCCCCCCGCTCGACATCGTAAAGCCGCAGCAGCAGCGCGACCATCGTCGACTTGCCGGCCCCCGATGCGCCAACGATGCCGATCTTTTCGCCCGCCGCCACCTGCAGGACCATGTCGCGGATGCCGCCCTCGGTCCGGCCATAGGCGAAATCGACATGGTCGAACTCGATCCGGCCGCGGACCCGGTCCAGCACCCGGGCGCCGTGCCGGTCGGTCAGCGCATGGGGCGGAGACAGGGTCTTCATTCCGTCCTCGACCTCGCCGATATTGCCCCACATGCCCATCAGCGCCATGCTGACCCACCCGGTCATCTGGCTGAGACGCATGGCGATCGCGCCCGAGGCCGCCACGTCGCCCACGCTGGCCGCGCCCTGGCGCCACAGCATGATCGTGCCGCCGACCAGGATCACCGGCAGGATGCCGGCCACGACCATCAGCGACAGCCGGAACCAGGTCGAGACGACGCCGAAGTCCAGCGCACGTTCCCGGAACCCCGCCATGGCGCCCAGTGCCGCCTGATCCTCGTGATCGGCATGGGCGAACAGCTTGACCGTCTTGATGTTGGTGATCGTGTCGACCACCTGCCCGGTCACGTTGGCGCGGGCCGAGGCGCGCGCGCCCGACTTGGCGCGGATCCGGGGCAGGAAGAACCGGATCAGGAAGAAATAAGCCGCCAGCCAGACCAGCAGCGCCACCGCGCCCCAACCATCCACCGCCAGCAGGAAGGCCGCAGAGCCGATGACCGAGGCCAGCGCGAAGGCCACCACGTTCACCATCTCGGACGCGACATCGGTGACCGCCCGCGCGGTCTGCATCTGCTTTTGCGCCAGACGTCCGGCGAAGTCGTTGTCGAAAAAGGTCACCGCATGGCCCATCGTCCAGCGGTGCAACCGCGACAGGACCAAGGGCAGGATGTTCGGCCCGATGATCACGTTCGAACTGGCCGTCGACAGGCCGAAAATTGCCGGGCGGATCAGCAGGAAGAAGCCCGCGAACAGCAGGACCGATCCCCAGTTCTGCTCCCAGAAGCTGCCGGGGGCACTGGAGGCGACGGCATCCACGACCATCCCCAGCAGCATCGCCGAGACGACATCGGCCGCCCCGCCCAGGGCCGAGGCGACGGCGGCGAAACCCAGCCCCTTCCAGGCGCCCGACAGGCACCAGCGGAAGAAGGCCAGCAGCGTCGCGGGCGGTGCACCGTCGGCGGGGCGAAAGGCATCGACCATGCGTCCAAAGCGGGAATGCAGGCTCATGGCGTCTCCTCCTGGGCCAGCAGGGCCATGTCGATGAGCGCGGGGGCGGGCAGTGAAAAGCCCGAGGCGATCCAGGCCGCCTCGGCCGCCTGGAGCCCGCGGCCAAGGGCGGGACCCGTCAGCGGTGCCAGGTCGGCCGCGGCGATGGGCAGGGTGGCAGCGGCGGCGGTGTCGATCCGGTCGCGCCAGCCTTCGGGCAGCGGATGGCCAACGGCGGCCCGCAGCAGGGCGTGATGGACCCCAAGTTCAGGCCCGAGCCGATAGGCGGCCTCGTCCAAAGACCAGCCCTTGGCCTGCGCCTCGCGCAGCCTCTCCTGAACGCGCGCCTCGGCCCGCGACAGGCGCAGCGCTTCGCCGCAATCGGTGGCGGACAGTGCCGCCAGTCGGCGCGTCCAAGCCGGGGGCAGCCCGTTTTCGACTGCCAGTAGCGCGGCCAGCGCATCGGGCCGGGCATCCGGCAGGACCATCGGCAGGACGCCCGTCTCCGCCATCAGCGCCACGGCAGGGCCGGGATCGGCAGCATCCAGCAGCTTCCTCATCTCGGCCCCGATCCGCTCGCGCGCAATGCGGGCCAGCCCCTGACGATGGGCGGCACAGGCTGTCACCGCCTGCGGATCGGCCTGCCGCCCATAGCGCGCCAGGAACCGGAAAAAGCGCAGGATCCGCAGGTAATCCTCGCGGATGCGCTGGTCCGGATCGCCCACGAAGCGCAGGCGGCGCGCCCACAGGTCCGGCAGGCCGCCCATCGGGTCGATGACGCGGCCGGCGGGATCGGCGTATAGGGCATTGATCGTGAAATCGCGGCGCGCGGCATCCTCGGCCAGATCGGTCGAAAAGGCGACGACGGCATGGCGCCCGTCGGTGCTGACATCGCGGCGAAAGGTCGTCACCTCAAAGCCGCGGCGCGCGGCCACGACCGTCACGGTGCCGTGGTCGATCCCGGTCGGCACCGGCCGCAGGCCCGCCGCCTTGGCCAGCGCGACCGTCTGTTCGGGCGTGGCATCGGTGGCGATGTCGATATCGTCCACGGCCTCTCCCAGCAGGGCGTTCCGCACCGCGCCGCCGACCAGATAGGCGCGGTTGCCCTGCGCCTGCAGCGCCCGCAACACCTGCTGCAGCGCATCGTCAGACAGGATCTGGTCGGGCAGCCGGGTCACGGATGCAACCTGCGTGCCAGGCCCAGCAGGATCCGCGCAGTGGCGCCCCAGAGGTAGTAGGGCCCGAAGGGGGCTGCGTGATAGCTGCGCCACCCGCCGCGCCAGCGCCGCCGCTCGATCCGGTAGCGGGAGGGATCGGCGACATGGCCGAAGGGCAGGAAGAACGCCTCCTCGACCTCGCCAGCCTCGGGTACGGGAACATAAGCGCCGTCGATCACGCCCAGAACCGGGGTGACGGAAAAGCCAGTGACCGTCCGATGCGGCGGAAGACAACCCAGCAGGCGCACCTGCGCGGGGTCCAGCCCCACCTCCTCGCGCGCCTCGCGCAGGGCGGCGGCGACAGCATCGGCATCCCCCGGTTCGACCTTGCCGCCTGGCAGCGCGATCTGACCCGGATGATGGCGCAGGCCCGAGCCGCGCTTGGTCAGCAGCAGCCGGCCGTCCTCGGCGCGAAAGGCCGCCAGCACCCCCGCCGGACGCAGCGGCGCCTCCGGCGGGGACACTTCGGGGTTCAGGTCATAGTCCGAACTGGGTCCGGCCGCCGTCCGCAGCGCTTCGTGCAGCCGGGCCTCGGACCAGTCGCCGGTCACTCGGCCGCCTTGTCGCTGCTGTCCAGCGGGTGCCCCTCGGCGTCGATCGTCGCCTCGAAGCCCAGGCTGCGCGGATCGAACTCGTAATGCGCGCCGCAGAACTGGCAGTCGGCGGTCACGATCCCCGCCTCGGTCGTCATATGGGCGATGTCCTTGGCTGAATAGATCGAGAGCGTGTTCCGCACCCGGTCGGCGGTGCAGGAACAGCCGAACTCCACCCGCTGCGCCTCGAAGACGCGGGGAGCTTCCTCGTGGAACAGGCGCAGAAGCAGGTCGGTGGGGCCCACCGTGGGGCCGATCAGCTCCAGCGTCTCGACCGTGTCCAGCAGGATGTTCGCCCGGTTCCAGTCCTCGGATTCCGCACCCTGCAGGATGTCGGCCGCGGCGATCAGCCCGCCCTCTCCCGTCCCGCCTTCGGCCGGCATCATGGGCTGTGCGGGCAGCGTCTGCAGCATCACGCCGCCGGCGCGCCAATGCGGCCCCTCGCCCGCGACATGGGACAGACCCGAGGACAGCTGGAACCGCGAGGGCAGCTGTTCGGACTGCGCGAAATAGGCCTGCGCACAGGCCGCAAGCGACCCCCCGGCCAGGGGCGTGATCCCCTGATAGGGGGTGCTGCCGGATCCCTGGTCGATCAGGATGGCAAAATATCCCTCGCCGATCTGCTCGAAAGGCGTGCGGCCGTCCAGACGCTCGGGGTCAAAGCTGGCCCAGGCCCGGATGCGGGCAGGCGCGTCGGCGGTTTCGGGGGCGAAATAATCCGCCGCGATGGTGCGCACGGCCCCGTTCCCCCGCACCTGCAGGCTCAGCTTCCAGCGCAGCTTGATGGTCGGCCCGATCAGCGCCGTCAGCAGCGCCACCTCGGCCACAAGGGCGCTGACGACAGGCGGGTAATCGTGGCGCGACAGGACATGATCCAGCACGCCGTCTAGCCGCGCGACGCGGCCGCGGATGTCCGAACGGTCCAGTTGGAAGGGCAGGATGGTGTCATCCCAGGCGATCTGGTTGATCTTGTTCATCTGTGATCCTTGAAGTCGCGGGGGCGCCGAGGGGGGTCGGGCCGGGTTGCGCCCAATATAGGGGATTTCCCGGCGATCCCAAGGGGGCCCGCGCGGCCGGTGGCTTCCGCCGCGGTGCGCGGCGGGTTATGACCCGGGCATCGACAGGGAGGTGCCGGCATGACCCCGCGCTTTGGACAACCGCCGCTTGACGGGCGCCGCTATCGCCGCAGGCCCGGCGCCTATGCCATCCTGTGGCGCGACGGGCGGCTGCTGCTGACCCATCAGCAGGCGCCAGTTCCCGAATATCAGCTTCCCGGCGGGGGCGTCGATCCCGGCGAATCCTCCTTGGCCGCGCTGCACCGCGAGGTGGCGGAGGAAACCGGCTGGAGCATCGGCGCGCCCCGGCTGCTGGGCAGCTACCGGCGGTTCTGCTACATGCCCGATTACGGCATGCATGCGGAAAAGCTGTGCCTGATCTGGACGGCGCGGCCCGTCCTGCGCCGCGGCGATCCGACCGAGCCGAGCCATAGCGCGCACTGGATGACCCCGCGGCAGGCGCTGTCGGCGCTGGTCGATCCCGGATCGTGTCACGCACTGCGCATGTGGATTTCCCGCTGAAGGGTCGTGGCACTAGTCGCCCATGCGGATCAGCTTGCCTTCGCCCCGGAACTCGACAAGCACCGCGGACATGTCGTCCAGCCGCTCGCCCCGGCAATATTCCGACACCGACCAGGCCATCGACTCGAGGAAGGAATGCCCGTTGAGGAAGGCGTTGGTGCGCATCACCGCCTCCAACCCCTCGTTGCCCAGTTGCCGGCCACTGGGGGTTTCCGCCTCGGTGATGCCGTCCGAGGTGATCAGCAGTCGGTCGCCCGGCCCGAGCGTCAGATCGATTTCATCGAAGAGGGCATTTTCAAAGACCCCGATCGGCATGCCGCCGCGACCCAGATGGGTGATGGCCCCATCGGCGCGCTGCAGGACCGGATGCGGGTGGCCGGCCTGGACCATCCGCAGATGGCCGGTGACGTAATTCAGTTCGCCATAGATCATGGTGAAGTAGCTGTCGGTGTTCATCTCCTCCAGCATCATGTTGTTGAAGAAATGGGCCAAGGCCACCGGTCCTGCCGCATCCGCCCCGCTCTGCGCCCCGCGCAGCGCGACGTTCTGGTCCGACGAGCCCGACAGATGCACCGAGAGCTGCGCCGTCAGCAGCGCCGCCGTGACGCCATGGCCCGACACGTCCAGCGCATAAAGCCCGATGCGGTCCGCGCCGATCGGGAAGAACCCGACCAGGTCGCCGCCGATATGGCCGGCCGGACGCAGAAGCAGGCTGATCTCGGCCGGACCGAAGCGGCCCGACCTTTCCCGGACCAGGCCCTGCTGCAGCTTGCGGGCCTCCCGCAGGTCGCGCTCGATGGCGGCCTGCGTCTCGCTCAGCTGCGCCAGCGCCTGCCGCAGCTGGACGTTGCTGGCGCGCAGCTCCTCCTCGATGCGCAGGATGCGTTCGCCCGCCGCCAGCCGGGCCATCAGTTCCTGCGGCAGGATCGGCAGCGCCAGGAAATCATCCGCCCCGGCGTCCAGGCCTTCCTTGATGTCGGTGTCGTCCTTGCCCTCCGCCAGCAGGACCAGGTAGCCATAGCTGGCGCGTTGCAGCTTGCGGAAGGCGGCGCAGAATTCGGGACCCGACATGCCCGGCATGGCCCAGTCCGACAGGATCAGGTCGGGCGACAGCTGTCCGCAGAGTGCCAGCGCCTCGCTCCCGTCGCGGGCCTCGGCCACGAGGTAGCCGCCCCGCCGCAGCATGGCCGAGACCGACCTGCGGCGCGCGGCGTTGCCGGCCACCAGCAGCACCGTCCGGCGCGGAGGCGGCGGGGCATCGGAAGATTTGGACGGGGGACGGATACGATTCGCGGGTTTCATGACCTGATCTCTAGCGCCACCGGCCTAAAGATCAGGTAAATCCGAATACAGCAGACAATTAAACTTCAACACATGAGGGGCCCCCGCGACCCCCCGGCGTCAAACCAGCAGTTCCGACAGGATACCGTCATTGGTGATGTCGCGATAGGCAAAGCCCGACTGGTCCAGCCGCGCCATCAGCGCCGTCAGGTTGGCGGGCGCCGCGGTCTCGATCCCGATCAGCACCGAGCCGAAGTTGCGGGCCGACTTCTTGAGATATTCAAAGCGCGCGATGTCGTCCTGCGGTCCCAACAGATCCAGGAAATCGCGCAGCGCGCCGGGTCGCTGCGGCATGCGCAGGACGAAGTACTTCTTCAGGCCCTGGAAGCGTTGGGCGCGTTCCTTGACCTCGGGCAGGCGCTCGAAGTCGAAATTGCCGCCTGAACAGACCGCGACCACCGTCTTGCCGGACAGATCGCCCAAGTCACCCAGCACGTCCAGCGCCAGTGCGCCCGCGGGTTCCAGCACGACGCCTTCCGTGTTCAGCATCTCCAGCATGGTGCGGCAGATGCGGTCCTCGGGGGCCAAGAACACGTCGGCGGGCGCAAAGCGCGACAGTGCCTCGAAGGGCAGCGCGCCGATGCGGGCCACGGCGGCGCCGTCGACGAAGCTGTCCACGGCGGGCAGCGCGACCGGCGCGCCCGCCTCCAGCGCGGCCTTGAGGCTGGCGCCGCCCAGGGGTTCGGCAAAGGCAAAACCTGCTTCGGGCGCCTCGGTCTGCAGATACCGGGTGACACCGGCCGACAGCCCGCCGCCGCCGACCGGCAGCACGACCAGGTCGGGCGCGCGGCCCAGTTGGGTCAGCATTTCGAGGGCGACGGTCGCCTGCCCCTCGATCACGTCGGGCGCGTCGAAGGGCGACAGGAACTGCGCGCCCTGTGCGACGCAGAACTCCTGCGCGGCGGCCAGGGTCTGGTCGAAATAGTCGCCCGTCAGCACGATCTCGATCGCGTCGCCGCCAAAGACGCGTGTCTTGTCGATCTTCTGCTTTGGGGTGGTCACCGGCATGAAGATCGTGCCGCGCGCGCCGAAATGGCGGCAGGCATAGGCCACGCCCTGCGCATGGTTGCCGGCACTGGCGCAGACGAAATGCGCCTGCGCGCCCTGCCCCGGCGTCACCAGCTTGCGCATGGCATTGAAGGCGCCGCGCAGCTTGTAGCTGCGCACGGGAGTCAGATCCTCGCGCTTGAGCCAAATGTCGGCGCCGTATTTGGCGGACAGATGATCGTTGCGCTGCAACGGGGTAGGCTCGAACAGGTCGCGAAGCGCGGCCTCGGCCTGACGGACGGAGGCGACAAAATTTTCCATGCCCCGCCCATGCCGCGAAAGCGTCGAATAAGCAAGCCTTCGCAAGGTGCAGGGGCGGCCCCGGGCGGCCCCGCGGCCAATCGGTCCTGCACCCTTGTGACACCGGAGAAATGGCCGTATTCCCCCGGAAACTTCGATGAAGGGTTACCGCATGTCCGACGCGCCGAAAAAAGTGGTCCTGGCCTATTCCGGGGGCCTCGACACCTCGATCATCCTGAAATGGCTGCAGACCGAATACGGCTGCGAGGTGATCACCTTCACGGCCGACCTGGGCCAGGGCGAGGAACTGGAGCCGGCGCGCGCCAAGGCCGAGATGCTGGGCATCGCGCCCGAGAACATCCACATCCTCGACGTGCGCGAGGAATTCGTGCGCGACTTCGTCTTCCCGATGTTCCGGGCCAATGCGCTCTACGAGGGGCTCTACCTGCTGGGCACGTCGATCGCGCGGCCGCTGATCTCGCAGCACCTGGTGCGGATCGCGCAGGAACATGGCGCGGATGCGGTGGCGCATGGCGCGACCGGCAAGGGCAACGACCAAGTCCGGTTCGAGCTGTCGGCCTATGCCCTGGACCCGTCGATCAAGGTGATCGCGCCCTGGCGTGAATGGGACCTGACCAGCCGCACCAAGCTGATCGAGTTCGCCGAGAAGAACCAGATCCCCATCGCCAAGGACAAGCGCGGCGAGGCGCCCTTCAGCGTGGACGCGAACCTGCTGCACACCTCGTCAGAGGGGAAGGCGCTGGAGAACCCGGCCGAGGCCGCGCCCGACTATGTCTATCAGCGCACCGTGAACCCCGAGGATGCGCCGAACACGCCCGAATTCATCGAGGTGACCTTCGAAAAGGGCGATGCGGTCGCGATCAACGGCGAGGCGATGTCGCCCGCCACGATCCTCACCCGGCTGAACGAGCTGGGCGGCCGGCACGGCATCGGCCGCCTGGATTTCGTGGAAAACCGCTTTGTCGGCATGAAGTCGCGCGGCATTTATGAAACCCCCGGCGGCACGGTCCTGCTGGAGGCTCATCGCGGGATCGAGCAGATCACGCTGGACAGCGGCGCGGGTCACCTCAAGGACTCGCTCATGCCGCGCTATGCCGAGCTGATCTATAACGGCTTCTGGTTCAGCCCCGAGCGCGAGATGCTGCAGGCGCTGATCGACAAGTCGCAGGAGCATGTGACCGGCACGGTGCGGCTGAAGCTCTACAAGGGTCTGGCGACCTGCGTGGGCCGCTGGTCGGATCATTCGCTCTACAGCGAGGCGCATGTCACCTTCGAGGACGATGCCGGCGCCTATGACCAGAAGGACGCGGCGGGCTTCATCCGCCTGAACGCGCTGCGCCTGAAGCTGATCGCCAACCGCAACGCCCGCGTGGCGAAATGACGGACGGGGCCGCCCGCATCGCCATCGTCACCGTCAGCGACCGGGCGTCGCGCGGCGAATACGAGGACAAGGGCGGCCCCGGCGCCGAGGATTGGCTGCGGGGTGTCGTCACCTCCCCCATGCAGATCGATCGTCACATCATCCCCGACGGCCGCGACATCGTGGCCGCCAAGCTGCGCGAATTGGCCGATGGCGGCACGGACCTGATCCTGGTGACCGGCGGCACCGGCCCCGCGCCGCGCGACCTGACGCCCGAGGCCGTGGCAGATGTCATGGACAAGGAACTTCCCGGTTTCGGCGAGGAGATGCGCCGCGCCTCGCTGCGCGAGGTCCCGACCGCGATCCTGTCGCGCCAGACCGCCGCGATCCGCGGGCAGAGCCTGATCATCACCATCCCGGGCAAGCCTTCGGCCATCGCCACCTGCCTGAACGCGGTCTTTGCCGCCGTTCCCTATTGCCTGGACCTGATGGGCGCCGCCCGGATCGAGACCGACCCGGCCAGGATCGCGGCCTTCCGGCCGAAATCCTCCTGATCCGGGCAGGCGCGAGGATTATCCCCGGCGCGCCGTCATGATGTAGTTCACCGACAGGTCGCGATCCGACAGGCGCCAGCCGAGGGTCAGCGGGTTGAAGACCATCCCGCGGCGATCGACCACCACCAGCCCCGCCGCATGCGCCTTGGCCGCAAGTTCATCGGGCGTGATGAAGCGGTTCCAGTCATGGGTGCCGCGCGGCAGCCAGCGCATGATCCATTCCGCCCCCAGGATCGCCGCGCCAAAGCTGCGGGCGGTGCGGTTCAGCGTGGACAGGATCACCAGGCCGCCGGGGCGCACCAGCCGCTGGCAGGTGGCGATGAAGGCGGCCGGGTCGGCCACATGCTCGACGATCTCCAGTGCCAGGACGACGTCGAAGACCTCGCCCGCGTCGGCCAACGCCTCGGCGGTCGTGGCGCGGTAATCGACCGCCAGCCCCTGCTGATCGGCATGGACCCGTGCCACGGCGATATTGCCCTCGGCGGCGTCGGCGCCGACCACCTCGGCCCCAAGCCGCGCCATCGGCTCGGCCACCAGCCCGCCGCCGCAGCCGATGTCCAGGACGCGCAGTCCCTGAAAGGGCCGCAGGTCGCGGCGGTCGCGCCCGAATTCCACCGCCACCTGGGTGGCGATATAGTCCAGCCGCAGCGGGTTCATCAGGTGCAGCGGGCGGAACTTGCCCTTGGGGTCCCACCATTCGGCGGCCATGGCCTCGAACTTGGCGATCTCGGCGGGGTCGATGCTGCTCATGCGGGCGGTCCTTCTGGCGGGCGGCGTCAACTGGCCTTATACTGGCAGGATGGACCGATTGGCAGGACAAATCTCCGCGTCACATGGCCGCCTTCACCCGGCGGCCGAACCCTTTGCGCGGCACATGATCGAGGTGGGCGACGGCCACAGCCTCTATGTCGAGGAATGCGGCAACCCCGAGGGACGTCCCGTCCTGGTGCTGCACGGCGGGCCGGGGGGCGGCTGCAGTCCCTTCATGCGGCGCTTTTTCGACCCCTCGCATTACCGCGTGGTGCTGTTCGACCAGCGGGGCTGCGGGCGGTCCCGTCCGACCGCCTCGGTCCATGCCAACACCACGCCGCACCTGATCGCCGACATCGCCCTGATCCGCGGCCACCTGGACATTCCGCGCTGGCTGCTGTTCGGCGGCAGCTGGGGCGCCACGCTGGCCCTGGCCTATGCGCAGGCCCATCCCGATCACGTCACCGGCCTGATCCTGCGCGGCGTCTTTCTGGGCACCCAGACCGAACTGGACTGGTTCTATGGCGGGGGTGCCGCGCGATTCTTTCCCGACCTCTGGGCGCAGTTCCAGGAGCCGATCCCGCAGGCCGAGCGCCATGACATGATCGGCGCCTATCACCGCCGGCTGTTCGACAGCGACCTGGGGCGGCAGGCGCGCTTTGCCCAGCCTTGGCTCATGTGGGAAAATGCGCTGGCGGGGCTGCAATCCTCGGCCGTCAGCCACGCGCCCGCGGAATATGCCCGCGCCTTTGCCCGGTTGGAGAATCACTATTTCACCCATGGCTGCTTTCTTCAGGAAGGCCAGCTTCTGCGCGACCGCCACCGCATCCAGCACCTGCCCGCCGTCATCGTGCAGGGCCGCTATGACATGGTCTGCCCGCCTGCCAGCGCCCATGCGCTGGCCCAGGACTGGAAGGACTGCGACCTGCGGCTGGTCCCGGCCTCGGGCCATGCCCTGTCCGAACCGCGCATCACTGCGGAACTGGTCACGGTCATGGACATGATCCGCGACGATGACCGCAACCGCGACCGCAGCCGGACCCCCGCCAGATGAGCCTGAACCTGTTCCTGATCTTCATCCTTGCCAGCGCCGCCGCCGCCGCGACCGGCGTGATCTTTCGCCCGGGCGCCTGGTATGACGGGCTGCGCAAGCCCGGCTTCACGCCCCCGAAATGGGCCTTTCCCGTGGCCTGGAGCGCGATCTACCTGCTGTCGGCCCTGGCCGCCGCGCGCGTGGCGCCCCTGCCCGGCGCCGGGCTGGCCCTGGCGCTGTGGGCGGCGCAGATCGCCCTGAACACGCTGTGGACGCCGGTCTTTTTCGGGGCGCGGCAGATCGCCCTGGGGATGGTGGTCATCGCGACGCTGCTGGTCACGGTCGCCAGCATGACCGTCACCTTCTGGCAGCTGGACGGGCTGGCCGGGCTGATGCTGCTGCCCTACTTGGCCTGGCTTTGCGTGGCGGCGGGGCTGAACTGGCGCATCTGGCGCGACAACCCTGGCGCGGCGGGGCGCTGAGTCCGCTTGCAATGGCGGGCCACCGGCGCTATATGCCACATCAACAGCGGTGCAGGCGTCCAAACCCTGCCCACCGGAACTTCCGCATGGGGCCCGCTGACGGCCCCTTTTTCATGTCCGAAAGGATCCCATGTCCGACGATCTGACCCCCGCGAACGATCAGCCCGCGACGCGTGACATGTCCGCGACGAACGACCTGATCGCCAAGACGCCCATCGACCGGCGCCTGGCCGAGATCATCGCCCCGGTGATCGAGGACCTGGGCTTCGAACTGGTGCGGGTCCGGCTGCAGGGCGGCAAGACCGCCACGCTGCAGATCATGGCCGACCGTCCCGAAGGCGGCATCAACGTGGACGATTGCGGCGACATCTCGACCGCCGTCAGCGCCACGCTGGATGTCGAGGACCCGATCGAGGACAACTATCACCTGGAGGTGTCCAGCCCCGGCATCGACCGGCCGCTGACGCGCCTGAAGGACTTTGCCACCTTCGAGGGCTACGAGGCGCGCATCGACCTGTCCCAGCCCATCGACGGGCGCAAGCGCTTCAAGGGGACGCTGGCCGGGGTCGAGGACCAGGAGATCCTGCTGAACATCGAGGACCAGGGTCAGACCCACACGATCGGCCTGCATTTCGACCTTTTGTCGGATGCGAAGCTGGTCCTGACGGACGAGCTGATCAAGGAAATGCTGCGTCAGAAGAAGGAAGCCGGGGTCGAGATCGACAACCTGGACGAAGCCGCCTTCGACGAGATCGAAACCGACGACAACGAAGGTGCCGACGGCACCGATTCCAAGGAGTGAGTGATGGCCATCACCTCTGCCAACCAGCTTGAACTGCTGCAGACGGCCGAAGCCGTTGCCCGCGAGAAGATGATCGAGCCCGAGCTGGTCATCGAAGCGATGGAGGACAGCCTCGCCCGTGCCGCCAAGTCGCGTTATGGCGCCGAGATGGACATCCGCGTCCGCATCGACCGCAAAACCGGCAACGCCACGTTTACCCGCGTCCGCACCGTCGTCGAGGACGAGGCGCTGGAGAACTATCAGGCCGAATTCACCGTCGAGCAGGCCCGACCCTATTTCGAGCGCCCGCGCGATCCGGCCAATGCCTGGGTCCGCGACGGGAAGCGGGTGGAGGACTTTGCAGGCCGTCCGCAGGTCGGCGACACCTTCCAGGAGCAGGTGCCGCCGGTCGAACTGGGCCGCATCGCCGCGCAGTCGGCCAAGCAGGTGATCCTGCAGCGCGTCCGCGAGGCCGAGCGTGACCGCCAGTACGAGGAGTTCAAGGACCGCGCCGGCACCATCATCAACGGTGTCGTCAAGCGCGAGGAATACGGCAACATCATCGTCGACGTGGGCCGCGGCGAGGCGATCCTGCGCCGCAACGAGAAGATCGGCCGCGAAAGCTATCGCCCGAACGACCGCATCCGCGCCTATGTCAAGGACGTGCGCCGCGAGAACCGCGGTCCGCAGATCTTCCTGTCGCGCACCGACCCGCAGTTCATGGCCGAGCTGTTCAAGATGGAAGTGCCGGAAATCTATGACGGCGTCATCGAGATCAAGGCCGTGGCCCGCGACCCCGGTTCGCGCGCCAAGATCGCCGTGATCAGCTATGACAGCTCGATCGATCCGGTCGGCGCCTGCGTCGGCATGCGCGGCAGCCGCGTGCAGGCCGTTGTCGGCGAACTGCAGGGCGAAAAGATCGACATCATCCCGTGGAACGAGGACCAGGCGACCTTCCTGGTGAACGCCCTGCAGCCCGCCGAGGTCAGCAAGGTCGTCTTTGACGAGGAAGCCAACAAGATCGAGGTCGTCGTCCCCGACGAGCAGCTGTCCCTGGCGATCGGCCGTCGCGGCCAGAACGTGCGCCTGGCCAGCCAGCTGACCGGCCTGGACATCGACATCCTGACGGACGAGGAGGAATCCAAGCGTCGTCAGGCCGAGTTCAACAGCCGCACCGCCCTCTTCATGGAGGCGCTGGACCTGGACGAGTTCTTTGCCCAGCTGCTGGTGGCCGAAGGCTTCACGAACCTCGAAGAGGTCGCCTATGTGGACCAGGACGAGCTGCTGACCATCGACGGCGTTGACGAGGGCACCGCGGCCGAGCTGCAGGCCCGCGCCCGCGACGTGCTGGAGGCCAAGAACAAGGCCGCGCTGGAAGCCGCCCGCACGCTTGGCGCCGAGGACAGCCTCATTGAATTCGAGGGCCTCACTCCCCAGATGGTGGAGGCGCTGGCCAAGGACGGCATCAAGACGCTGGAAGACTTTGCCACCTGCGCCGACTGGGAACTGGCCGGCGGCTGGACCACGGTGAACGGGCAGCGCGTCAAGGACGAGGGCCTGCTGGAGCCTTTCGAGGTGTCCCTGGAAGAGGCGCAGACCTTGGTGATGACCGCGCGCGTGCTGCTGGGCTGGGTCGATCCCACCGAGCTGGAGCCCGAGGCCGACGGGGACGAACAGGACGACGACAACGAGGAGGCCGGGGTCTGAGCGCCCCGGTACTGTGCAAAGCTTGAGCCGTGGTGGACGTGACAAGGACCGGGACGACCCGGAACGCCGGTGCATCGTCACCAGCGAGGTGCAGCCCAAGCGCGGCCTGATCCGCTTTGTGATCGGCCCGGATGCGACGGTCGTGCCGGACCTGGCAGAAAAACTGCCGGGTCGCGGCATCTGGGTGTCGGCGGATCGTTCGGCGCTGGACAAGGCTGCGGCGAAGGGGCTGTTTTCCCGCGCCGCGCGTGCGCCGGTGACGGTGCCGCCGGGGCTGACCGATCTGGTCGAGGCCGGGGTGGCGCGCCGCGTCACTGACCTGGTGTCGCTGGCGCGCAAGACCGGCAAGGCCGTAGCGGGCTTCGAGAAGGTCAAGGGCTGGCTGGCCGAGGGGCGCGCCAAGGTGCTGCTTCAGGCCAGCGACGGGTCGGATCGCGGCAAGGGGAAGCTGTGGACGCCCACCGGCGGACGCTGGTTCGGCTGCCTGACCGCATCAGAATTGGGTTTGTCCTTTGGGCGCGATCATGTCATACACGGCGCGCTTGCGAAGGGTGGCCTGACGGACAAGGTAATCTTGGAAGCCGGTAGACTGACGGGTCTGCGCGGGCATGACGACGGCAATGCGGCCGTCGGGAAGGAATGAAGACGCAGATGAGCGACAAAGACGGAAAATCGACTTTGGGACTGGGCGGCAGCGGCCGCTCGGGACAGGTCAAGCAAAGCTTCAGCCACGGCCGCACCAAAAGCGTCGTCGTCGAAACCAAGCGCAAGCGCGTCGTGGTGCCCAAGGCAGCCGCGCCGATGACGGATGCCCAGAAAGAAAAGAACCCGCTGACCGCGCGCATGGCCGGCGATCCCTCCAAGCGTCCCGCCGGCATCTCCGATGCCGAGATGGAGCGCCGCCTGAAGGCCCTTGCCGCCGCCAAGGCGCGCGAGGCCGATGACGCCGCCAAGCGCCTGGCCGATGAAAAGGCCCGCGAGGAGGAGCGTGAGCGCCGCCGCGCCGAGATCGAGGCGAAGGCCCGCGAGGAGCGCGAGCGCGAGGAGGCCCAGAAGGCCAAGGCCATCGCCGAGGCGAATGCCATCCAAGACGCCGCCGACGAGGCCCGCCGCAAGGCAGAGCCGCGCCAGGAACGTCCCAAGCCCACGGCTGCCGCCAAGCCCGACACCCCAGATCAGGCCTCGATCGAGGCTGCCGCCTCGCGCGCCGAGACCAAGGGCGTGTCGGCCGGCGTCGCCCGCAAGACCGAGCGCGCCTCGGATCGTCCCGACCGCGACAAGGCCGCCAAGGCCAAGACCGACGACAACCGCCGCGGCGGCAAGCTGTCGCTGAACCAGGCGCTGAACGGCGAAGGCGGCCGCCAGCGCAGCATGGCGGCGATGAAGCGCAAGCAGGAACGCACTCGCCAGAAGGCGATGGGACAGTCGGCCCGTGCCGAAAAGCAGTTCCGCGAAGTGCGCCTGCCCGAAACCATCGTGGTGCAGGAGCTGGCCAACCGCATGACCGAACGCGCCGCCGACGTGGTCAAGGCGCTGATGAAGATGGGCATGATGGTCACCGCCAACCAGCCCATCGACGCCGACACCGCCGAACTGGTGATCGAGGAATTCGGCCACAAGGTTCTGCGCGTCAGCGACAGCGACGTGGAACAGGTCATCGCCGCAACGGCTGACCGAGACGAGGATCTGCAGCCGCGCCCGCCGATCATCACGATCATGGGCCACGTGGACCACGGCAAGACCTCGCTGCTGGACGCGATCCGCAAGGCCAATGTCGTGTCGGGCGAGGCCGGCGGCATCACCCAGCATATCGGCGCCTATCAGGTGACGACCGAGAGCGGCGCCGTGCTGTCCTTCCTGGACACGCCGGGCCACGCGGCCTTCACGTCGATGCGGGCCCGTGGCGCGCAGGTGACGGATATCGTGGTCCTAGTCGTCGCGGCGGATGATGCCGTGATGCCCCAGACCGTCGAGGCCATTAATCACGCCAAGGCGGCCAATGTGCCGATGATCGTGGCGATCAACAAGATCGACAAGCACGCGGCCGACCCGCAGAAGGTCCGCACGGACCTGCTGCAGCATGAGGTCGTTGTCGAGGCCATGTCCGGCGACGTGCAGGATGTCGAGGTTTCGGCCAAGACCGGCCTGGGCCTGGACAACCTGCTGGAGGCCATCGCCCTGCAGGCCGAGGTCATGGAACTGCGCGCCAACCCGAATCGTGCCGCACAGGGCGCGGTGATCGAGGCGCAGCTGGACGTGGGCCGCGGCCCCGTCGCCACCGTGCTGGTGCAGCACGGCACCCTGCGTCGCGGTGACATCTTCGTCGTGGGCGAGCAGTGGGGCAAGGTCCGCGCCCTGATCAACGACCAGGGCGACCGCGTCGAGGAGGCCGGGCCTTCGGTTCCCGTCGAGGTTCTGGGCCTGAACGGCACCCCCGAGGCCGGCGACGTGCTGAACGTGGTCGAGACCGAGGCCCAGGCCCGCGAGATCGCCGAGTTCCGCGCCCAGCAGACCAAGGACAAGCGCGCCGCAGCCGGTGCCGCTACCACGCTGGAGCAGATGATGGCCAAGGCCAAGGCGGACGTGAACGTGTCCGAACTGGCGGTTGTCCTCAAGGCCGACGTGCAGGGTTCGGCCGAGGCGATCGTGCAGGCTTTGGAAAAGGTCGGCAACGACGAGGTCCGCGTCCGCGTGCTGCATTACGGCGTGGGTGCGATCACCGAATCCGACATCGGCCTGGCCGAGGCATCGGGTGCCCCCGTCATCGGCTTCAACGTCCGGGCCAACGCGCCCGCCCGCAATGCCGCCAACCAGAAAGGGGTCGAGATCCGCTATTACTCGATCATCTACAACCTGGTGGACGACATCAAGGCGGCCGCATCCGGCATGCTGTCCAACGAGATCCGCGAGAACTTCATCGGCTATGCGACGATCAAGGAGGTCTTCAAGGTCACCGGCATCGGCAAGGTCGCCGGCTGCCTCGTCACCGAGGGCGTGGCCCGCAGGTCCGCCGGCGTCCGTCTGCTGCGCGAAAACGTCGTGGTCCACGAGGGCACGCTGAAGACGCTCAAGCGCTTCAAGGACGAGGTGAAGGAAGTCCAGTCCGGCCAGGAATGCGGCATGGCCTTCGAGAACTACGAGGATATCCGCCCGGGCGACGTCATCGAGATCTTCGAACGCGAAGAGGTTGAACGGACGCTGTAAGGCATCTGCAAGTGAACCAAGGGGCGGCCGATCTGGCCGCCCTTTTTCATGCGCGAATGCATTCGGGGTGCGTGACCTTCCCCTGCGGCATCGCTTCTGTGGCATCGCTCCATGAAAAAGGGCGGCCCCTCAAGGCCACCCTTTTTGTTATGCGCCGTTCCTGCTGTGCTCCCGTAGCAGCAGAGCGGCTCAGGCCCCGATGGGTTTTCCTTCGAAGGTGCGATCGCCGACACGGACAAGGATATTGCCGTTGGCCACTGCGCCTGCAAAGAAACCCTGGATCGAGATGTAGCTTCCAATCGAGATGGTGCGAATCATGTCAAGCCCTCCTCTGCGCCATGATCTATGCTAGTCATGAAATGGTTAAAAAAGCGCTCTCAACCCGTTCAGCTAGGCGCTTTTCGGGCAGGATCGCAACGCAAAGCGTAAAATCTGCGACGTTATAGCCACATTTGCAGGATGGGAATCAGCGGTATGTCCGCCGCGGGCATGGGGTAATTGCGCAAATCAGAGGCACGTGCCCAAGCCAGCCGCTGGCCCTCGCGCGGCTGCACGATTCCCTGCCACTTGCGGCAGGCGTAAAGCGGCATCAGCAGGTGAAACGATTCGTAGGCATGGCTGGCGAAGGTCAGTGGCGCGAGGCAGCTTTTCCAGGTCTCGATGCCCAGCTCCTCGTGCAGCTCGCGGATCAGTGCGGCTTCCGGCGTCTCTCCGGGCTCGACCTTGCCGCCGGGAAACTCCCACAACCCGGCCATCGCCTTGCCCTCGGGGCGCTGTGCCAGAAGCACCCGCCCGTCGGGATCGATCAGCGCGACGGCCGACACCAGCACCATGTTCACGAACGGTAATCCGCGTTGATGTCGATATAGCCATGCGTCAGGTCGCAGGTCCACACGGTCCGTGCGCCCTGCCCCAGCCCCAGATCGACGGCGATCCGCAGCTCGGCGTTCTTCATGTAGGCGCTGGCGGCGGCCTCGTCATAGGCGGGCGCGCGCCAGCCGTTCTCGGCCAGCACCATGTCGCCGAACCGGATGGTCAGCCGGTCACGGTCGGCCTCGGCCCCCGACTTGCCCACCGCGGCGACGATGCGGCCCCAGTTGGCGTCCTCGCCCGCGACGGCGGTCTTGACCAGGGGCGAATTGGCGATGGACATCGCGACCCTGTGGGCATCGGCATCCGAGGTCGCGCCGGTGACGGCGACCTCCACGAATTTCGTGGCCCCCTCGCCGTCGCGCACGACCAGATGGGCCAGCTCGCGCATGACGCCGTGCAGCGCCTCGACAAAGGCGCGTCCGGCGGGGCCTTGCAGATCCGTGAGGGGGGCAGCCTTGGCCCGCCCGGTCGCCGCCAGGATCAGCGCGTCCGAGGTCGAGGTGTCGCTGTCCACCGTGATGGCATTGAAGGTGCTGTCCAGGCCCGACGACAGCGCCTGCTGCAACAGGTCGGCCGGCACCGCCGCGTCGGTGAAGACATAGACCAGCATCGTGGCCATGTCGGGGGCGATCATCCCCGAACCCTTGGCAATCCCGGCGATCCGGATCAGGCCGCCCTCGCCGTCGATCACGGCCGCCGCGCCCTTGGGAAAGGTGTCGGTGGTCATGATGGCGCGGGCGGCATCGGCCGCGCCGTTGTCCTGAAGCCCCGCCACCAGATCATCCACCACCGCCAGGACGCGATCATGGGGCAGCGGCTCTCCGATGACGCCGGTCGAGGAGGAAAAGACCCGCCCCTGCGGCAGGTCCAGGGCCCGGGCCACGGCGCCCGTGACCGCATCCACCGACTCCTGCCCCCGCGCGCCGGTAAAGGCATTCGCGTTGCCCGAATTGATGATGATCGCGGCCCCCTGCGGGGCCTCGCCGCCCTGCGCCAGCTTGGCCTGGTTGTCCAGCACACAGGCCGCCCGGGTCGAGGAACGCGTGAAGGCGCCCGCCACCGTGCTGCCCGGCGCGATGCGGATCAGCGTCACGTCGGTGCGGCCCTGGTACTTGATGCCGGCCGCCGCGCTGGCGAATTCGACGCCCTCGATCACCGGCAGGTCGGGAAAGGCGGCAGGCGCCAGAGGGGAGACGGGAAGTCCGGCCTTGCCCATCACTTGGCCTCCAGCAGGTCGGTGTCGTTCATCCGCGAGGGATCAACGCCCTCGGTCTTCTTGACCTCGGCCTCGCCGACCAGGCGCTCGATCTCGGCCTCGACCTTCTCGCGGCGGACCATCTGGGCCACCTGCTCGCGCACCTCGGCCAGGGGCGGGGCTTCACGCAGGCGGGTCTCGTTCAGCTTGATCACGTGCCAGCCGAACTCGGTCTGGACCGGATCCGAAACCGAACCGGGCTTCATCGCGGCGACCGCCTCGGCAAAGGGGGCGACCATCTGGTCGGCCGCGAACCAGCCCAGGTCGCCCCGGTTCGGACCCGAGGGGCCGGTCGAATGCTGTTCGGCCAGGTCGCCGAAATCGGCGCCGCCGTCCAGTTCGGTCTTGATCGACGCGGCCTCCTCCTCGGTCTCGACCAGGATGTGGGCGGCATTGAATTCCGGGACCGCCTCGGCCGTGCCGAACAGCCGGTCATAGGTCGCCTGCAGCTCGGCATCCGACGGCTCCAGCCCGGCCACCTGGGACACGGCGGCGGTGGCCAGCGTGTTGCGGCGCATCAGTTCCACCTGCGCACGCACGCCGGCCGTTTCCTCGGCGGCGGCGGCCACGGCGGTCTGGCGGATCAGCTGGTCCAGCATCATGTCCCACAGCGCCTGGTCGGGCAGGTTGGCCATGGCGGGGTCCTGCACGGACTGCTTCATGACGATCATCTGGCCCAGGGTGATCTCCTGTCCGCCGACCGTGGCGACCACGGTGTCGGCGCCTTCGCCTTGGGCAAAGGCGGGCGCGGACAGCATCGGCACCGCGATCAGCGCGGCTGCCAGAAACGACGGTCTGAACATGGATGGTCCTTTGCAGATCAGGGCGCGCGCCCCTGCGGGACCGGGCCAACATTGACAGTCAGGCGGGCGAAGCCTACATCCGCAGACAATCCGTGGAAGGCGCCGCCGCCGCGTTCGTTCAGGCCCCTGATACGGCAATGCGAGCGGTGCGGGCAAGTGGGCCGCAGGCGACCTGCCTTTCGCAACAACGTGATGGCGAAGGTAATATGATCGGTAATCTGGCAAAGATGGTCTTTGGCACGCCCAACGACCGCAAGGTCAAGGGCACTCGGCCGCTTGTGGCGCGCATCAATGCGCTGGAAGAGCAGTTCAAGGCGCTGAGCGATCAGGGTCTGATCGACAAGACCCGCGAATTCCAGGCCCGCGTGGCCCAAGGCGAGGATCTGGACGACATCCTGCCCGAGGCCTTCGCCAACTGCCGCGAGGGTGCCCGCCGCGCCTTGGGCCTGCGCGCCTTCGACGTGCAGCTGATGGGCGGGATCTTCCTGCACGAAGGCAACATCGCCGAGATGAAGACCGGCGAGGGCAAGACCCTGGTCGCGACCTTCCCCGCCTATCTGAACGCGCTGTCGGGCAAGGGCGTGCATGTCGTCACCGTGAACGATTATCTGGCCAAGCGCGACGCGGAATGGATGTCCAAGGTCTATGCCCAGCTGGGCATGACCTGCGGCGTGGTCGTTCCCTTCCAGCCCGAGGGCGAGAAGCGTCAGGCCTATGCCGCCGACGTGACCTATGCCACCAACAACGAGCTGGGATTTGACTACCTGCGCGACAACATGAAGGGCAGCGTGGCCGAGATGGTCCAGCGCGGCCACAATTTCGCGATCGTGGACGAGGTCGACAGCATCCTGATCGACGAGGCGCGGACGCCGCTGATCATTTCCGGGCCCAGCCAGGACCGGTCCGAGCTGTACCGCGTGCTGGACAAGTATGTCCCGATGCTGACCGACGAGCATTTCAAGCTGGACGAGAAGGCCCGCAACGCCACCTTCACCGAGGAAGGCAACGAGTTCCTGGAGACGCAGCTGCAGGCCGACGGCGTGCTGCCCGAGGGGCAGACCCTCTATGATCCGGAATCGACCACCATCGTCCACCACGTCAACCAGGCCCTGCGCGCCCACAAGCTGTTCCTGAAGGACCAGCACTACATGGTGCGCGACGGCGAGGTGATGCTGATCGACGAATTCACCGGCCGCATGATGAAGGGCCGCCGCCTGTCGGACGGGTTGCACCAAGCGATCGAGGCCAAGGAAGGCGTCGAGATCCAGCCCGAGAACGTGACCCTGGCCTCGGTCACCTTCCAGAACTACTTCCGGCTTTACGGGCGCCTGGCCGGCATGACCGGCACCGCCTCGACCGAGGCCGAGGAATTCGCCGAGATCTACAAGCTGGGCGTGGTCGAGGTGCCGACGAACCGCGGCATTGCCCGCCTGGACGAACATGACCGCGTCTATCGCACCGCGGCCGAGAAATACGCCGCCGTCATCGAGGCGATCAAGGAGGCCCATGCGAAGGGGCAGCCGACCCTGGTCGGCACCACCAGCATCGAAAAATCCGAGATGCTGTCGGCGATGCTGCAAAAGGACGGGGTCCCGCACAACGTCCTGAACGCCCGCCAGCACGAGGCCGAGGCGCAGATCGTGGCCGATGCCGGCAAGCCCGGCGCGGTGACCATCGCCACCAACATGGCCGGCCGCGGCACCGACATCCAGCTGGGCGGCAATGTCGAGATGAAGGTGATGGACGCGCTGAACGCCGATTCCGACGCCAATCCCGACCAGCTGCGCGCGCAGATCGAGGCGGAACATGCCGCCGACAAGGAAAAGGTCCTGGCGGCGGGCGGCCTGTTCGTCCTGGGCACCGAGCGGCACGAAAGCCGGCGCATCGACAACCAGCTGCGCGGCCGTTCGGGCCGCCAGGGGGATCCGGGGCGGTCGCTGTTCTTCCTGTCGCTGGACGACGACCTGATGCGGATCTTCGGCTCGGAACGCTTGGACAAGGTCCTGTCGACGCTTGGCATGAAGGAAGGCGAGGCGATCGTGCACCCTTGGGTGAACAAGTCGCTGGAACGCGCCCAGGCCAAGGTGGAGGGCCGCAACTTCGACATCCGCAAGCAGCTGCTGAAGTTCGACGACGTGATGAACGACCAGCGCAAGGCCATCTTCGGCCAGCGCCGCGAGATCATGGAAAGCGACGAGGTCGGCGAGATCACCGCCGACATGCGCCACCAGGTCATCGACGACCTGGTCGAGGATTTCATGCCCGCCCGCAGCTATGCCGACCAATGGGACAGCGAGGGCCTGCAGGCCGGCGTGCGCGAGCGGCTGAACATGAACCTGCCGATCAAGGACTGGGCCGCCGAGGAAGGCGTCGACCAGGAGGCGATGCGCGAGCGGATCACCGAGGCGACCGACCGCTACATGGCGGACAAGGCGCAGGCCTTTGGCGCGCAGAACATGGTCCAGATCGAAAAGCAGGTCCTGTTGCAGATGATCGACCAGAAATGGCGGGACCACCTGCTGACGCTGGAGCATCTGCGTTCGGTCGTGGGTTTTCGCGGCTATGCGCAGCGCGATCCGCTGTCGGAATACAAGACCGAGGGCTTCCAGCTGTTCGAGACCCTGCTGGACAGCCTGCGCTTTGACGTGACGCAGCGGCTGGCGCAGATCCGTCCGCTGACCGAGGCCGAGCGCGAGGACATGCTGCGCCAGATGGCCCAGCAGCAGCAGGCGGCGCAGGAGCACCTGACGATGGAGCACGGACCCGAGCGGCAGTCGGACGACGATGCCGATCGTCCCGCGCCGCGGGTCCAGGGCTTTGACGAGAACGACCCCTCGACCTGGGGCACGCCGTCGCGGAACGATCCCTGCCCCTGCGGGTCGGGGAACAAGTTCAAGCACTGCCACGGCGCGATCTGAGGCAGTCCGGGCCGCGGCCGCTTTCGCGGCGGCCGGGTGGGGGCTGTGCCCCCACCACGCCCCCTAGTCCAGCCGCGCGGGCAGTTCCCAGCCCCGCAGCAGTTCCTCGGCCATCATCGGCCGCTTGCCCGCGCGCTGCGCCTCGAGGATCTGCACGGCGCCCTGACCGCAGGCAATGGTGAAGGCGCCGATGACGGCACCGGGCGCACCCGAGCCCTGGGCCAGCCGCGAACGCAGCAGCTTGACCCGCTCCCCCGCAATCTCGCACCAGGCGCCCGGGAAGGGCGACAGGCCACGGATCTGGCGGTCCACCTCGGCGGCGGGCCGGGTCCAGTCGATGCGCGCCTCGGCCTTGTCGATCTTGGCGGCGTAGGTCACGCCCTCCCGGGGCTGCGGAACGGGCTCCAGGGGCAGGCGATCCAGCACATCCGCGATCAGGTCTGCCCCCATCCCCGCAAGCCGGTCGTGCAGGTCCGCCGTGGTCTCCTCGGCCCCGATCGGCGTCCGCGCCTCCGCCAGGACCGGCCCCGTGTCCAGCCCCGCCTCCATCTGCATGATGGCGACGCCCGTCTCGGCATCGCCGGCCATGATCGCGCGGTGGATCGGCGCCGCCCCGCGCCAGCGCGGCAGGATCGAGGCATGGATGTTCACGCAACCCAGACGCGGCGCGTCCAGCACCGGCTGCGGCAGGATCAGGCCGTAGGCCACGACCACCGCCACATCCGCCTCCAGCGCGGCAAAGGCGGCCTGGTCATCGGGATCGCGCAGGCGCGCCGGGTGGCGCACCGGCAGGCCCAGCCCTTCCGCCGCAACATGCACCGGAGATCGTCGCGCCTGCTGTCCCCGGCCGGCGGCGCGCGGCGGCTGCGTGTAGACGGCCACCACCTCATGCGCGGCCGCGACCGCCCGCAGGGCAGGCACCGAGAAATCCGGTGTTCCCATAAAGATCACGCGCATCGCCCGTCCTTTCGTCTTGATGTTCAAACCCGGACCGCTGCCCGGTCAGCGCCGCGCCAGCTTGGCCGATTTGGCGACCAGCATCTTGCGGCGCAGGGGCGACAGGTGATCGACATAGACGCGGCCGTCCAGATGGTCGATCTGGTGCTGCACGCTGGTCGCCCAGAGGCCGACGAAATCCCGCTCTTCGATCTCGCCCAGCTCGTTCAGGAACCGCACCGTCACGGCCCGCGGCCGGCTGATGGGCGCCGAGACGCCGGGCAGGTTCGGGCTGGCCTCGTCATGGACGCGGTTCTGGACGCTGGCATGCAGCACCTCAGGATTGGCCATCCGCACCACCTGCCCCCGCTTGTCCGAGGCATCGACCACGGCCAGCCGCAGCATGATCCCGATCTGCGGCGCGGCCAGCCCGACGCCGGGCATGGATTCCATCGTGGCGACCATGTCGTCCCAGATCATCCGCACGCCCTCGGTCACGGCATCGACGGGATCGGCGGGCCGGTGAAGGCGGGGATCGGCAAAGGGCAGGAACGGTCGGACGGCCATGTCAGTCTTCCAGGATCAGGCGGCCGTCCAGGTGATCGGCCTCGTGCTGCGCGATGCGCGCCTCTGGCCCCGACATCTGCCGCAGATGATGCCGCCCGTCCAGATCATACCAGCCCAGGTCGATGGTGGACGGACGCGACACCGCAACGACCCGGTCCGGGATGGAAAGGCACTGCTCGTCCCCGCTGTCCCTCCGGGAGGAGCGCCACAGGATCTCGGGGTCCAGCATCACCAGCGGTCGGGGCGCCCGTCCTTCCAGCCCGCATCCATGACGAAGACCCGGAACAGGACCCCCACCTGCGGCGCCGCAAGACCGCGGCCCCCCGCCGCATACATGGTTGCCAGCATGTCGGCGGCCAGCCGTCGCAGCGCCGCGGCGCCCAAGAAGGCCGAGGATTCGCAGCGCCGGCGCAGCCGGCTGTCGGGCCACAGAACCAGATCGCGGGGAACCCCACCGGCCAGATCCCCCTCCAGCAAGGGGCGGACCCAGCCCGGGGGGTCCGGGCTGTCAGGCACGCGCTTTGTCCCGTTTGAGCTTGACCATCTTGCGGGTGATCATCTGCCGCTTCAGCGCCGAGAGGTGGTCGATGAACAGGATCCCCTCCAGGTGATCCAGCTCGTGCTGCGCGCAGGTGGCCCAGAGGCCGTCGAATTCCTGATCGTGCGTCTTGCCGTCCAGGCCCATCCAGCGCATCCCGACCTGCGCCGGACGGGTCACCTCGGCATAATGGTCGGGGATCGACAGGCAGCCCTCGTCATAGACGCTCAGCGCCTCGGATTCCCAGGTGACCTCGGGGTTGATCATGACGACCGGCGACCGCTCGGCCTCGGGATCCCGGGATGCGTCCATCACGAAGATCCGTGATAACACCCCGATCTGGGGCGCGGCCAGGCCGATGCCCGGCGCGTCATACATCGTCGCCAGCATGTCGGCGGCCAGGCTCTCGATCTCGGGCGTGACGCGCGCAACAGGCTCGGCCACCTTCTTGAGGCGGGGATCGGGATGGATCAGGATCGGTCTGAGGCTCATAGGCGGGATTTAGGGCAAGCCTTCACCATAAGCAATAACGGGGTTATGCAGGGGCCTGTCCCATATGGCCGCAGGAGCACCGCATGACCGACCCCGACTTCGACGAGATCATCGACCGCCGCGGCACGCACTGCAGCAAGTGGGACGACATGCAGGCGACCTATGGGGTGGCGCCCGATGACGGGCTGGCGATGTGGGTGGCGGACATGGACTTCCGCCCGCCGGCAGCTGTCCAGCGCGCGGTCGAGGCCACGGTAGCGCACGGTGTCTATGGCTATCCGGGCGGGCACCAGCCCTATCTGTCGGCGATCTGCTGGTGGATGCAGAACCGGCACGGCTGGACGATCCAGCCCGACTGGATCCTGACCTGCGCCGGGCTGGTGAACGGGGTGGCGATGGCACTTGATGCCTATACCCGCCCCGGCGACGGCGTGATCGTCATGAGCCCGGTCTATCACGCCTTTGGCCGGGTGATCCGCGCCGCCGGGCGCGAACTGGTCGAACTGCCGCTGGCGACCCGGGACGGGCAATACCGGATGGACTGGGCAGCCTGGGAGGGCCAGCTCAAGGGGCACGAACGGATGCTGATCCTCTGTTCGCCCCACAATCCCGGCGGCCGGGTCTGGACACCCGAGGAACTGGCCCAGGTTGCTGATTTCTGCGTCCGGCACGATCTTCTTCTTCTGTCCGACGACATCCACAGCGACCTGGTGATGCCCGGCCAGACACACCACCGGATGATCGCCACCGTGGCGCCGGAAATTGCCGACCGGCTGGTCACGCTGACTGCCGCGACCAAGACCTTCAACATCGCCGGCGCCCATATCGGCAACGCGATCATCGCCGACCCGGACCTGCGCGCGCGCTTCAAGGCGGCCCTGATGGCGCGGGGCATCTCTCCGGGGTTCATGGGGATGGACATGGTCGCCGCCGCCTATTCGCCCGAAGGCGCGGCTTGGGTGGATGCGCTGATGAGGTATCTGGACGGCAACCGGCGGATCTTTGACGACGGCGTGAATGCCATCCCGGGCCTGCGCTCGATGCCGCTCCAGGCGACCTACCTGTCATGGGTCGATTTCTCGGGCACCGGCATGACGGCGCCCGAGATCAGCGCGCGCATCGAAACAACGGCGCGCATTGCCGCCAACCACGGCGCCACCTTCGGCCTGGGGGGTGACAGCTTCATGCGCTTCAACATCGCCACCCCCCGCGCCCGCGTGGTCGAGGCGGTGCGGCGCCTTTCGGATGCCTTTGCCGACCTGCAGTGACCCTTGCACATCTTCGTTGCGCAAATGCCCCCGGGGGGTGAATGGGCCGCAGGCCAGGAGGGGGGCAGACGGCCCCCTGCCCTTCGGAGCGCCGCGTTGCAACCCGGTTCCGCCCGGCCTATATAGCCCCAACCCGAACGCTGCCGGAGGCTTCGCCCATGGTCTATCTGGATTTCGAAAAGCCGCTTGCCGACATCGAGGGCAAGGCCGAGGAACTTCGCGCCATGGCCCGCAAGGGCGACGGGGCCGTCGATCTGGAGAAAGAGGCCGGGGCGCTGGACCGCAAGTCCTCGGAACTGCTGCGCGATCTCTACAAGTCGCTGGATCCCTGGCGCAAGACGCAGGTGGCGCGCCATCCCGACCGCCCGCATTGCCGCGACTATGTCGAGGCGCTGTTCACCGAATATACCCCCCTTGCCGGCGACCGCGCCTTTGGCGACGACCATGCCGTGATGGGGGGCCTTGCGCGGTTCAACGACGCGCCCTGTGTCATCATCGGGCATGAAAAGGGCAACGACACCCGCTCGCGCATCCACCACAATTTTGGCATGGCCCGCCCCGAGGGCTATCGCAAGGCCATCCGCCTGATGGACATGGCGCATCGCTTCAAGCTGCCGGTCATCACGCTGGTGGACACGCCGGGCGCCTATCCCGGCAAGGGCGCCGAGGAGCGCGGCCAGTCCGAGGCCATCGCCCGCTGCACCATGAAATGCCTGGAGATCGGCGTGCCGCTGGTCAGCGTCATCATCGGCGAGGGCGGGTCCGGCGGGGCCGTGGCCTTTGCCACCGCCAACCGCATCGCCATGCTGGAACACTCGATCTATTCGGTCATCTCGCCCGAGGGCTGCGCCTCGATCCTGTGGAAGGACGCCGAAAAGATGCGCGACGCCGCCGAGGCGCTGCGCCTGACCGCGCAGGACCTGAAGAAGCTGGGCGTGATCGACGGGATCATCGCGGAACCCCTGGGCGGCGCGCAACGTGCCCCCAAAGAGGCGATCGCCGCCGTTGGCGTCGAGATCGCCGCGATGCTGGCCGACCTGAAGGGCAAGAAGCCGGCCGACCTGATCAAGGACCGGCGGGCCAAGTTCCTGGCGATGGGATCCACGGCGCTGGCCGCCTGACCTTCGCGATCCTGTGACCCATCGGCAACAGCCGCCCCATCACGGGCGGCTTCTTGCATGCGCCTGCTTGCCCGGTTCGATTTTCTCGGCCAGCCTGCAATCCTGCCCGACACCCTGCAGCGAAGGAGGGGCCTCATGATGACATCACGCGACGCCACCTTTGCCACCCGGGACGGCCATCAGCGACGAAATCCCTCGTTCCTGACCGCCTGACCGCCTGACCGGGCAGAACCCCACCGACGCCACGACCTGAACGACGACTGCCCGCACGGGCAGCCTGCCGTCACGGCTGCCTGCCTGTCAGGCCGCGCATCCGCATGGCGTCATGTCCCCACCTGCAGTCCGACCGCCCATGCTCGGCATGGCCCGTCTTCAGGAGAGAACGATGATTGCAGACCTGAACCCGCAGTCCGCGCGCCTGCGCCCCGCCCTCCACCGCCTGATCGACCGACATGGTGCGACGGCGGTGCTTTGGGCGCTGCTCCGCGCGCTGCTGATGCCACGCCGCAGACGGCCGAGGCCGCCCGATCCCTATCACCTCAGCCCGCACATGCGGCGCGACATCGGCCTGCCCCCGGCGGAGCCCCATGTCCCGCGCTACTATGACCTGAGATGACCGGCCTCAGGCGGCGCCCATGGCGTCGCCTGACCTGGGCAGCGCCAGGCCCGCCTCGGCCATCAAGCGATCGGAGCGGGTTTCGATCTCGGCCTCCAGCCGGGCCATGAAGCCTGCCGCCGGGACATCGGGCCCAAGCGCGGGCAGGAACTCCACCACGGCACGGCCGGGGCGGATGCCCCAGCCCTTGCGCGGCCAGAACATGCCGGTGTTCACTGCCACCGGGACGACCGGCAGGCCAGTGGCCATGCGAATGGTCGACACACCCTGCTTGTAGGGCCTGCGCTGTCCGGGCAGGGTCCGCGTCCCCTCGGGATAGATGATCAACTGGCCCAGCCCGTCGCCCGCGATCCGCTGGTTGATCTGGCTCGAGATCGCGACCATCGCATCGCGGCCCCTGGTCCGGTCGATCGGGATGCAGCCGACCTTCCACGCGTACCAGCCCATCACCGGCACGCGCATCACCTCGCGCTTCATGATGAAGGCCCGGCGCGGCACGGCATGGGCGATCACCAGGATGTCCCAAAAGCTCTGGTGCTTGGCCGCCACGATGCAGTCGGTCGTGGGCGGGGTGCCCCGCACCTCGCAGGTCAGGCCCAGGTGCAGCTTGGCAGCCCAGATCATGTAGCCGATCCAGCGGGTCGCCACCCGGTTCGCCCCGACCCGGCCGTGCCGGACGACCAAGACGATCCCGGCAAGCCCCATCACCACCGTCGCCAGCGCCACATGCAGGTAATACAGCACATGCTGCACATGCTGCCAGGGTGTCAGGGGCCCCGGATGGGGGTCGTCGCGGCGGCTCACCTGACGGCCCCCAGCATCTTCAGGGCCGCCCAACGGGTCGCGAAAAACCCGACGGCCGCGGCGATGAAGGGGATCGACAGCGGCATCAGCCAGTCCCAGCCCTGAAAGCCCAGGCCGGTCATGAACCCGCCCGCCGCGCTGGCGTCGGGCAACAGCGCAATGCCGGCCATGCCCAGCAGCGTTCCCACGGCCGAGCCGATGGCCGCACGGCGGGTGAAGCGGCGCACGAAGGCCGTGGCGATGGTCAGGTCGCGCGCCCCGATCAGGCGCAGCACGCGGATCACCTGGCCATTCGCCGCCAGCGCCGCCTTGGCGGCCAGCGTGATCATCGCCGCCGAGGCCGCCCCGATCAGCAGCAGCGAGACGATGCCCAGCATCCGCAGCCGGTTCGCGGCCGAAACCAGCGGCCGGCGCCATTCGGTATGATCGTCCAGCACCGCCCCGGGGGCCTCGGCCTCCAGGCGCAGGCGCAGGCCCTCGGGGTCGAAGGCCTCTCCGGTGACGGGCAGGTCGATCAGGGCGGGCACCGGCAGGGCATCCACAGGCATGTCCGGTCCGAACCAGGGCTCCAGCAGCTCGGCCAACTCCTCCTGCGGCAAAAGCCTAGGCTGACCTGCATCCGGGGTGGTCGACAGGATCTGCATCACCGACTGGACTCGCGCCTCCTGCTGGCCCGCAGGGGCGCTGACGCGGACGGTCACGCTGCCGGCCAGTTCCGAGGACCAGCGGTCCGCCAGGCGCCCGGTCGCCAGGGCCAGCGCCAGGGCAAAGACCGCCAGAAAGGCCATGGCCCCGGCCGAGAACAGGGTCAGCTGCGCCGTGAATCCGGTCGGCGGCACGATGCGGTCGCCCTTGCCGCCTTCGCCACCCGTCAGCCCCTGCCACAGCGATCCCAGGTTCAGCCCCCGCAGGTTCATCTCGCGCATGTTCCGACGCATCACAGGTCCGCCCCCGCCAGTTGCAGGCTGCCGCCCGAGATCCGCAGCACCCGCGCCGTCACCTGGGCCTTGGTGGCGCGGATCAGGTTCAGGTCATGGGTGGCGACCAGCACGGTCTTGCCCGACTTGTTCAGCTCGATCAGCAGCTGCATCAGCCGCATCGACATCTCCCAGTCCAGGTTGCCGGTCGGCTCGTCCGCCAAGACCAGGTCCGGCGACAGGATAACCGCCCGCGCCAGGGCCGCCCGCTGTCGTTCACCCCCCGACAGCGAGGGCGGCAGCGCGCGTGAATGATGCGTCAGCTGCACCCAGCCCAGAAGATCGCGCAGCGCGTCCATGTCCACCTCTTCGCCAGCGACGGTCAGCGGCAGGGCGACGTTTTCAGCCAGGGGAACATGGTCCAGGAACTGGGGGTCCTGGTGGACCACGCCGACGCGACGGCGCAGGTCGGCGATCCCGTCGCGTGACAGGCCACGCATGTCCTGGCCAAAGGCGGTCATCTGTCCGGCGGTGGGCAGCAGGTCCGCATAGCACAGCCGCAGCAGCGTCGTCTTGCCCGAACCGGAGGGGCCCGTCAGGAAATGGAACATGCCCGGCTGCAGGCTCAGCGTCATGCCCGACAGCAACTCGGGGCCCCCGTGGTAACCGAAACCGACATCCCGCATCTCGATCAAGCGCCACCTCTTTTCCGTTACGGCCCGTCTGACGCGGGTCCTGCACCCGGCGCGACTTGGAAGCCGGACCTGCGCTTGATAGAACAGCCCACAGACGATTGCGAGGGTGGCATGGCTGAAATTAGGTTGATCTGTCCAGGCTGCAGCGCCGAATACGTCCTGCCGCAGGAGGCCATCCCCCCCGCCGGACGCGAGGTCGAATGCAGCGCCTGCGAGCATGTCTGGAGGGCGCAGCGTCCGTCCACGGCGGCGGCTCCGCTGGATCTGGGGTCCTATACCCTCCCGCGCGAGGGCGGCGGCCCCAGGGAAGGGCAGGAAAGCCCGGTGAGCCTGCCCCCGGCCAGCCGGCGCCTGTCGCCCGACGTCCTGGACATTCTGCGCGAGGAGGCCGATCACGAGCGCCGCCTGCGCGAGAGCGAGGCGGCGGGCATCCCTGCCCCCGTGGCCGACAGGGCCGATCAGACGCCGCCCCAGGATGACCAGCCCGCGTCCGAGGATGACAGCCTCTGGCCCGCCACCACGGTGATCCTTCCGGCGGGCGCGACCCGCGCGATCACCACGAACCCGGCCCCCCAGGCCCCCGCGGCAGAGGCCCTTGCGCCGCAACCCGGCGTGCCGGCGGAGCGGCCCGTCGTGCTGCCGCTGCGGCCCGCGCCGGGGCAGCAGCTGCGCCCCTCCGCCCCGATCCAGCCGCGGGTTGCGCTTGTGCCGGTTCCCGCTCCTGCGCCCTCACCGCCCCGGAGCGGCTATCGCTTGGGCTTTGGCCTGGCGGTGCTGATCGCGGTGATCTGCCTGGCGCTCTATCTGCTGGCCCCACGCCTGCAGGTGGGTCCGCTGACCGAATGGCGCCAGAACGTGGACGACGCGCGGCTCTGGCTGGGCCAGCAGGTCCGGGGCCTGCGGGACTGAGCGTCAGAACCGGTCCAGAAGGCGGCCCAGATAGTCGCGCTCGTCCTGGGAGCGGCCGCGTTCGCCGCTGCGGCGGCGGATCTCGTCCAGCAGGTCGCGGGCGCGGCGCGCCGGGTCCAGCCCCTCGGCCAGGGGATCGCCGCTGGTGATGACATTGCCGTTGCCCGGCCGCTGCCGGCCAAGGGGATCAAGAACCGGCCGGCCGTCAAAGGGCATCTGGCTCTGTCCCTGCGCGCTGTCGCCCGGCTGGCCGCCGGGCTGCTGGCCCTCCTGGCCTTCCTGTCCCTGTTCGCCCTGCTGCCCTTGCTGGCCCTGCTGCGCCAGCATGTCGCCCAGGGCGCGCATGCCATTCCGCATCGCCTCGATCGCGTCGGCCTGGTTCTGCAGCGCCTGGCCGCTGTCGCCTTCGCGCAGCGCGCGCTCGGCCTCCTCCATGGCGCGGCCAGCCTCGTCCAGCTGACGCCGCGCCTCGTCGCCTTGGGCCGAGCCCTGCCCGGGCATCAGCCCCTGCTGCTGGCCCAGCTCCTCGCGCAACGCCTGCTGGCGGTCGGCCAGGCTTTGGCCGCCCTCCTCCCCTTCGCCTTCGCCCGGCTGCTGGCCCTGTCCGAACTGGCGCTGCATGTCGCGGAAGGCCTCGTCCGACAGGCGCTGCTGCTCGCGCAGCGTGTCGGCCAGGCGGTTCATCGGCTGGTCGCCCTGCTGCCCGTCCTGGCCCTCCCCCTGGCCCTGCTGCTGCTGGACCTGCAGGTTCTCCATCATGCGGTTGAACTGCTCCAGCAGCTCCTGGGCCTCGGCCATGCGGCCCTCGTTCATCAGGCGCTGGATCTCGTCCATCATCTGCTGGATCTGGTCGCCGGTGATCTGCTGGCCCTCCTGGCCGCGATCGGGGCTGTCGGCCTGGTCCTGGCCCTCGCTCTGCTCGGCCAGCATCTGCGTATAGGCGTCCGTCGCCTCGCGCAGCTCATCCATCAGGCGCTGGATCTCGTCGGGTGAGGCGCCGTTCCTGATCGCCTCGGACAGCTTTTCCTGCGCCTGCTTCATCCGCTCCAGCGCATCGGCCAGGCCGCCGTCCTCCAGCTGCACCGCCGCCGCCCAAAGCGCCTCGGCCAGCCGGTCGCGGGCCTCGGGCGTAAAGCCTTGGCCCTCCAGCAGGCGGACGGCGCCGCGCAACTCGGCATAAAGATCTTCCTCGACAAAACCTTCGGGTCGCCACGTGACGGCGCGCAGGATCTCGGCGCTGCGGCCGGCATTGGCGCGCGACCACAGCAGGTCGCGGCGTAGCTCGATCAGGGCCGCCGCCAGCGGGTTGAAGAAGCGCCGCCCCGGCAGCTCCACCGCCATCGGCTCGGACTGCCCCACCTGCGCGATCCCGTCCAGCGCGCGCAGCGTCACGCGCACCGGCAGGTTCGCCCAAGGGTGCCGCGACAGGTCCTCGACCAGCTGCTCCTGGACCCTCTGCCGGTCACCGCGCGGCAGGGTCAGCGCCAGGTCGATGTCAGGGCGCGGCTCGGGTGCGACGGTCAGGCCAAAGCGGCGCTCCACAGCGGGCAGGTCCAGCTGGATCAGCGCCTGCGCCTCGGCCAGGCCGTGGTCGTCGCTGGCCACGTAATCCTGGATCATCCGGCCGTCGGCCCGCCGGACCGGCGCCGCGCCGGCCTGGATGACGGGGGCGGCATCGGGCAGGACCGTCACGTCGAAACGCCGGTCGGCCACCTCGATCACCCCCGACTGTTCGGCGCGAAAGGCGGGGGCGGTCGCGTCACCGCCTTGGGCCGCGGGACCGATGTCCTGGTCGACAGCGACACCCCCGCCATAAAGGCGAAAGCTGATGGCGGTCCCCTTGGGCAGGGTCAGCGCCTCGCCTTCGGCCAGGGCATTCAGATAGATCGTCGGGCGGCGGGTATAGGCGGGCGGCTCGGCCCAGCCCTCCCAGGCCGGCCCGCCGGGCGCGACCGGCCCCGTCCCGGGCGCGGTCATCGTGGCCGCGATGGCAGAGATCCCCTGCCCCATCTGCCCGGCGCCGCCAAAGATCAGCGCCATTGCCAAGGCCAGCGCCCCTGCCAGCCGCAGGGCATAGGGGTCGCGCCGCGCCAGGTCCGCGTCGGGCCGAACGGCCCGGGCCGCCAGCGCCGCCGCCTGCATCTGCGCCAGATGCGCCTGCCACAGCGCGCCCTCTCCGCCGATGGCGGGGCGATCGGACAGCGCGCTCAGCGGGCGGCCCGGCAAGGTGCGGTCAAGACGGTCCAGCGCCTCGGCCGGGCGGACGCGGCGAAAGCGCAGGCCCGCCAGGATCGCCGTGGCCACCACCGCCAGCAGCCACAGCCCGGCCAGCCAGGGCAGGACCGGCGCCGGCAGAACGGCCACCAGCCCCAGGGCCAGCGCGGCAAAGCCGCAGGCCAGAAGCGTGGCCAAGGGCCAGAAGGCCCGCGCGCCCCGTTCCCAAGCCATGCCCCACCGGGTCAGGCGCAGGGCCCGGGCGACGGGCCCGGAAGCGGTCGGCGAAAAATCGTCGGATGTCCGGGGGCTGACGGCCCCCGGCCTGTCGGTCAGATCCTGACGCCCGATCAAAGCCATGGCGGGATGCTATCCCGGGCCAGCATTTCCTCAAACGTCGGTCTCGCCCGGATGACGGCGAAGTGATCGCCCTGCACCAGCACTTCGGGGACCAGCGGCCGCGAGTTGTATTCCGAGGCCATCACCGCCCCATAGGCCCCGGCGGAACGGAAGGCGATCAGCCCGCCCGCCTCCATCTGCGGCAGCTGCGCGGCCTTTTGGAAGGTGTCGCCTGATTCGCAGACCGGTCCCACGACGTCATAGGGATGGACCGCCGCCCCCAAGCCGGGCTCGATCAGGGGCACGATGTCGTGATGCGCGCCGTACATGGCCGGGCGCAGCAGGTCGTTCATGGCCGCGTCCACAATCAGGAAGTCGCGGTCCTCGCCCTGCTTGACATAGATGACCTCGGCCAGCAGCACGCCGGCATTGCCGACGATGTTGCGCCCCGGCTCGATCTCGATCTCGCAGCCCAGATGGCCGACGGCCTCGCGGATCACCTGGCCGTATTCGATGGGCAGGGGCGGCGCGTTGTTGTCGCGGCGATAAGGGATGCCCAGCCCGCCGCCCAGGTCCAGCCGCGTGATCTGGTGCCCCTCGGCCCGCAGTGCCTGCGTCAGGTCGGCCACCTTGGCATAGGCGGCGCGGAAGGGCGCCAGGTCGGTCAGCTGGCTGCCGATATGGACGTCAATGCCCACGACCTTCAGGCCCGGCAGGCGGGCGGCCTCGGCATAGACCTCGATGGCGCGCGAGATGGGGATGCCGAACTTGTTCTCGGACTTGCCGGTGGCGATCTTCTCATGCGTCTTGGCGTCCACGTCCGGGTTCACGCGGATGGCCACGGGCACCGTCGCGCCCATGCTGGCGGCCAGCTGCGACAGGGCCCGCATCTCGGGCTCGCTCTCGATGTTGAACTGGCGGATGCCGCCCTCGATCGCCAGGCGCATCTCGGCCCGGGTCTTGCCGACGCCGGAAAAGACGATCCGCTCGCCCGGCACGCCGGCGGCCTTGGCGCGCAGGTATTCCCCGGCCGAGACCACGTCCATGCCCGCGCCCAGGTCGCCCATCAGCTTCAGCACGGCCAGGTTGCTGTTCGACTTGACCGCAAAGCAGACCAGGTGGTCGCACCAGTCCAGGGCTTGGCGGAACAGGCCGAAATGCCGCGTCAACGTGGCCGCGGAATAGACATAGACCGGCGTGCCGACCTGGGCCGCGATGCAGGACAGCGGCACATCCTCGGCGTGCAGGGCGCCGTTCTTGTACAGAAAGTGATCCATCTAGAGCCGGGCCGACACGCCGATCCGCGCGTCACCGCCGACCGAAACGCCCATCTGCTGCTGCAGCGGCTTTTCGAGGGGCCGCTTGGGGGCGCCGTCGACGCCGCAGGCGGCCAGTACCAGAACGGGGGCCAGAACGGCCAAGAGGGACAGACGGATCATGCCAGTTTCTCCTTCCAGCGGGCGATCTGCGCGCGCACCTGCGCGGGCGCGGTGCCGCCATAGCTTTGGCGCGAGGCGACGGAATTGTGCACGCCCAGCACATTGAACACATCCTGCGTGATCTGGCCATGCACCGTTTGCATGTCGGCCAGGGTCAGGTCGGGCAGATCGACGCCCCGCCCCTCGGCCATGGCGACCAGCGAGCCGGTGACGTGATGGGCGTCGCGGAAGGGCAGGCCCAGTTCGCGCACCAGCCAGTCGGCCAGGTCGGTCGCGGTGGAAAATCCGGTGCTGGCCGCGGCCTCCAGCCGGTCGCGGTTGGCGGTCAGGTCCGACAGCATTCCCGACATTGCGGCCAAGGCCAGCATCAGGCTGTCAGCGGCGTCAAAGACCTGCTCCTTGTCCTCCTGCATGTCCTTGGAATAGGCCAAGGGCAGGCCCTTCATCACCGTGAACAGCGCGACCGTCGCCCCCAGGATGCGCCCGATCTTTGCGCGGATCAGTTCGGCCGCGTCGGGGTTGCGCTTTTGCGGCATGATCGACGATCCGGTGGACCACTTGTCCGACATCGACACGAAACGGAACTGGGCCGAGGACCAGATCACCAGCTCTTCGGCCAGGCGTGACAGGTGAACGGCGCAGATGCTGCTGGCCGCCAGGAATTCCAGCGCAAAGTCGCGGTCGCTGACCGCATCCAGGCTGTTGGCCATCGGACGGTCGAAATCCAGCGCGGCGGCGGTCATGTCGCGGTCGATGGGATAGCCCGTCCCGGCCAGCGCCGCCGCCCCCAGGGGCGATTCGTTCATCCGATTGCGGGCATCCTGGAACCGCGACAGGTCGCGGCCGAACATCTCGACATAGGCCATCATGTGGTGGCCCCATGTGACCGGCTGCGCGGTTTGCAGGTGGGTAAAGCCCGGCATGACCCAATCTGCCCCCGCCTCGGCCTGCGACAAAGCCGCGCGGATCAGCGCGGTCAGCCCCTGGATCGCCGCATCGCATTGGTCGCGCACCCACAGCCGGAAATCCGTCGCCACCTGGTCGTTCCTGGACCGGCCCGTGTGCAGGCGGCCCGCGGGCTCTCCGATGATCTCCTTCAGGCGGGCCTCCACGTTCATGTGGATGTCCTCCAGCGCGGTGCGAAAGGGGAAATCGCCGGCCTCGATCTCTGACAAGACGGTGAGCAGGCCTTCCCCGATGGCCTTTGCATCGTTATCGCTGATGATGCCTTGTGCGGCCAGCATCGCCGCATGGGCCCGGCTGCCCCGGATATCCTGGGCGTAGAGCCGCCGGTCGAACCCGATCGAGGCGTTGATCGCCTCCATGATCGCGTCGGGACCCGCGGCGAAGCGCCCGCCCCACATGCTGTTGGCGGCGTCTTTGCTGTCGGGCCGGTCGGTCATCTGTCAGTCCCTCGGAGGTCACATGCTGCGTTCCGCCCTGCTTTATACGGCCCTTGTTTTCGGTGCAAACACCGCCTTCGCCGCAGGCCCCGACTGGCAGGCCGCGCGCGACGGCGGCCTGGCCAAGCTGGTCGTGGCCGAGGAACCGGTCCCGGTCAGCACGACCGAATTCACCGACCCACAGGGCGGCACGCACAGCCTGGCCGACTGGCAGGGCAAGGTCGTGGCGCTGAACTTCTGGGCCACCTGGTGCGCCCCCTGCCGCGAGGAGATGCCCGCGCTGGATCGGTTGCAGGCCGAACTGGGCGGAGACGATTTCCAGGTCGTCACCATCGCCACGGGCCGCAATGCCCCCGACCGCATCGAGGCCTTCTTCGACGAGGTGGGGGTGACGAACCTGCCCATCCTGCTGGACCCGCGCCAGAAGGTCGCCCGCGACATGGGCGTTCTGGGCCTGCCCGTGACGGTCCTGATCGACCGCGAAGGCCGCGAGGTGGCGCGCTATCTGGGCGACGCGGAATGGGATTCGGAGGCCGCCAAGACGCTGATCACGCAACTGACGGCGGATGAGAGCAGCAGAAATTAACCCTGAGTTGCAAAACCGCTGACGATTCACCGTGGATTAAGTCATCATGGGCAGAGTTCAAGCAGACCCGAGAAGATGAGGCCGCCGTGAGCGACAGAATCATGGAAAACAGTTCGCCACTGGAAGATGCGATCCGCCACCAGGACCGGATCACGCTGAGCGCCGTGTCCCACGCGGTCGAAAAGGCCAGCGCCGTTCTGGCATTCCAGCCGATCGTGCAGTCGCAGCGCACCAGGGCACCGGCCTTCTACGAAGGGTTGATCCGCATCATCGACGACAGCGGCCGGCTGGTGCCGCTGCGCGATTTCATGCCCCAGGCCGAAACGACCGAACTGGGCCGCAAGATCGACTGCCTGTCGCTGTCGCTCGGGTTGCAGACCTTGGCCGAGGATCCGGCCCTGCGCCTGTCGATCAACATGTCGGCGCGCTCGATCCTTTATCCCGACTGGATCGGCACCTTGCGCCGGGGCATCTCGGACGACCCGATGCTGGGAGAGCGGCTGATCCTCGAGATCACCGAAAGTTCGGCCATGGGCATGCCCAACGAGGTGCAGGCCTTCATGGCCGAGGTTCAGGGCTATGGCATCAGCTTGGCGCTGGACGATTTCGGCGCGGGCTATACCTCGTTCCGGTATCTGCGGGATTTCTGCTTCGACATGATCAAGATCGACGGGCAGTTCATCCGCCAGATCGCCGCCAACCCCGACAACCAGGTGCTGACCCGGGCGCTGCAGTCGATCGCCCATCATTTCGACATGTTCACCGTGGCCGAATCCGTCGAGACGGCCGAGGATGCAAGCTTCCTGATCGACATCGGCATCGACTGCCTGCAGGGGTATTATTTCGGCGCACCGACCATCGCGCCGCCTTGGAAAAGCCCTCCGTCGCTGGCGACGCGCTGACGGCGGGCGCGGGGCGCGCAGACAAAAGGTTCCCGGCATCATACGAAAGTCCGGCCATGCGCTTGACGTTACGTCGCGAAAAAGCATCCTGAACCGGATTCGCCGGCCTGTCCGGCAGTGATGGGAAGGAGCCCGCCATGTCCAAAGCCGTTATCGTTTCTGCCGCCCGTACGCCGGTCGGCAGTTTTATGGGGTCGTTTGCCAACGTCCCGGCGCATGATCTGGGGGCAGCGGTCCTGAAAGAGGTCGTCGCGCGCGCCGGTGTCGATCCGGCTGAGGTCAGCGAGACGATCCTGGGCCAGGTCCTGACCGCGGCCCAGGGGCAGAACCCGGCCCGCCAGGCACACATCAAGGCAGGCCTTCCTCAGGAGGCGGCGGCCTGGGGTCTCAACCAGGTCTGCGGGTCCGGCCTGCGCGCCGTGGCGCTGGCCGCGCAGCAGGTGATCCTGGGCGACGCGCGCATCGTGCTGGCGGGCGGCCAGGAAAGCATGTCGCTGTCTGCCCATGCGGCCTATCTGCGCGCCGGCCAGAAGATGGGCGACCTGCAGATGATCGACACGATGATCCGCGACGGGCTGTGGGACGCCTTCAACAACTATCACATGGGCCAGACTGCAGAGAACGTGGCCGAGAAGTGGCAGATCAACCGCGACCAGCAGGACGAATTCGCGCTGGCCTCGCAGAACAAGGCCGAAGCGGCGCAGAAGGAAGGTCGATTCGACGACGAGATCGTGGGCTACACCGTCAAGGGCCGCAAGGGCGACACGGTGGTGGACAAGGATGAATACATCCGCCACGGCGCCACCATCGACGCGATGCAGAAACTGCGCCCGGCATTCGCCAAGGACGGCTCGGTGACGGCGGCCAATGCCTCGGGCCTCAACGATGGCGCGGCCGCCGTGATGGTCATGTCCGAGGAGGAGGCCAACCGCCGCGGCCTGACGCCCCTGGCGCGCATCGCCTCCCATGCCACGGCGGGCCTCGATCCGGCGATCATGGGCACGGGTCCGATCCCGGCCAGCCGCAAGGCGCTGGAAAAGGCCGGCTGGTCCGTGGGCGACCTGGATCTGGTCGAGGCGAACGAGGCTTTCGCCGCCCAGGCCTGCGCGGTCAACAAGGACATGGGTTGGGATCCGTCCATCGTGAACGTCAATGGCGGCGCCATTGCCATCGGTCACCCGATCGGCGCCTCGGGCGCGCGCATCCTGAACACGCTGCTGTTCGAGATGCAGCGCCGCGACGCCAAGAAGGGTCTGGCCACGCTCTGCATCGGTGGCGGCATGGGTGTCGCCATGTGCTTGGAGCGCTGACCTGATCGCAGAACCGGCGCGCAATTATCTTGCGCGCCGCTGACTATTCTTGTTAGCAGATTACGATCACATGGAACGAAGGGGGGATTTATGTCCAAAGTCGCACTGGTCACCGGGGGGTCGCGGGGAATCGGCGCCGCCATTTCGCGGGCGCTGAAGGATGCGGGCTATACCGTGGCCGCCAACTATGCCGGCAATGACGATGCCGCCAAGGCCTTTACCGAAGAGACGGGCATCAAGACCTACAAATGGTCGGTGGCCGATTACGACGCCTGCGCGGAAGGCGTGAAGCAGGTCGAGGCCGACCTGGGGCCGATCGCCGTGCTGGTCAACAATGCCGGCATCACCCGCGACGCGATGTTCCACAAGATGACGCCGCAGCAGTGGAAAGAGGTCATCGACACCAACCTGAGCGGGTTGTTCAACATGACGCATCCGGTCTGGTCGGGCATGCGCGACCGCAAGTTCGGCCGGGTCGTCAACATCAGCTCGATCAACGGGCAGAAGGGCCAGGCGGGTCAGGCGAACTATTCCGCGGCCAAGGCGGGTGATCTGGGCTTTACCAAGGCCCTGGCACAGGAAGGCGCCCGCGCCGGCATCACCGTCAACGCCATCTGCCCCGGCTATATCGGGACCGAGATGGTGCGCGCCATCGACGAAAAGGTCCTGAACGAGCGGATCATCCCGCAGATCCCCGTCGGCCGCCTGGGCGAACCCGAGGAGATCGCGCGCGCGGTGGTCTTCCTGGCCGCAGACGATGCCGGCTTCATCACCGGCGCGACGATCAGCGCGAATGGCGGTCAGTACTTCGTCTGACGCTGACCGAAACGAAAGCGGCCCGCGCATCTTGCGCGGGCCCTTTTCATGAAAACGTCACTGTTCAACGGCTCAGTGGGCAAGGCGGGTGATCTGTTCCTTCAGGCGAAGCTTTTCGCGCTTCATCGCGGCAATCTCGATATCGTTGGTGCCGGGACTTTTCTGTGCCCTTTCAACGGCGGCAGAGAGGTTCTGGTGTTTCTTGCGAAGCTCCTCGACATGGGAAGCAACCGACATCGCGTTCTCCTCTGGGTTTAGTGTCGAACAACCTCACTCCAGCACAGGTCATTGATTCTGTCACGCGGCTTTCGCAATTCCCAAGTCGATCGGCGCGCCGTTGCGCAAGACGGCGGCAGCGGCCTCCGTCAGGTCCTCGCCGTCCTTGTCGTGGCGCGGCGCCGCATGGGTCACGAAGGGCGCCAGAAGCCGCAGGGGCGTGGCTGCCCCCTTGCGGGCCGTGACCAGGACGCGCCCCGCCGGCTGGCCCTGCCGGCCGGCAATCGGCAGGATGGTGACCGCCCCCGCCCGGCCCGCCAGCGCGCTGATGACGCCGTCCAGGCGGTCAGCCCGCTGGATCAGCGTCAGCCAGCCTCCGGGACGCAGCCGTCGAAGGCCCGCGTCGATCCACAGCGCCAGAGGCGTCTCCTCGCGCCGCGCCTCGGCCCGGCCCGCGTCTGGGGCGGGCGTGCCGCCCAGGAAATAGGGCGGGTTCATCAGCACGTGATCAAAGCTCATCGCCCGCAGGTCGGACGGAGGCGCCGCCAGGTCGCCGGTCCGCACCGTCATGGGGATGTCGTTCGCGGCCGCGTTGGCCCGGGCCAGGTCGGCATAATCCGCCTGCCGTTCCAGCCCGGTGATGGCAAGGCCCCGCACCCGCCAGCCCAGGCAGAGACTGGCGACGCCGACGCCGCAGCCCAGTTCCAGCACCGTCTGGCCGGGCTGCGCGGGACAAGCCGCCCCCAGCATCACCGCGTCGGCACCGGCCCGATAGCCGCGCAGGGGCTGGGCGATCCGCAGGCGGCCGTCCAGGAAACCGTCCTGCCGGATCTCAGTCATCCAGCCCGGCATCGCGCAGGATGGCCCGGGCCACGAAGGCGTCCCGGTCGGCCACCATCAGCCGCTGCGGCAGGATCCCGATCGAGCCTTCCAGGACGCTCATGTGCTGGTCCATCTGGAAGGTGACGATGCCTTCGGCCTCCAAGAGGCTGGTGGCGGCCGACATGCGCACGGGATCGTTGCTGCGGAAAAGCTCTTTCATGCCCGCGACGTTAAGGGGCGGTTGCGCATTTGTCGATGCCGTGGCAATGCGTGGGCGCAGACACGGGGTATGGCATGACTGTGCAGGAAAACGTCCGCAAACCGCTGGATCGGCTGTCCGAAGCCTTGGCCGCCGAGATGCAGGCGGTGAACGCGCTGATCCGCGATCGCATGGCCAGCAGGCATGCGCCGCGCATCCCCGAGGTCACCGCCCACCTGATCGAGGCCGGGGGCAAGCGGCTGCGCCCGATGCTGACGCTGGCCGCGGCCCGAATGCTGGATTACGCCGGACCCTATCACGTCCACTTGGCCGCCACGGTCGAATTCATCCACACCGCGACGCTGCTGCATGACGATGTCGTGGATGAAAGCCGCCAGCGGCGCGGCCGGCCGACGGCGAACCTTTTGTGGGACAACAAGTCCAGCGTGCTGGTCGGCGACTACCTGTTTGCCCGCAGTTTCCAGCTGATGGTCGAGCCCGGCAACATGCGCACGCTGGAGATCCTGGCCAATGCCAGCGCCACCATCGCCGAGGGCGAGGTGCTGCAGCTGACCGCCGCGCAGGACCTGGCGACGGATGAAGCCGTCTATCTTCAGGTGGTTCGCGGAAAGACCGCGGCGCTGTTTTCGGCCGCGACCGAGGTGGGGGGCGTCATCGCCGGGGCGCCCGACGACCAGGTGCAGGCGCTGTTCGACTATGGCGACGCGCTTGGGATCGCCTTCCAGATCGTCGACGACCTGCTGGATTACGGCGGGGCGACCGAGACGATCGGCAAGAATGTCGGCGATGATTTCCGCGAACGCAAGCTGACCCTGCCGGTCATCAAGGCGGTCGCCAGGGCCGATGCGGATGAGCGCGCCTTTTGGTCGCGCACCATCGAGGCGGGCGAGCAGCGCGAGGGCGACCTGGACCATGCGCTGGCGCTGCTGGCACGGCATGGCGCGATGGAAGCGGCGCGGCGCGATGCGCTGGACTGGGCCGCCCGTGCCAAGGCCGCGTTGCAGATCCTGCCGCCGCATCCGATCCGCGACATGCTGTCCGACCTGGCCGATTTCGTCGTCAGCCGCGTCGCCTGACCTCCCTTACCCGCCGTCAGCGCATCGTGCACCGGTTGTGCACCGGTCGCGCACAGCGATGATCCCGCATTATTTTCCGTTCCGCAAACGGAAGGGGCGAGCCGCTTGCGCGACCCGCCCCCTCTCCGGGAAGAGACCTTGGATGGCTTACTTGGCCTGGACGAAGTCGGGATAGGCCTCCATGCCCATCTCGGAAATGTCGAGGCCGTTGATCTCGGCTTCCTTGCTGACGCGGATACCCATCGTCGCCTTGAGGATCGACCAGACCACGAAGCTGACGACGAAGACGAAGGCACCGATGGCGGCGATCCCGATCACCTGCGTCACGAAGCTGGTGTCGGGATTGGTGACCGGGACGACCAGGGTGCCCCAGATCCCCGCGACCAGGTGGACCGGGATGGCGCCCACGACATCGTCGATCTTCATGCGGTCCAGCATCGGGACGACCAGGCAGGCGATGGCGCCGCCGATGCCGCCGATCAGGACAGAGGCGAAGATCGAGGGGGTCAGGGGTTCGGCCGTGATCGAGACGAGGCCGGCCAGCGCGCCGTTCAGCACCATGGTCAGGTCGATCTTGCCATAGACCAGCTGCGTGACCAGGATCGCCGCCACGACGCCGCCCGAGGCCGCCATGTTGGTGTTGACCATGATCCGGCTGACATCGGCCGCGTCATTGATCGTGCCGAGCGCCAGCTGCGAGCCGCCGTTGAAGCCGAACCAGCCCATCCACAGGATGAAGGTGCCAAGCGTCGCCAGCGCCAGGTTTGAGCCGGGCATCGGCTGCATCCGGCCGTCGGGGCGGAACTTGCCGCTGCGGGGGCCGAGGACGATGACGCCGGCCAGGGCCGCGAAGCCGCCGGCGGCATGGACAAGGGTCGAGCCCGCGAAATCGGCGAAGCCCAGTTCCGACAGCCAGCCGCCACCCCACTGCCAGCTGGCCTCGATCGGATAGATCACGGCGGTCAGGACGATGGTGAAGAAAAGGAAGGGCCACAGCTTGACCCGCTCGGCCAGGGTGCCCGACACGATCGAGGCGGTGGTGGCGCAGAACATCAGCTGGAAGAAGAAGTCCGAGCCGACCGAATAGTCGTCGCCCGCCCCCGCGCTGCCGACGGCATCGAGGCTGGCAAAGCTGAACAGCTCGCCCATCCAGCCGTCGACCACCCATTCGCCCGGATACATCAGCTTGTAGCCCAGGAGCCAGTACATGATGCCCGCGATCGCAAACAGCGAGATGTTCTTGAACAGCTGGGTCGTCACGTTCCGGGAGCGCACCAGCCCCGCCTCCAGCATGGCAAAGCCCGCGGCCATCCACATCACCAGGAAGCCGCCGATCAGGAACAGGAGCGTGTTGAAGATGTAGGCGACATCCGCGCCGACGGCGGCAGCCGCCTCCGCGGGCGCCGCGGCCTCTTGCGCGGCGGCCGGCAGGGCTGCCAGCGCCGCAAGCGTCGCGATGAGCGGGAGGGTCTTGGTCATGTCATTAAACCTCGCTTCGTGCCACAGCCGCCGGACCGGCCGTTGTCGCCCCCTTCATCTGCAATTCGCACCGCCGGGCAAAGCCGCGCCGCCACTGACGCACCGCCGAAACAGGAACTGCCCGTTTTGCGGGCGGATTCGCGGGCCTCTGCGCCGCTTTCGGGCAGGTGCCGTCTGCAGGCGCACGCGAACTGCCCCGCTGCTGTGCAACCTGCGCAATCGCCCGCCATGCCGGCCCGTGGCGATGGGCGGCCGGCCGCCCATCACGGATTGGTCACCCCAATTCCCCTGCGCCGAAACTTGCTGTAGGGTTGCCGCAATTCTGGCCGGGCCAACCGGCATGGCAGTCACGCAGGCATCCTTCGCATGAAACGACCCACCGGCACCCCGACCCGCACGGGCAAGAGCCCCGTTGCAGACAAGCGCAGCCCCGCGGCGCCGCCCGAAGGCGGAAAGCCGCGCAAGGTCAAGCGCCATCCCCGGCCCCGCCGCGGCGGCATCCTGGGCTGGATCGCGGGGCTGGTCACGCTGGTCTGGCGGATCATCTGGGGCTCGATCTGGCGGCTGGCCATGGTCGTGGCGCTGATCATCGGCGCGGCCTCGGCCTATTTCTACGTGGGCCTGCCCGAGGCGCAGGCGCTGTTCGACGGCCGCGCACGCGGCAGCGTCACCATGCTGGACCGCGACGGGCGCGTCTTTGCCTGGCGAGGCGAGACCTATGGCGCGGTCGACAGCGACCAGATCGCCCCGGTCCTGCGCGAAGCGGTGATCTCGGCCGAGGACCGGCGCTTTTTCCGGCATTTCGGCGTCAGCCCGCGCGGCATCGCCAGCGCCATCCGCATCAACCTGGCCGAGGGTCGCGGCCCGCTGGAAGGGAACGGCGGCTCGACCATCACCCAGCAGGTGGCCAAGCTGCTGTGCCTGGGCGAGACCTTCGATCCCCGGCGCTTTGCCAACGAGGCCGAGTTCGAGGCCGATTGCCGGTCGGGCGGCGTCTGGCGCAAGATCAAGGAGATCCCCTTCGCCTTCGCCATGGAGGCGAAGTACAGCAAGGACGAGATCCTCAGCATCTACATGAACCGGTCCTATCTGGGCGGGGGTGCCCGCGGCTTCGAGGCCGCGAGCCAGGTCTATTTCAACAAGCCGGCCAGCCAGGTGAACACCTCGGAGGCGGCGATGCTGGCGGGCCTTTTGCCGGCACCCAGCCGCTATGCGCCCACGGCCAGCCTGGAGCGCGCGCAGAACCGCGCCAGCGTGGTTTTGGGCCTGATGGCGCAGGAAGGGTATCTGACCGAGGCCGAACTGGCCCAGGCCCGGGCCAACCCCGCGACGCTGTCCAAGGCGGCCAGTGCGCGGGCGGGCGGCTATTTCGCCGACTGGCTGATGGAATCGGGGCCGGGCTTCCTGACCAGCGAGACGACCGAGGACGTCACCATCACCACCACCTTCGACCAGCGCATCCAGCGCGCCGCCGAACGGGCGCTGCAGCGGATCTTCGACGAGAAGGTCAAGGACGGCTCCGCCTCCGAGGCGGCGGTGGTGGTTATGTCGGCCGACGGCGCCGTGCGCGCCATGATCGGCGGGCGCGACACCCGCGTCAGCGGCGTGTTCAACCGCGCCACCCAGGCCAAGCGCCAGACCGGCTCCAGCTTCAAGCCCTTTGTCTATGCGGCGGCGCTGGAGGCGGGTTATTCACCCGCGGACCGGATCGAGGACGGGCCGCTGACCATCCGCATCCCCGGCGGGCGCAACTGGTCGCCGCAGAACTATACCCGCAACTATCGCGGCATGGTCACCCTGACGCAGTCGCTGGCGCAGTCGCTGAACACGTCGACCATCCGCCTGCAGGAGGCGGTGGGCCGTGACGCGGTGATCCGGGTCGCGCGCGATTTCGGCATCGTCAGCAACCTGACGACCAGCCCCTCCCTGGGCCTGGGCGCCTCCGAGGCGACGCTGCTGGAACTGACCGGCGCCTATGCGGGCATCCGCAACGGCGGCACCTCGGTCGCGCCCTATGGCGTGGTCGAGGTCAGCGTGCAGGGCGACGACCGCCCGCTGATGGGCCAGACCGGCGGCTTTGGCCAGCGGGTGATCAGCCAGCGCGCGGCGGGCCAACTGATCTACATGATGCAGAAGGTGATCCAGGAGGGAACCGGAACCCGCGCCAAGCTGGGATCGCGCCCGGTGGCGGGCAAGACCGGCACCACCAGCAGCTATCGCGATGCCTGGTTCGTGGGCTTTACCGAGCAATACGTGACCGGCGTCTGGATGGGCTATGACGACAACACGCCGCTGTCGGGCGTCACGGGCGGCGGATTGCCGGCCGAGATCTGGCAGGCGGTCATGTCCGAGATCCACGATGGCCTGCCCGAACTGGCGCTGTCGACCGTCTCGCCCGATGGCAGCGGGATCATCATGTCCTCGGGTGATTCGACGCCGCGCGTGGTGACCAGCGGCTCGGCCGACGATCCGCTGGCGGCGGCGCTGGCGGGCGTCATGAACACGGTCGAGGCCGAGCGCACCGGCCGCGTCGTCACCGCACCCACCGAGGTGACCGGCGCGCCGGCGACGCCGGGCAACAGCACGGAGGCCTCGTCGGACGATGCGCTGAGCCGGGCGCTGAACGGGATCCTGGGCGGGAACTGACGAAAGGTCCCTGCCCCCAGGAACAGCAACCGCCCGGTCCGCGCCGGGCGGTTTTTTCATGCCTAGGAAGATCATGGCGGCGAACGTGACGGCGCCCGCCCCCCGGCCAGGGCGGGCGATGGTCGCAGGCCCTGCGGGGTCAGCCCGCCTGTTGCAGGTCGGCGGTCAGCGCGGCCAGATCGCCCTGACGGCGGGCCAGCATGGCGCCGATCTCGGCCCGTTCGCTGGCCAGCATGTTCACGCCTTCGATGATGATGTTGAAATAGAGGTCGCGGCCCGAGCGGTCCGAGACATGCCATTCGACCTCCATCGGCGCGCGCCCGTTCAGATAGGCGACCGAGGTCACGGCAAAGAAGCTTTTCAGCGGCCGCGCGCCCGTCACCTCGATCCGCGAGCCGATGAATTCGTGGAACCGCTTGCCGTACTTGCGCCCGATATAGCCCTGGAAGGCCTGCTTGTAGGCGGCGAACTCGGCCGCGCCGGCCTGGCGCGCCGCAGGCCCGAGCGCGGATCGCGCGATCACGTCCACATCTGCGTAGCGGGCAAAGATCGCCTCGAAGTCCTGGTACATCCGGGCCGGGGGCTGGCCCGAGTTGATGACCTGATAGACCTCTCCCAGGGAGCGGTCGATCAGCGCATGGGCGCCGTTGGCATCCAGCGCATGGGCCGGCCGCCAGGGCAGGAGGACGGCAATGCCGGCGCAGGCCAACAGGCCCAGGACGCCGCGCCGGTCAATCGGTGTAGGGGTCGATCGCGTCATCGTCATAGGGGTCGTATTCGGCACGCTCTTCTCCCAGTTCGTGGCGGCGGTTCATCAGCCAGATGAGCCGCGTCTGCGCGTAGCTATCCGCACTTCCCTGCAGAATGCCATCCACGGTGTCCGAGAACCGGGCGCGATCACCGGCTTTTGAGGCGACGCGCAGGGCAAGGACGGCAGCCGCGTCGCGACCGTCCAGCAGGTGATAGAGCGGGTCGATCAGCAGGTCGACCACGCGACCGGCCGCATCCCGCTGCGTCGAGGGGCCCAGCAGCGGCAGTTCCAGATAGGCGCCCTCGGGGACGCCCCAGACCGCCAGGGTCTGGCCGAAGTCGGTGTCGCGCTCGGTCACGCCGAAACTGTCCGCGGCGGGGTCGAAGAGGCCGCCAAGCCCGAGGGTCGAGTTCACCGCAAAGCGGGTCAGGTTCTGGCCTGCATCCCCCGGCTTGCCCTGCAAAAGCCCGTTCACCGCCTTGACCGGCAGCGACAGGTTGCGCCCGGCGTTGATGACCATCTGCCCCGGCCCGATCGGCTGGCCCGGTTCGGCCGGGGCCTGTGCCGTCCCCTCCCCGTCCGCGCCGCGAACGCGATGCGCCACCGGGCCGATCACGCGGCTGTACAGGCCCTTGTTGAAGGCATGGACCCGGCGGTTCTGCGCCTCATAAGGATCGTTGATGGTGATGCCGTCCCGCTGGACCGGCTGCGAGGCACAGCCGGCCAGCCCCAGAAGGGCAAGGCAGGCGGCGGCGGTGAGAAGCTGGCGCAAAGGAATTGTTAACCTTTAGATGCGAGGACTGTGCCAAGGCTGGCGCAAGGCTGGCCCGGTGATATGGTCGCCCAGGGAACGAGGCAACCCCCCGCCGCGGCGGGTGCGGTAACGTGAAGGCTGCAAGATGGTCCAGGCGGCATATCCTCATGACGGCGAGCGCGAGCTGCGTGCCGCCCGCGCGACCAGCTGGCGGCTGTTCCTGGCGGTCGGCCTGTTCTCGGTCGTCGTGAACCTGCTGATGCTGACGGGGCCGCTGTTCATGCTGCAGGTCTATGACCGCGTGCTGGCCTCGCGCTCGGTCGAGACGCTGACGGCGCTGTTCATCCTGGTGGTGTTCCTGTTCCTGCTGATGGGCGTCGTGGACCTGATCCGAAACCGGGTGATGCAGCGCATCGCCGCCCGCTTTCAGGACCGGCTCGAGGGGCGGGTGTTTGGCGCGGCGCTGCGCGAGGGCGCGCTGCGCGGCAACGAATCGGCTGCCACCGAGGGGGGAATGCGCGACCTGGACGCGGTCCAGCGGCTGATCGGGTCGCAGGTCATGCTGGCCTTCTTCGACCTGCCTTGGGCGCCGCTGTTCCTGGGCGCGGTCTATATCTTTCACCCGCTGCTGGGGGTCGTCGCGACGGCCGGCGGGCTGATCCTGGTGATGGCCACGATCCTGAACCGCAGCATGAACCGCCTGCCCCTGCAACGCGCCAACACCGCCGGCGCACAGGCGCAGCGGATGGCGGATCTTTACCGCGACGAGGGCGAAGTGATCGGTGCCCTGGGCATGCGCGGGGCGACCTTCGCCCGCTGGCGCCTGGCGCGCGAGGATGCGCAGGAGAACGTGGTGCGGGCGGGCGATGTCTCGGGCGGGTTCACGGTGTTTTCCCGCAGCTTCCGGCTGTTTCTGCAAAGCGCCATGCTGGCCGCCGGCGCCTGGCTGGTGCTGCGCCAGCAGCTGACGCCGGGGGCGATGATCGCCAGTTCGATCGTGATGGGCCGCGCGCTGGCGCCCGTGGACCAGTTGGTGGGCGGCTGGCCCGCCGTGCAGGCCGCACAGGACGGCTGGAAGCGGCTGGCCGGCCTGCTGAGCCGCCAGCCGCCCGAGACGCCGCGCACCACCCTGCCCCGCCCCGAGGCCCGGCTGGAGGTGCGCAACCTGTCGGTGGCGCCCCCAGGCGAGGGGACGGCGACCCTGCGCGGGGTCAGCTTCGGCGTCGCGCCCGGCACCGCGCTTGGGGTCATCGGGCCGTCGGGTGCGGGCAAATCCACGCTGGCGCGGGCGCTGATCAGCGCCTGGCCGGTCGGTGCGGGCACGATCCGCCTGGGGGGCGCGACGCTGGACCAGTACCACCCGGATGTGCTGGGCGGGCTGATCGGCTACCTGCCCCAGCAGGTCACCCTGTTCGACGGCACGATCGCCGAAAACATCGCCCGGCTGGCCGACCGCCCCGACCCCGAGCGCGTGGTGCGCGCGGCGCGCGCGGCCGCGGCGCACCAGATGATCCTGGACCTGCCGCAGGGCTATGACACGCGCATCAGCCAGACGGCCGGGCGGCTGTCGGGCGGGCAGATCCAGCGGATCGGCCTGGCGCGCGCGCTCTATCCCGACCCGGTGCTGCTGGTCCTGGACGAGCCGAACTCGAACCTGGACAACGAGGGGTCGGAGGCGCTGAACCAGGCCATCCGGCGCCTGAAGGCGCAGGGCGGCGCGGTCATCATCATGGCCCATCGCCCCGCCGCGATCACCGAATGCGAGACCCTGCTGGTGCTGGAGGATGGCATCCGCCGCGCCTTTGGGCCGCGCGACAAGGTGCTGGAACAGATGGTGCAGAATGCCAATCAGATCAGGCAGGCGCAGGTGGCGGGCCAGAAGGGCGGTGTCGCATGACCGGCGGCGGAACGGGCACCGATGCGCGCTGGCCGGTGCGCGGGCCGGTCATCTGGGGCATCCTGTCGGTCGTGCTGCTGGTGGGCGGCTTCACCCTCTGGGCCACGCAGACCAGCATCTCTGGCGCGGTGGTCGCCAGCGGCCAGGTCGAGGTCGAGCAGAACCGCCAGATCGTGCAGCATCCCGACGGGGGCGTGGTGGACCGCATCGCCGTGTCCGAGGGGACGGCCGTAGAGGCGGGACAGCTGCTGCTGGCGCTGGACGGGACCCTGCTGCAGACCGAGCACAGGATCGTCGAGGGCCAGTATTTCGAAATCCTCGCCCGCCGCGGACGGCTGGAGGCCGAGCGCGACGATGCCGAGGCGGTGAGCTTTCCGCCCGAACTGGTCGAGGCCGCGCAGACCTCAGGGGCGCTGGCTGACCTGGTCGAGGGTCAGTCGAGCCTGTTCCGCACCCGCCTGGACACGCTGCGCCAGTCCCTGGACCAGCTGGCCAAGCAGGCCGAGCAGATCACGTCCGAAGTCGCGGGGATCGATGCTCAGATCGCCGCCCTGACCCGCCAGCGCGACCTGATCGCCCGCGAGCTGGCCGACCAGCAAAGCCTGCTGGACCGGGGCCTGGCCCAAGCCTCGCGCGTGCTGGCGCTGGAGCGCGAGGCCGCGCGGATCGACGGAGAACTGGGGTCGCTGCAGGCCAGCCGCGCCTCGGCCGCGATCCGACAGACCGAGCTGCAGATCCAGCGCCTGCAGCTGGCCGCCGAACGCCGCGAGGAGGCCGAGACGCAGCTGCGTGACCTGGGCTATCGCGAACTGGAACTGGCCGAACGGCGCCGCAGCCTGACCGAGCAGATCAGCCGGCTGGACATCCGTGCGCCGGTGGCGGGGCTGGTCTACAACATGCAGGTGACGACGCCGCGATCGGTGCTGCGCCCTGCAGATCCGTTGCTCTACATCATCCCGCAGGACCGGCCGCTGGTCATCGCCGCCCGCGTGGCCACCATCAACATCGACGAGGTCCAGTTGGGCCAGCCCGTGGCGCTGCGGTTTTCCGCATTTTCGTCGCGCACCACGCCCGAGATCGACGGGCGGCTGGACCGCATCTCGGCCGATGCGATGATCGATGAGGCGACGCGGGCGCCCTATTACCGGGTCGAGGTGTCGATCCCGCCCGAGGAGCTGGAAAAGCTGGGGACGCTGGCGCTGGTGCCCGGCATGCCGGTCGAGGTCTATATCCAGACCGGCCAGCGCAGCCCGATGGCCTATCTGATGAAGCCGCTGACCGACTATTTCACGCGCGCCTTCCGAGAGACCTGACCGCCCGCGGCTTGTCATTCCCGCCCCCCTGCCGCAGCTTGGCCCGCGTCACAAGGGAGGGAAACGATGCTGAGAATCCTGTCACGGCCGGCGACGCGGCTGATGGAACGCTGGCTGCCCGACGCCTTCATCTTTGTCATCGTGCTGACGCTGCTGGCGGCGCTGGCGGCGGTGCTGGTGCAGGGCACCGGCCCGCTGCAGCTGGTGCGGATGTGGGGCGACGGCTTTTGGGAGCTGCTGTCCTTTTCCATGCAGATGCTGCTGGTGCTGGTGACCGGCTTCATTTTGGCCTCGTCGCCACCGGTGCGCCGGATCCTGGCGCGGCTGGCGCGCCTGGCCCACAGCCGCGGCGGCGCGATCCTGCTGGTCAGCGTCGTGTCGCTGGCCGCCAGCTGGATCAACTGGGGCTTTGGCCTGGTGGTGGGCGCGATCTTCGCCAAGGAACTGGCGCGCCAGATCCGCGTCGATTACCGCCTGCTGGTGGCCGCGGCCTATTCCGGCTTTGTTATCTGGCATGGCGGGCTGTCGGGCTCGATCCCGCTGGTGATCGCGACGCCCGGACATTTTACCGAAGACCAGATCGGCGTCATCCCGACCTCGGACACGATCTTTGCGGGCTGGAACCTGCTGATCGTGCTGGCCGTCGCGATCGTGGTGCCGCTGGCCAACCGGCTGATGCTGCCGCTGGAACACGAACAGGTGCTGGTCGACCCCGAACAGCTGCGCGACCGGGCACCGGCACCGCGCCGCGCCGCCCCCACCCCGGCCGAATGGCTGGAGAACAGCCCGCTGCTGATGTACCTGGTTGGCCTGGCCGGCCTTGCCTGGCTGCTGCTGCACTTCTTGGACGGCGGCGGGCTGAACCTGAACGTGGTGAACTTCCTGTTCCTCTTCGCGGGCATCCTCTGCCACGGCACGCCCCGCAGCCTTCTGGCGGCGCTGGAGGAGGGCGTGCGCGGCGGCGCGGGCATCGTGATCCAGTTCCCCTTCTACGCGGGGATCATGGCGATCATGGTGCAAAGCGGGCTCGCGGCCAGCCTGTCGGAATGGTTCGTGTCGATCTCGACCGCCGAGACCCTGCCCTTCTGGAGCTTCATCGCGGCCGGGATCGTGAACATCTTCGTGCCCTCGGGCGGGGGTCAATGGGCGGTGCAGGCGCCCGTGATGCTGCCTGCGGCCGAGGCTCTTGGCGCGGATGTGGCCAAGGTCGCGATGGGCGTGGCTTGGGGCGATGCCTGGACGAACCTGCTGCAACCCTTCTGGGCGCTGCCGATGCTGGGCATCGCGGGCCTGAAGGCGCGCGACATCATGGGGTTCTGCATGATTCACCTGGTCATCGTGGGCCTGGTCGTCGGCACGATCCTTTGGGTGGTCTGACCTCCGAATGATCTGAGGGGGGCTTGCGCCCCCTTTTAGCGCTTGCGCCGGCGCTTGGTCGCGCGCTTGACCTCGGCCAGCCGCGCCTTGGTGGACATGCGGCCGGGGGACCGGCCGCGCTTGCCCTTGCCGCCCCCGCGCGGCAGGGCCTTGCCTTCCAGTTCCAGCAGTTCCAGCGTCAGCCCGCCGGTCAGCGGGATCGCCTCGGTCAGGCGCACGGTGACGCGCTGGCCGATGCCGATCTGCAGCCCGGTATCGGCCCCGATCAGCATCTGCGCGTCGGGGTCATAGTGGAAGTATTCCTGCCCCAGATCGCGGATCGGCAGCAGCCCGTCGGCGCCGCTTTCGTCCAGCCGCACGAAGGCGCCGAATTTCTGCACGCCATTGATGCGGCCCAACATTTCGCTGCCCACGCGTTCCGAGAGATAGGCCGCCAGATAGCGGTCGGTCGTATCGCGTTCGGCGGCCATGCTGCGGCGCTCGGTCTCGCTGATATGCTTGGCGGTTTCGTCCAGGCGCTCGATCTCGTCGGGCGACAACCCGTCCTTGCCCCAGCCATGCGCCGCGATCAGCGCGCGATGCACCACCAGGTCGGCATAGCGGCGGATCGGCGAGGTGAAATGCGCATAGGCCTTCAGCGACAGGCCGAAATGCCCGTAATTTTCGGCATGGTAATAGGCCTGCGTCATCGACCGCAGGGTCGAGATGTTGATCAGCTCGTCGAAATCCGTGCCCTGCGCCTGTGCCAGAAGGCGGTTCAGGTGGCTGGTATGCAGCACCTGCCCCTTGGCCAGGGTAAAGCCCGAGGCCTGGGCCACCTCGCGCAGCGCCTCCATCTTGTCCAGGCTGGGCTCCTCGTGGACGCGGAACAACAGCGGGCGCTGGCGGCGGGCCAGTTCCTCGGCGGCGGCCACGTTGGCCAGGATCATGAACTCCTCGATCAGCTTGTGGGCGTCGAAGCGGTCGCGGAAGTTCACCGATTTCACCCGCCCGTCCGGGGTCAGCTCGATCCGCCGTTCGGGCAGGTCCAGGTCCAAGGGCTGGCGCCGCGCGCGCGCCCCCTTGAGCAGGCCATAGGCGTGCCACAGCGGCGTGATCACGCTGTCCATCAGGGCCGCGGTCGGCGCATCGGGCGTGCCGTCCGCGGCGGCCTGGGCCTGTTCATAGGAGAGACTGGCGCGGCTGCGCATGATGCCGCGGTGGAACCTGTGGCTGACCTTGTTGCCTTCGGCATCCAGGCGCATGCGGACCGCCAGCACCGGGCGGTCGACGTCCTCGTGCAGCGAACACAGGTCGGCCGACAGCGCCTCGGGCAGCATCGGCACCACACGGTCGGGGAAATAGGTCGAGTTGCCGCGCTTCCACGCCTCGCGGTCCAGCGCGCTGCCGGGGCGGACGTAATGGGCGACATCGGCGATCGCGACCCAGATGGTGGCGCCGCCGTCCTCCTCGGCATGGGCGGCCACGGCGTCGTCATGGTCGCGCGCGTCCGAGGGGTCGATGGTGACCAGGGGCAGGTCGCGCAGGTCGTCGCGGCCCTTCAGCGGCGCGGGCTTGGCGGCCTCGGCCTCGGCCAGGACCTTGTCGGGGAATTCGTCGGGAATGCCGTGCTGGTGGATGGCAATCAGGCTGACCGCGCGCGGGGCCGAAGGGTCGCCCAGGCGTTCGATGATGCGGGCGCTTGGCAGGCCCATGCGGGCGCGGGGGCCGGTCTGTTCGGCCTGCACCAGCTCGCCGTTCTCGGCGCCCAGGGTGTCGCCGGCGCGGACGCGCCATTCCTTGTCCTGGCCCTTGTCGATGGGCATGATCCGGCCGCCCTCGCTGTCCTTGCGGAAGATGCCGGTGATGCGGTTGGGGCTGACGGTGATCCGGCGGATCAGGCGCGCCTCGTACTGGTGGTCCTCGCCCATGACCTCGATCAGCCGGCCCAGGAAGCGGTCGCCGCGGCCAAGCGCGGGGTCGGTCTGGCGCGGCAGGTAGAGGATGCGCGGCATCGGGCCTTCGCCCCGCCATTCCATCGGCCGCGCGAACAAGTCACCCGACCCGTCGGGGGCCAGCAGCTCCAGCACCGTCACCGGCGGCAGCTTTTCCGCATCCAGATAATGGCGGCGCCGCCGCTCCAGCTGGCCCTCGGATTCCAGTTCCTTCAACAGGCGCTTCAGCTCGATCCGGCCGGCGCCCTTGATGCCGAAGGCCTTGGCGATGTCGCGCTTGGAATTCGCGTCGGGATGTTCGGCGACCCATTCGAGGATCTGGGCCTTGCTGGGAATCTGGGTCATCGCGTCATGCCTTGTGATGGGACGCCAACGCTGTGCGTGGCATCAAAGTTCGCGGGTCATGTCCCGATGCGGAATGCCCGCGTCATCGTAGACGGGCCCTTCGGCCACAAAGCCCAGCTTTTCGTAAAATCCGATCGCATGCGTCTGCGCCCCGAGGCGCGCGCGCGCAACCCCCGGCCGCACCCGCAGCGCATCCATCGCGGCGCGCATCAGTGCGGCGCCGAGGCCCGTGCCGCGCATCTCGGGCAGGACGCAGACGCGGCCGATCTTGCCGATGTCGCCCTTCAGGATCAGCCGGGCCGTTCCCACCGGGCAGTCGCCCTGCCAGGCCAGCAGGTGGATCGCGCCCTCGTCCTGGTCGTCCATCTCCTCGGCCTCGGCGACGCCCTGCTCCTCAATGAAGACGGTGCGGCGCAGCGCATGGCACAGGGCCAGGTCGGTGGTCTCTTCGATCCTCATTCGAAAAATCTCTCCAAGACGCGGTGATAGATCGACTGAAGCTGGCGGACCTGCTGGGCCGGGACGCGTTCGTCGACCTGGTGCATGAGGTGTCCGACCAGCCCGAATTCGACCACCGGGCAGTGATCCTTGACAAAGCGCGCGTCCGAGGTCCCGCCCGAGGTGGACAGCACCGGCTGGCGGTTGGTTTCCTGGGTCACGACATCGCGGACCATGTCCACGAAGGGGCCCGGGGCGGTCAGGAAGGCCTCGCCCGAGATCTCGGCCGTGACGGTCAGGGTGACGCCGGTCTCGGCCTCGATCCGGGCGGCGTGGTCGGCGAGGCGTTCGGCCAGGCCCGCGCCGCTGTGCAGGTCGTTGAAGCGGATGTTCACCACGGCCGATGCCGATTCCGGGATCACGTTCGAGGCCGGGTTCCCGCAGTCGATCGAGGTGATCTGCAGCCCGGAAGGATCGAAATGGTCGGTCCCGTCGTCCAGGGGTTCCGTGGTCAGTTCGGCCAGATAGCGGGTCAGCGCATGCAACGGGTTCTTGGCCCGGTGCGGATAGGCCGCGTGCCCCTGCACCCCCCTGGCGCCGATGCGGAAGGTGGCCGAGCCGCGGCGGCCGATCTTCATCATCTCGCCCATGTGGTCGGGGTTCGACGGCTCGCCCACGATGCAGACGTCCATGCGCTCGCCCTGCTGCGCCATCCAGTCCAGGATGGCGATGGTGCCGTCGCGGGACGGCCCCTCCTCGTCCCCGGTGATGGTCAGGATCAGCGCCCCGTCGGGCGGGGTCTGGCGGACAAAGTCGATGGCGGCGGCCACGAAGGCCGCGACGCCCGATTTCATGTCGGTCGCGCCGCGCCCCCAGATCACGCCCTCGTCGTCGAGATGACCGGAAAAGGGCGGATGCGTCCAGGATCCCGGATCACCCGGAGGCACCACATCCGTATGCCCGTTGAAGCCGAAGGTCCGCGCCCCCTTGGCGCCCCACCGCGCGAACAGGTTGGCGGTGCCGTTCCGGTCCACGCGATGCACCTCGAAGCCCGCCTCCTCCAGCAGGTCCTGCAGCAGCACCAGCGCGCCTCCCTCCTCCGGTGTGACCGAGGGGCAGCGGATCAGGCGGGCGGTCAGGTCGGCGGCATCGATCATGAAAGGCTCCACAGTTCAAAGGCGCGTCGGACCAGGTTCAACCCGGTCAGGATCAGAAGGACCAGCGTCCATCGTCGAAACTGCCCCACATCCAGCCGGTCCTGCAAGGCAAAGCCCGCCTGCATCCCGGCCATGGCCGGCAGGCAGAGCAGAACCGACAGCGGCAGCGTCTGCAGGTTCAGCAGGCCCGACACCAGATGCGCGACGGTCAGGACCACGGCGCCGATCAGGAAGACGACGCCCTGCACCCGGACCTGTTCGCGCTTTTCGGTGCCGATCGACAGAAGATAGACGATCAGCGGCGGCCCCCAGATCCCCGAGATGCCCCCGTAAAGCCCGCCGATCACGCCCGAAAGCGCCTCGGCCCGGCGGCGGTGGTGCAGGTGCAGGACCAGCGGCCGGCCGGACAGTTGCCAGAGGGCGAACCCCGTGATGGGCAGGCCCAGCAGCCCGTACATCAGCCATTGCGGCAGCAGGGTCACGAAGCCGGCCGAGACGCAGATGAAGAGCGCGACCATCGCGATATGCAACCGGAACTTGCGGATCGAGCGGAGGGCGGCGCCGCGGCCGTCGCGAAAGCTCTGCTGCACATTGGTGATCAGCGTGGGCAGGATCATCGCCGCCAGTGCGACGGTGGCCGGCATGATCGAGCCGAAGGCCGACATCATGATCATCGGCATGGCAAAGCCCAGGGCGCCCTTCACGAAGCCCGCGAAGGCGGTGATCCCGAGGGCCGCCACGAATTGCCAGGGCTCCAGTCCGAACATGGGGGCCAAGCTAACCGCCTTGCCGTGAAAGGAAAAGGCCGCTTGTTTTCCGGGATCTGCCAAGGACCGGCGGCACGAACCGGTGCGACACATTAGATCGTGGATATTGCCTGACGCGCATAAATGTTGCGCTGCACCTGCGAAGGGGTTACCCATGCTGCAATGCCGCGAAAGGACGAATCGATGAAAGACATGCAGAACCGGACCGAAACCGTCCTGTCGGAACTCGAAGACCTGCTGGCCCGCGCGTCCGAGACGCTGCGCGCGCAGGTGTCGGTGCAGGGCCGCGTGGACGCCGAGGCGCTGGAGCTGCATCAGCACGGCGCCCATGCGCTGTCCTGGCTGGCCACCTATGTCGAGGCGCTCAAGCAGCTGCACGCCTGGTCGGCCCGCGTCGATGGTCCGATCGAGGCGCTGATCACGCGGATCGGCTTTGGCGAATACCTGACGCAGATCGCCGGCGGCATCCCGATGAGCCAGACCGAATTCGCGCGCCTGTCGGATCTGGGCGTCAGTTGGGAGCCGTCCGAACCCGCGCGGGCCCTGATGGCCGGCAACACGCCCGAGGCGCGGGCCGAACTGGCGCAGCTGATCGCCGACAACCGCGGTGCGGCGACCTTTGGCGCCTCGGGTCTGGACGAGGACCTGGAGATGATCCGCGACCAGTTCCGCCGCTGGACCGAGGACAAGGTCACGCCCCATGCCCATGGCTGGCACCTGAAGGACGAGCTGATCCCGATGGAGATCATCGAGGAGCTGGCCGAGCTGGGCGTCTTCGGCCTGACCATTCCCGAGGAGTTCGGGGGCTTGGGCATGTCCAAGGCGGCGATGGTCGTCGTCTCGGAGGAGTTGTCGCGGGGCTATATCGGCGTGGGCAGCCTTGGCACCCGCAGCGAGATCGCGGCCGAGCTGATCATCTGCGGCGGCACGGACGACCAGAAGGCCCATTGGCTGCCGAAGCTGGCCAGCGGAGAGATCCTGCCCACGGCCGTCTTTACCGAACCCAATACCGGCAGCGACCTGGGCTCCCTGCGGACGCGGGCGGTGAAGGAGGGCGAGGACTGGGTCGTCACCGGCAACAAGACCTGGATCACCCATGCCGCGCGCACCCATGTGATGACGCTGCTGGCCCGGACCGAGCCCGACACCACCGATTACCGCGGCTTGTCGATGTTCCTGGCCGAAAAGACCCCCGGCACGGAAGACGCCCCCTTCCCCACCCCCGGCATGACCGGCGGCGAGATCGAGGTCCTGGGCTATCGCGGCATGAAGGAATACGAGCTGGGCTTTGACGGCTTCCGCGTGGCGGGGGCGAACCTTCTGGGCGGGGTGACGGGCCAGGGCTTCAAGCAGCTGATGCAGACCTTCGAATCGGCCCGCATCCAGACCGCCGCCCGTGCCATTGGCGTGGCGCAGAATGCGCTGGAGCTGGGGCTGCAATACGCGCTGGACCGCAGGCAGTTCGGCAAGCCGCTGATCGCCTTTCCCCGTGTCGCTGACAAATTGGCGATGATGGCTGTCGAAATCATGATCGCGCGACAGCTGACTTATTTCAGCGCGTGGGAAAAAGATCACGGTCACCGCTGCGACCTGGAGGCCGGGATGGCCAAGCTGCTGGGCGCGCGCATCGCCTGGTCCAGCGCCGACAATGCCCTGCAAATCCACGGAGGCAACGGTTTCGCGCTGGAATACCAGATCAGCCGCGTGCTGTGCGACGCCCGGATTCTGAACATTTTCGAGGGCGCGGCCGAGATTCAGGCGCAGGTGATCGCGCGGCGTCTTTTGGGATAAGGGGCCGATAGGCTGGATTACGCCGATGAATGGGGGTATTCCACGCCAGTTTCGCATTTCCTCCCAGGAGTCTGCCATGCCCTCCATGTTCCGCCCCGCCGCTGGCCTTGCCTGCGCCGCGACCCTGCTTCTTGCCGCCTGCGCCTCTGAACCGGCAGGCGATCCGATGGGCGGGATTCCGGCGAACGACTATGTGCTGGTCGGCATCGGCAACGGCACGGTGCCCCTGCGCAACATCACCCTGACCACCCGTCCCGAGGGCATCTCGGGCCGCGGCCCCTGCAACGGTTACGCCGCGCGCAACACGGTGCCGCTGCCGGCGATCGCCTTTGAACCGCTGCAGACGACCGGCGTGACCGAATGCAAGGATCTGGCCGTCGAACAGCGGTTCTTCCAGGCGCTGCAGCAGGCGACCGAGATGGAATATTACGGCGGCGTCCTGCGCATCAAGGGCCCGACCTGGCTGATCTTTGAAAGCGGCCGCCCGGCCGACCAGGCGACCGACGCCCTGGCGGCGGCGCGCGGCAACCAGTAAGGCGACAGGCCCCGCGGGATGACGTCCCGCGGGTCACGGCAGGTCAGGGGTGCGACCCCGACCCGCCTCCAGCCGCCGCACCAGCCGCGCGCGCGCGGCCGGCAGGTGGCGCCCGACCAGTTCGGCCGCCAGCCGATGTTCCAGAAAATGACCGGTGATCGCCAGTCCCTCGGCCAGGCCCCGGCCGCGATTGTCCCCCGCGCCCCCCATCAGCGCCGGCAGCGGCAGCAGTCGGTCGGCCCATTCCCCGGCGCCTGCGCGGCTGACCGCGCGGCCCGACCGTGGGCTGACATAGGCCAGTCCCTCGCGCGCGCCGGTCACCGCGCAGGCGGAAAGGTCCAGCCCAAAGCCCATCTCGTCCAGAAGCGACATTTCCCATTGCAGGTAGAGGGGGGGCCAGTCGCCGCCAGCCTCGATCAGGTCCAGAAGCGCCTCGGTCCGCGCGGCCAGCTGCGGATGCGGGTCGCGTTCCGGCAGGACGAACAGCAGCAGCGCGCAGATCGCGTTCAGCCCCGCCAGCGCGGTCGGATCGGTCATCAGCCCGCTGCGCAGACGCAGCGGCTCGATGGCAAAGGTGCCCAGCTGGTCCGACTGCCGCGCCCGCCAGCGAAGGTCCAGCCGCGCCCCGGGTTGCAGCATCGCGCTGCGCCGTTGCGAGCTGCCGCCGGGCACGACCCCCGCATGGCGCCCGTGTTCCAGCGTCAGCACGTCGATGATGACCGCGGTTTCGCCATGAAGGCGGCGCCCGATCACCGTGCCCTCTGCCTGCCATTCCATCGCCGCCTCCGCCTCAGTCGCGGCCAGCTTGCGTCATCGGCGCAGGGGGTGCCAGATCATTGCGCGCGCCGGGCGGCCAGTTCGCGCCGGTCACGCCGACGCTGGCCCGCCTGACGCAACAGCGTCACCGAATAGATGGCCAAAGCCGCCCAGATCATCGGAAAGGCGATCAGCCGGGCGCCGTCGAAGGGTTCCCCGAACAGCAGCACCGCGCAGAGGAAGATCATCGTCGGCGCGATATATTGCAGGATGCCGATCGTCGACAGGCGGATCAGCTTGGCGCCATTGGCATAGAACAGCAGCGGGATCGCCGTGACGGGTCCGCAGCCCAGCAGCAGCAGCGTGTCCATGCTGTCGCCGCCGAAATGCGCCTGGCCCTGGGCGGCCTGCCAGATCAGGAAGGCGACGGCGAAGGGCGTCAGCAGCAGCACCTCCAACGTGAAGCCCTGGTTGGGGCCCAGGGGAAGGCTTTTCTTGCAATAGGCGTAGAACCCCCAGGACAGGGTCAGCCCGATGGCGACCAGCGGCAGGCTGCCCGCCTGCACGGTCAGGATCACCACGGCCGCCGCGGCCAGCGCGATGGCCGCGAACTGGCCGCGCGACAGCCGTTCCCCCAGCAGGGTGGCGCCCAGAAAGACGCTGAACAGCGGGTTGATGTAATAGCCAAGCGCCGCGTCCAGTGCGTGGTCATTCGCGATGGACCAGACATAGATCAGCCAGTTGACGGAAATCAGCATCGCGGTCAGCGCGGCCATGGCCAGCAGGCGGGGCTGGCGCAGGGCTTGGCGCACCTCGGCGGCGCGGCCCTGCCAGATCAGGACGGCGGCGGCGATGGGCAGCGACCAGAGGACGCGATGGGCGATGACCTCCGCCGGCGGAACATGGGCCAGCGCCTTCATGAAGATCGGCAGAAAGCCCCAAAGCCCATAGGCCGCGATGGCATAAAGAAGCCCTTTGGGCGAATCGGTCTGGGGGGCGGCGGGGCTGCTCATGGAGGCTGCATATTCTGCAAGCAGCGCCCGCGCCAGAGGTCAGAACAGCCCGTCCTGGTCCAGCAGCGTGCGGCCGTCGCGGCTTTCGATCTCCAGGACCCACAGGTCGGGATCGCGGGCGCGCTGCCGGGCGATGGCAGCGTCCACCTGCGGCTCGGGCCCGTCCTCGACCGCGACCCAGGGGCGGTTGTCGGTGTCAAAGTCCCATTCGCGCATCCACAGCTGCGCCGAGCCGTCCAGCCGCGCGCATTTGACGGCCACCGCCCCGGCCGTGTCGTCGCCCCGCGCGATGACATAGGCGGGAATGCCCGCCTGCCCCAGCCGTGCCAGATAGGCCGCCACCCAGAGGGAGGCGGCCAGCCGCGGCTGGCTCATGTCCGCCCGGCGTCGCCGTCGCGAAAGTTCAGGCCCATCTCGTCATAGCGCTCGGCCTCGTCCTGCCAGTTCTCGCGGACGCGGACCTGCAGGAACAGGTGGACCGTGCGGCCCATGAAGGCCTCCAGCTCCAGCCGGGCGGCTTGGCCCACGGCCTTGATCGTCTCGCCGCCCTTGCCCAGCACGATGCCCTTGTGGCCCTGACGGGCGACATAGACGACCTGCTCGACCCGCGCGCTGCCGTCCTTCTTTTCCTCCCAGCCCTCCGTCTCGACCGTCAGCTGATAGGGGATCTCCTCGTGCAGGCGCAGGGTCAGCTTTTCGCGGGTGATCTCGGCGGCGATCATGCGCATGGGCAGGTCGGCGATCTGGTCCTCGGGGTAAAGCCAGGGGCTTTCCGGCAGCGACCGGCCCAGCCAGTCGCGCAGCTGCGGGCAGCCATAGCCCTTCTCGGCCGAGATCATGAAGGTCTGGGCAAAGGGATAGGCCTCGTTCATCTGCTTGGAGAGTGCCAGCAGAGTCTCGGACTTGACGCGGTCGATCTTGTTGATGACCAGGGCCACGGGCGTGCCCTGCCCCAGCTGCATCAGCTGGTCCAGGATCGCCTGCGTGCCCTCGGTCAGGCCGCGATGCGCCTCGATCAGCAGCAGCACCAGGTCCGCGTCGGACGCCCCGCCCCAGGCCGCGGCGACCATGCTGCGGTCCAGCCGCCGGCGCGGCCGGAAGATGCCCGGCGTGTCGACAAAGACGATCTGCGCCGGCCCGTGCATCGCGATGCCGCGGATGCGCGCGCGGGTGGTCTGGACCTTGTGGGTCACGATCGACACCTTGGCGCCGACCATCTGGTTCAGCAGCGTCGACTTGCCGGCATTGGGTTCGCCGATCAGGGCGACAAAGCCCGCACGGGTGGGCGGGGTGTCGGGGGTGTCTTCGGTCATGTCTGTCCTTCCAGCCGGTCCAGCAGCACCTGCGCGGCGGCCTGTTCGATGCTGCGCTTGGTGCCGGAGCCCTTGGCTTGGGCCTGGCTTCCGTCTTCCAGCCGCACGGTGATCAGGAAGACCGGCGCGTGGTCGGGGCCGCTGCGCTCGGTCTGCTCGTAATGGGGGGGCGGCATGCCATGGGCCTGCGCCCATTCCTGCAGGGCCGTCTTGGCGTCGCGGCTGTCCTTTTCCACCCGGTCCAGCCGCGGCGTCCAGTGGCGCAGCACGACCGCCCGCGAGGCGTCGAAGCCCGCGTCCAGGTAGACCGCCGCCAGAACGGCCTCCATCGCGTCGGCCAGCAGCGCCTCTTTCCGGCGGCCGCCCGACAGCATCTCGGAGCGGCCCAGCTTCAGCACCTCGCCCAGGCCGATGTCGCGGGCAATGGCGGCGCAGGTCTCGCCGCGCACCAGCGCATTGTAGCGCGGCGCCAGCTGGCCCTCGGTCGCGGCCTCGTCGGCAAAGTACAGCGCCTCGGCCATCACCAGGCCCAGCACGCGGTCGCCCAGGAATTCCAGCCGCTGGTTGTCGGGGCGCGTGACGCTGGCGATCGAGCCGTGGGTCAGCGCGCGCACCAGCAGCTCGGGGCGCGCAAAGTCGTGCCCCAGACGGGCCATGAAGGCACGGATGTCGGCGCCGGGGGTCACTCCACCGCCTTGAAGAAGCGATCGGCCCGCCAGGTCCAGAAATAGAGCAGCGACCGCCCCGCCGACGAGAACATGATCCGGTCGGCACGACCGATCAGGAATTCGGCCGGGACAAAACCCAGGCCGCCGATCTCGGCGGGAAAGCGGCTGTCCTCGGAATTGTCGCGATTGTCGCCCATGAAGAAGTACTGGCCCTCGGGGACGGTGAAGGTCGGCGTGTCGTCGGCGACCCAGCCATCGACGATGTTCAGCACGTCATGGCTGCGCCCGCCGGGCAGGGTCTCGGTGGCGCGTTCCTTGACGCAGTCGCCGCCCTGCGGGACCGGGTCGTTCACGCAGCGCGGGATCAGGCCCTGCGGACCCTGCTGGTCCTTGACCTCGATGAAATCGCCGGCGTCGGTCACTTGGACCTCCTCGCCGTTCAGCCACAGACGGCCGCTGCGCATCTGGATCGTGTCGCCCGGCAGGCCGATCACGCGCTTGATGAAGTCGACGTCACGGGTCGGGTGGCGGAAGACCACGACATCGCCGCGCTCGGGCGCGCTGTCCAGGATCCGCCCCGAGATCGGGCAGAGCGAGAAGGGGCAGCTATGCGCCGAATAGCCGTAGGCCATCTTGTTGACGAAAAGAAAGTCCCCGATCAGCAGCGTGTCCTTCATGCTGCCCGAAGGGATCCAGAAGGGCTGGAAGAACAGCGTGCGGAAGATGCCCGCGATGACCAGCGCCCAGAAGACGGTCTTGACCGTTTCCCAGATGCCGTCCTTTTTCTGGATCGAGCTGTCCGCCATGATGTCCGTCTTTCTTCATCGCTGCCTGCGGCCGGTCCGCATCGCGCGTTCATGGTCCCCGGCAGGGGAAAAAGTCAAGCTTCCGGCAGGCCCGGTCGCGCCTCGATCACCACGAAGGCCTGCGCCCAGGGGTGATCGTCGGTCAGCGTCACATGGACGACCGCATGATGTCCCGGCGGCGTCATCCCCGCCAGCCGGTCCCGCGCCCAGCCCGTCAGCGCCATGACCGGCTGCCCCGAGGGCAGGTTCGACACCGCCATGTCGCGCCAGCTGATGCCCATGGCCAGCCCCGTGCCAAGCGCCTTGGAACAGGCCTCCTTGGCGGCCCACCGCTTGGCCAGGGTCCCGGCCTCGTCTGCGCGACGGGCGGCCTTGGCCAGTTCGGTGTCGGTGAAGACCCGGTGCCGGAAGCGGTCGCCGAACCGGTCCAGCGTGGACCGGATGCGGTCGATATTCGCAAGGTCGCTGCCGATGCCGAGGATCATGGTCTGCGGGCCGTCATGAGGGTCCGATCGTCCGGTTCAGCCACGGGCATCCGCCATGCGGCGGTGCATTTCGCGAATGGCGGCTTCCAGCCCGATGAAGACGGATTCGGCGATCAGGAAATGGCCGATGTTCAGTTCGGCCAGTTGCGGGATGGCCGCGACCGGGCCAACCGTGTCGAAGGTCAGGCCGTGGCCTGCATGAACCTCCAGCCCCAGGCTATGAGCCAGTTCCGCGCCCTCGCGCAGCGCCGCCAGTTCGGCGTCGCGTTCGGCATGGCGGCCTTCGGTGTCCAGGTCGCAATAGGCGCCGGTATGCAGCTCGACCACGGCGGCGCCGATGCGGGCCGCGGCGCGGATCTGCTCCTCCTCGTGGCCAATGAACAGCGACACGCGGCAGCCCACCTCGCGCAGGGGGGCAATGAACGCGCCCAGCATGTTGTCGTTGCCGGCGACGTCCAGGCCGCCCTCGGTCGTGCGCTCCTCGCGCTTTTCGGGAACGATGCAGACGGCATGGGGGCGATGGCGCAGCGCGATGGCCTGCATCTCGGCCGTGGCGGCCATTTCCAGGTTCAGGGGCAGCGTCAGGTGCGCCATCAGCGCGTCGATGTCGGCATCGCTGATGTGGCGGCGATCCTCGCGCAGATGCGCGGTGATGCCGTGGGCGCCCGCCTGTTCGGCCAACTGCGCGGCACGCAACGGGTCGGGCCAGGGGGAACCCCGGGCGTTCCGAATGGTGGCGACGTGGTCGATATTGACGCCAAGGCGCAGCATGGGATCCTCCGCTGAAATCGCGGGCAGTCTAGCGACCTGCCGGGGCGGGCGCCAGTTCGGTCGGAACCGCCCACCAGCCGTTGCGCGCAAGCGCCGCAGCCGCCGCACGGGCAGGCCCTGACCCGCCGAAGATGCCAAAGCAGGTGGCCCCCGATCCCGACATGCGCGCCAGGCCCGCCCCCTGCGACCGAAGCGCCTCCAGCACGGTCTGGATGACGGGCGCGGCCGCGAGAGCGGGGGGCTGCAGGTCGTTGCGCGTGCCCGCCAGCCAGCCGATCAGGGCGCCCGCATCCGCGAAGGCCGGGATTTCCGGCAGCGGCGGGTTCTCGCGGCAGGTCAGCCCGGCAAAGATGCGCGGGGTGGCGACCGCAATGCCCGGATTGACCAGCACCAGGTGCAGGGGCGGCAGCGGCGGCAGCGGGGTCACGATCTCTCCGATGCCCTGCATCCGCGCCGGGCTTGAGGCCAGGCAGACCGGCACGTCGGCGCCCAGCTGTTCGAGTGCCGCGGGCAGGTCATGGCCCATCCGCGCAAGGCCGCGCAGGACCGCCGCCGCATCGGCCGACCCGCCGCCGATCCCCGAGGCGACGGGCAGGTTCTTGACCAGCCGGATGGCCGCCTGCCCGCCCACCAGCCGGGCGGCCCGCAGGCAGAGGTTGTCCTGATCCGACAGACCCGCCGCGAAGGGGCCATCGATGCGCAGGGACAGGGGCCCGGGCGACAGCTGCACCACATCGCCCATATCCGCAAAGCAGACCAGCGAATCCAGCAGGTGATAGCCGTCGGCGCGTCGCCCCGTGACATGCAGCGCAAGGTTCAGCTTGGCGGGCGCGGCCTCGGTCAGCGCCGGGTTTGGGGCGGTCATTCGGTGGCGTCGGCCTCGGTCTGGCGGAGGGGGGCATCCGGGCCGTCCGCGCCCTCTTCGGCCAGAACCGCATCCAGGCCGCGATCCAGCTTGGCACGGATGCGGTCGGGATCGACCTCGCCCGACTGCCCCGGCTGCAGCGACAGGGCGCGGCGCCACTGGATCTCGGCCTCGCGGGTGCGGCCGACCATCCAGTAGATGTCGCCCAGGTGGTCGTTGACCAGCGGGTCCGAGGCCATGGTGGCGATCGACTGCTCCATCGGCGCCACCGCCTCCTCGTAGCGGCCAAGCCGGAAATAGGCCCAGGCCAGGCTGTCCAGGATATAGCCGTCGCCGGGCGACAGCTCGACCGCGCGCTGGATCATCTCCAGCGCCCGGTCCAGGTTCCTGTTCCGGTCGATCCAGGAATAGCCCAGGTAGTTCAGCAGGCTGGCCTGGTCCGGTCGGATCTCCAGCGCGGCCAGCAGGTCCTCCTCGGCGCGGTCGAACTCGCCCGCCCGCTCCAGCGAGATCCCGCGGGCATAAAGCGCGAACCAGCGCGCCTGGGGCGGCGCGTCCTTCAGCAGGGCCAGCGCCTTGTCATAGCTGGGGACGGCGGCGCCGAACTTCTCCTGCTGGCGCAGCACGTCCCCAAGCGCGACCCAGGCCTGCGGCAGCTGCGGATAGGCGGCGGTCAGGGCCAGCGCGGCCTTTTCGGCCTCGTCCCGGCGATCGGCGCGCGACAGGGCGTCGATGCGGCTCAGTTCCGCCACGGGGCGCATCTGGTCCATGCGGCGCACAGCCTCGAACTCGGTCTCGGCCAGGTCGAACTGCTGGCGGTCCTGCAGAAGCTGGGCGACCATCAGCCGCGCCTCGGGGTTCTCGGGCGAGATCCAGGCCGCCAAGCGCGCGTGGATCAACGACAGCGGCTCGGGATCCGGGCTGGTGGCCAGGGCCGAGGCAAAGGACAGCAGCAGATGCGCGATCCCGTCGGCGGGGCCCGCGATCACCTCGAAGGGCACCGGCTGGCCGTCGCGCAGGCGCTGGCGCAGGGCCATCAGCTGCGGCTCGGCATCGATGCCCTCGACCTTGTCCAGAAGGGCCAGAGCCTCGTCCCGCCGCTCCAGCTGGCTCAGGATCTGCACGCGGGAGATCAGGCCCAGCAGGTGTCCGCCCGCCTCGGACTTCTGCATCAGGCTGTCAGCGGTCTCGTAATCCCCGACCAGGGCCCGGGCCAGCGCCAGGTGATAGTTCACGATCGGCGCCAGGCTCTCATCGGCGGCCATGCCCTCGAAGGCGGCCAGCGCGTCCGAGGCGCGCCCCGCCCCCAGCAGCGCCCATCCGCGCATCGTGCCGTCCAGCAGGTCCTCCTCCAGCGGCATGTCGGGGCTGCGGTCGGTCTCGATCAGCTGCAGCAGGCCCGTCCAGTCGCCGGCGCGGACCAGCTGCGCGCGGCGCAGCAGGCCGGCCAGTTCGGTCCCCTCATCGGCCAGGATCATCCGCTCGGCTTGGGTGACCGCACGCTCGACCTCTCCGGCCGAGGCCAGGGCGACCAGTGCGCTGTCCTGCAGGTAGACGTCGCCGGGATCATGGGCCGAGGCCTGCACGAAATAGCGCGCGGCGGCGCGAAAGTCGTTTTCGACCGTGGCCATGCGGGCGGCCAGATAGGGGCCGGCCAGGCCCCGCGTCAGCGGCGCCGGCTCCTGCGGCGCAGCCTCCTGCGGTGCAGGCTCCGCCGCCGGCACGGGCCGCGGGTCCGGACGGTCATCGTCCTGCGCCCAGGAAGGCGTCGTGGTGCTGCCCAGCAGAAGGGCAAGAAGCGCCAGTCGCGCAAGAGCCGGGCGGGTCTGGGTCAGGATCACTGCGGGCCTTCCGGTAATCACGTTTTCGTTGCCCGCAGCCTATACCCCTGCCTTGCCCGCCTGCAACGCCTGCGGCTTTTCGCTTCCATCACATGTTCGGGTAGTTCGGCCCGTCCCCGCCCTGGGGGGTGGTCCAGACGATGTTCTGGCTGGGGTCCTTGATGTCGCAGGTCTTGCAGTGGACGCAGTTCTGGAAGTTGATGACAAAGCGCGGGCCGGCCTCGTCCTGGACGACCTCGTAGACGCCGGCCGGGCAATAGCGCTGCGCGGGCTCGGCATATTCGGGCAGGTTCACCGCGATGGGGATCGACGGGTCGCGCAGCTTCAGGTGGCAGGGCTGGCTTTCCTCGTGGTTGGTGAAGGAGAAGGCCACGTTCGTCAGCCGGTCGAAGGACAGCACGCCGTCGGGGCGCGGATAGTCGATCGGCTTGTGGTCGGCCGCCTTGCCGGTGGCGGCGGCGTCGGACTTGCCGTGGCTCCAGGTGCCCAAGGGGTTCCAGCCGGTCAGGTTCGCCACCCACATGTCAAAGCCGCCCAGCATCAGGCTGGCGGTCAGGCCCAGCTTGGACCACATCGGCTTGACGTTTCTGACCCGCTTGAGGTCCTGGCCGATCTCGCCCCCGCGGACGGCCGCGTCGTAATCGGCCAGCCGGTCGCCCTCGCGCCCGGCATGGATCGCGGCGGCGGCGGCATCGGCGGCGGCGATGCCCGACAGCATCGCGTTGTGGTTGCCCTTGATGCGCGGCAGGTTGACCATGCCGGCGGAACATCCCAGCAGCAGCCCCCCCTCGAACGACATCTGCGGCAGCGACTGGAAGCCGCCCTCGCTGATGGCGCGGGCGCCATAGCTGATGCGCTTGCCGCCCTCCAGCAGGTCCGCCACCATCGGGTGGTGCTTGAAGCGCTGGAACTCCATGTAGGGATAGAGATGCGGGTTCTTGTAGTTCAGGTGGACGACGAAGCCGACCAGCACCTGGTTGTTCTCGAGGTGATAGATGAAGCTGCCGCCGCCCGCGTTCTTGCCCAGGGGCCAGCCCATCGTGTGCACGACGCGGCCCTTCTGGAACTTCTCGGGGCGGACCTCCCAGATCTCCTTCATGCCCAGGCCGAACTTCTGCGCATCCGATCCCGCGGTCAGGTTCAGCCGCTCGTTGATCTGCTTGGCCAGGCTCCCGCGCACGCCCTCGGCGATGAAGACATACTTGCCCAGAAGCTCCATCCCCGGCTCGTAGCCGTCGCCGATGGAGCCGTCGGGATTGCGGCCGAACTCGCCGGCGACGACGCCCGCGACCCGGTCGCCGTTCCAGACGACCTGGCTGGCGGCCATCCCGGGGAAGATCTCGACGCCGAGCGCCTCGGCCTGCTCTGCCATCCAGCGGCAGACATTGCCCATGGAGACGATGTAGTTGCCGTGGTTCGACATCAGGGGCGGCATCGGCCAGTTCGGCACCCGCACCTGGCCCGCCTCGCCCAGGACGTAGAAGTTGTCGTCGGTGACCTCGGTGGTCAGCGGCGCGCCCTTCGCCTTCCAGTCGGGGATCAGCCGGGTCAGCCCGCAGGGGTCCAGGACCGCACCCGACAGGATATGCGCCCCGACCTCCGAGCCCTTCTCCAGCACCACGACCGACAGTTCGGGGTCGATCTGCTTCAGCCGGATCGCCGCCGACAGACCGCTCGGACCCGCCCCCACGATCACGACGTCATACTCCATCGACTCGCGCTCGATCCCGCTCTCCTCGATCATCCGATGGTCCCCCTGTGGCAAATTGGCTGGGCACAGCCTGTAACCTGCCCGGCATGGCGGGGCAATCGTGACGCGGCGAAGGATATGGCGAAAGATGCTGCAATGCCGCAGACCCGCCGATGCAGGCTTGCAATGCGGCGGAAATTGGGGTCACGATGCCGGCCGACAAGGTGCCACGCCCCTGCCATCCGAATGGCAGGGGCGTTGCCTTAGCACTTGGATGGCAACCGCATCCCACGAAGGACAGGGCAGCGATGGAAAAGATACCGATGACCCGCAGGGGCTATCAGGCGCTGGAACGAGAGCTGGGCGAGCTGAAATCGAAGGAACGCCCCGCCATCATCCGTGCCATTGCCGAGGCGCGCGAACATGGCGACCTGTCCGAGAATGCCGAATACCACGCCGCGCGCGAAAAGCAGGGCTTCATCGAGGGCCGCATCAAGGAACTGGAAGGGCTGCTGTCGCGGGCCGAGCAGTTCGACCCCTCCAAGCTGTCCGGCAGCATCAAGTTCGGCGCGACCGTTGTGCTGATCGACGAGGACACCGAGGAGGAGCGCACCTACCAGATCGTGGGCGAGGCCGAGGCCGATATCGAGCGCGGCCTTTTGAACATCCGGTCCCCTCTGGCGCGCGCATTGATCGGCAAGGACGAGGGCGACAGCGTCGACGTCACCACGCCCGGCGGTCTGCGCAGCTACGAGATCATCACGATCCGGTACGAGTGACCCGCATGTCCCTGATCGCCCGCATTTCCAGCCTGTCCAACCGCGACCGTATCACCACCGTCGGCCTGGCACTGACCGGCGTCTGGCTGTTCCTTGTCGCGCTGTTCTGGCTGCTGGGTCCCGACGACGAAAGTGGCCCGGGCGGCGTGTCGCGCCTGGTCGCGACCACCGGCGTGGTCCTGCCCCTCGTGCTGATCTGGCTGGCGGTGTCGCTGGCCCGCGCCATCGCCGTGCTGCGTGCCGAGGCCGAGGACCTGCGCCACCGGCTGAGCGAGCTGCGCCGCGCGTTGCAGACCGGAGAGGCCCCAGACGATGAGGCCCATCCCGAGCCGCATCCGGTCACCGTCCGGGTGTCCGAGCCGCGGCCCGAGCCTGCCGCCGCGCATCCCGCCACGGCGCTGCGCGCGGCCGCGCCCAAGCTGCGCCCCGCCGCCGACCATCGCCAGGCCGCGCCGCGGCCGGATGAGGGCAACGGCCCTTCGGTCGGCGAAGGCACGCTGATCCGCGCGCTGAACTTTCCCGACGGCCCCGACGATCACGAGGCGATCGAGGCGCTGCGCGAGGCACTGAAGGACCCGACCCATTCGCGCGTGCTTCGCTCCGCGCAGGACGTGGTCACGCTGATGGCCGGGCGCGACCTTTACATGGACGACCTGCCGCCCGACCCGGTGCGCCCGGATGTCTGGCGCCGCTTTGCGGCTGGCGAGCGTGGCAGCGCGGTCGCGGCCCTGGGCGCCGTCCATGACGACGACGCGATGGACATCGCCGCTGCCATGCTGCGCGAGGACGAGATCTTCCGCGACACGGCGCACCACTTCCTGCGGCATTTCGACGGGCTGATCGGCCGTGTCGTGCCGCAGCTGGACGACCTGCAGATCGCGGTCCTGGCCGACAGCCGTTCGGCCCGCGCCTTCATGCTGCTGGGCCGCGTCTCGGGCGTCTTCGGCTAGGCCGCGTCCCGGCGCAGCACATGGACCTGCCCCCACCAGGGCAGGCCATAGCGGCCCTGCCCTTCCTCGGCAAATCCCAGGCTGCCATAGAAGGCCAGCGCGCCCCCGTTGCGCTGACGCACCTCGGCGCGTAGGCCGGGACGGGCGCGGCGGGCCGCAAGGCGCAGCGCCTCGGCCACCAGGGCGCGGCCGATCCCCTGCCGCGGCGTGGCCACAGCCAGCCCGTCGATCACCAGATCGCCCGTCGCGGGCGCCGGCCGGAACAGCCAGCCCGGCGCCGCAAGGTCGCGCGCGGCCAGCCCGCCCGAGGCGTCGCGCAGCCCCATCACGCCCAGCAGGCGCCCGTCCCGGCCGATGGCCACCACTCCCTGACATGGCCGCAGCCCGGCGGGCCAGCCCAGCATTCCGAAATGGGCGCGCCACAGCGCCGTGGCCCGCGGCAGCGCCGCATCGGGGATCGGGTGCAGGATCTGCATGGGCCGGCCTTGCCTTGGATTGCGCGTCGTGCAAGCAAGGTGCCGCGAACCGCTGCAAGACGAAAGCACCATGTCACCCTCGCCCGCCCCCCAGCCCGCGGCCTGGCAAGCGCCCGCCGACGCGGCCTCCGAACGTGCCCTCGCCCGCTCGCCCCGCGCGGCGTTCCGGCATGGCATCGTCCAGTCGCTGCCCTTCCTGGTGGTGATCATCCCCTTCGCGATCCTGTTCGGGGTGGTGGCGACCGAGGCCGGGCTGGACATCGCGCAGGTCATGGGCTTTTCGATCCTGGTGCTGGCCGGGGCGTCGCAGTTCACCGCCGTGCAGCTGTTGTCGGACAATGCGCCCACGATCATCGTGATCCTGTCAGGCCTGGCCGTGAACCTGCGCATGGCGATGTATTCGGCCTCGCTTTTGCCCTGGCTGCGGGACGCGTCCGGCACGCAAAAGGCCTGGGTCGCCTATACGCTGATCGACCAGAGCTATGCGCTGTCGATCCAGCACTACGAACGCTACCCCCGCCTGTCGGTCCCGCAGCGCCTGGCCTATTTCGCCGGGACCGCGCTGGTCCTGTGCCTGCCCTGGATGGTCGCCACCTGGGTCGGCGCGACCGTGGGCCAGGCCATCCCCGAGGAGGTCGCGCTGGACTTCGCCATGCCGATCACCTTCCTGGCGATGATCGCGCCGATGCTGCGCACCATCGCGCATCTGGCCGCCTGCTTTGTGGCGATCGTCGCGGCACTGGTGCTGGCGGGGCTGCCGTCGGGGCTGGGCCTGCTGATCGCGGCGCCCCTGGGCATGGCGACGGGCGCGCTGGTCGAGGCGCGCATGGAACGCCGGGGGGCATGAGGATGCAGGCAAGCGATCTTCAGATCTGGACGATCATCGTCGTGCTGGGCGTCGGCACCTACCTGATCCGCTGGTCGTTCCTGGGCGCGCTTGGCGACCGGGACCTGCCGGGATGGGTGCTGCGGATGCTGCGCTATACGCCCGTCGCGGTGCTGCCGGCGCTGGTCGCGCCGCTGGTGATGTGGCCGGCCGCGACCGGCGGCGATCCCGACCCCGCGCGCCTGGCCGCCGCCACGGCGACCGTGGCGGTGGGGGTCATGACCAGGAACGTGATGCTGGCCATCCTGGCCGGGGGCATTACGCTGTTCGGTCTGCTTTATCTTCTGTCGTAACCCACGATCCGGCCGTCCTTCTGGCGCAGCAGGACGTCGTGGTTGTTTGCCGGGTCGCCGTCCATGTGCCGCTTGGACTGGACATTGGGCAGCGTCAGGAACCAGTTGCGCAGCCGCAGCGGCGAAAAGCCCCGCGGCACCCGCTCAAAGCCCGGCACCCCGGAGAGGACGCTGGCCGATTCCACCGCGCAGAAGCTCTTGTTGCCGGCGCCGTTGGCCTCGGCCCGGCGGATGGCCAGGTCGGCCACCTCGCGGCTGACAGGGACGGTATCCTCGGCCACCCAATAGGTCGAGCGGGCGTGGTAGTCGATGTAGAAGTTCTTGAAGTTGTCGGTGATGCCATACAGCACGTCCCGGCGTTCCGGGATGCGGGGATGCTGCCAGCTGCCGGCGGGGTCATAGATCACCCGCTGGCTGCCGTTGAACATCAGCGCGGAATGCCCGCCCTCACCGCGCGGGATGCCGATCACCGTCAGCAGCGTGATCGACGGCGGCTCGGGCGAGACGTAACGGGCCGCGCGGACCTGTTCATCGCTGGCCCAGACATTCTCGGCACCGCATGCCGAAAGGGCGACCGGCAGGCTGGCCGCCAGGAACACGCGTCTCTTCATGCCGAAAACCGCGCGATCAGGAATTGGTCAGGGCAAGAAAGACCAGGGCCGCCAGCGACAGGCCGATCACCCAGACGGTCGCCCGCATGAAGCCCGCAAAGGTCTTCTTGTGGTCGGTCAGGTCCATCGTGCCCTGGGTGGCACCGGGTTTGTTGTCGAAATCGGCCATGGCTGCCCCTCGTGTTTGTGTCTGCCCCGCGATAGCCGAAAGCGTGCAGCCTGTCACGCCCCCCACAGCGCCGCACCCTGCCTTTCGCCGACCTGCCGGATCACGCCCGCGCGATGCAGGTGGTTCAGGTGGGCCACGGCCTCGACC